>NZ_JBEZMA010000003.1:0-300265 GCF_040652415.1 Streptomyces sp. NPDC048255
TCCGCATCGACTCCCTCCTCCGCCTTGCGATCGCACGCACCAGACCCCACCAGCACCGCCCTACGGGCGGCCGACGCCACTTTGACGACACTCCCTGGACCGCAGCACCGCCGGACGGAGTCCGGAGTCGGACGATCAGAAACCGAGCTTGCGCAGCTGCTTGGGGTCGCGCTGCCAGTCCTTGGCCACCTTCACGTGGAGGTCCAGGAAGACCGGGGTCCCGAGCAGCGCCTCGATGTGCTTGCGCGACTTCATCCCGACCTCCTTCAGGCGGGCGCCCTTCGGGCCGATGATGATGCCCTTCTGGCTCGGCCGCTCGATGTAGACGTTCGCGTGGATGTCCAGCAGCGGCCGGTCGGCCGGGCGGTTCTCGCGCGGGATCATCTCCTCGACGACCACGGCGATGGAGTGCGGGAGCTCGTCCCGTACGCCTTCCAGCGCGGCCTCGCGGATCAGTTCCGCGACCATCACCATCTCGGGCTCGTCGGTGAGGTCGCCCTCCGGGTACAGCGGCGGGCTCTCCGGCAGCAGCGGCGCGATCAGGTCGGCCAGCAGCTTCACCTGGCTGTCGCCGACCGCCGAGACGGGGACGATCTCGGCCCACTGGAAGCCCAGCTCCTCGGCGAGCTGGTGGACGGCGATGAGCTGCTCGCCCACCTGCTTGGACTCGACCAGGTCGGTCTTGGTGATGATGGCGATCTTGGGGGTCTTCTTGATCCCCGCGAGCTCCTTGGCGATGAACTTGTCGCCGGGGCCGAGCTTCTGGTCGGCCGGCAGGCAGAAGCCGATGACGTCGACCTCGGACCAGGTCGCACGCACCACGTCGTTGAGGCGCTCGCCGAGGAGGGTGCGCGGCTTGTGCAGGCCGGGCGTGTCGACGAGGACGAGCTGCGCGTCGGGGCGGTGCACGATGCCGCGGACGGTGTGGCGGGTGGTCTGCGGCCGGTTGGAGGTGATCGCGACCTTGGTACCCACGAGTGCGTTGGTGAGGGTCGACTTCCCTGCGTTGGGGCGGCCGACGAAGCAGGCGAAGCCCGCACGGTGCGGGCTGGTGGACTCGGGGGAACGATCGCTCATACGGGCCATTCTCCCCGATGCGGCTCCCAGCGCCGACCAGGCCACCGCGGCGAGCGCGGACAGGCCCGCCAGCCAGGTGCCGAGGAAGGGCCGGCGGGCGTAGGTGGCACCCCCCTGAGCTGTGGTTCCGTCCGCCCGCGCGCGCACCGTGACCCGGGCAGCTTCCAGTGCGGGCGGGTCCTCCCAGCGGGTGCTGAGCCGGACCTCCTGGCCCGGGAGCAGTTCGGCCGGCAGCCCGGCGAGCCCGCGGCCGGCCAGCGGGCGGCCGAGGGCGCCGGAGGCGGTGAGGGCGGCGCGCGGGCGGAGGGTGACGTTGCCGAGGTTGTGGAGCGTGTACGAGACCTCCGCGGCCGCGCCGCGCCGGCTGACGGTGACCTCGCGGACGGCGAGGGCGGGGGCGGTGGGACCGGTCACCTGCAGGTAGAGCCGGGCGGCGACGGCCTGCCGCACGCCGATCCCCTGGGCGGTGGCGTCGGCGGGCCGGTCCTCCAGGGCCACGACGGCGCCGGGATGGTCCCCGGGCTCGGCCCGGCCGGGCACGGTCAGGGTGAAGGCGACGCTCACCGACCCCCCGGCCGGTACGGTGACCCGCTCCTGGGCGAGCCGCGCCCACGCACCCGTGGTGCGCCGCGGCTCGTCGGGGCCGCGCACGGCGAAGCCGCCGTCGCGGGCGGTGTTGTAGGCGTCGGCGGCGTACAGCCGGAAGGTGCGGGGCCGGTCGGTGCGGTTGGTGACGGTCACGGCGTCGGTGACGGCCTGCCCGGGCGCGGCGGCGAGGTAGAAGTACGGCCGCTGCCGGGCGGTGTCGGCGGCGGGCAGCACGGACCACTGGCCGTTGTCCGCGGCCGCGGCCGTCCCGGCGGGGCCGAGCCATACGGCGGCCAGCGCGGCGGCGACGAACAGCAGCGCCCGCGCCAGCAGGGCAACCGCTGATCTTTCAGCCCCGCCGGCGTTTGAGGCGCGGGTCCGGGCCGAGCCCGGTTTCGGGAAGGGGCGGGGTGGGGGAAGGGCCCCGCGCAGCGGCGGCACGCGGCCCGTCACGACAGGGTCAGCGTCAGCACCGCCGCGTACGCCCCCGGCGGGGTGTACGGCGGCACCTGGAGGGCGACCGTCGCGTCGACCGTGAAGGTGCCGCCGGCCAGCGGTGCGTCCGGGGCGGAGGCCAGCACCGCCCCGTCCGGGCCGACCGTGCCCGCGCTGCCCGGCGTACAGGGGCTCGGGCTGCCGGCCGCCGCCGCGCACGACGGGGTCCAGGACAGGGCCGCGCCCGGGATGCGGACCCCGCCCGGCCCCGTGAAGTCGCTGACCTTGCCGGTGAGGGACCAGCCGGCCGGGCCGCCGCGGGCGTCCTTCACCGTGACGGTGGCGATCCTGCCGGGGGCGGCGCCGCCCTCTCCGTACGGGACGGCGCCCAGGGCGATCTCCTCGCCGTTCTGGGTCATGGCCAGGGCTCCCGGCTCGACGGTGGCGGTCACCTTCTGAGTGCCCGGCTGCGGCGGGGCGGCCTCGGTGACCGTGTACGCGGCCGGGCCGGAGCCGTGCCCGGCCGACCAGGCCGGGCCCTCGTAGGCGACCACCGCGGTGGTGGTCCGGTCCCTGACCGGCAGCGCGGCCCGGACCACGCCCAGTCCGTCGGCCGTGGCGGCCACCCGGTCGGCCGTCTCGGCGGCGCCGGCCCGCCCGGCGACCGTCACGGCCGCGCCGGGGACGAAGCCCGCGCCGGTCACCTCGACCTCGGCGCCGGGCGCGCCGTGGGCCGCGGCGAGGGAGACGCTGCGCAGGTTGGCCGTGGGCAGCGGGGTGGCGGTGAGGCGTTCGGAGACGGGTGCGGCGGACGGCGCCGCGGGGGTGCAGACGGTGTCCAGGTCCAGGAGGGGGCTGGTGTGCAGGGTGTAGCCGCCCGGAGCCAGGGTGATCTCACCGGGCGCGGTGACGGTGAAGGTGCCGGTCATGGTGACGGCGGGCAGGGGCTCGCCCTCGCGGACCGGACCGCTGCGCTCGGCCCCGACGACCGTGACCTCGCCGCTCTGCGCTCCCGCCAGCAGGATCCGCCCGGTCGGGGTCAGCACGTCGGCGGGGAGTTCGCCGGCGACCACGCTTTGAACCAGGGGTGCCACGGCGGGGGTGGCGGTCAGCCGGTAGGTCACGGTGACGGTGTCACCGACCCGGGGCGCCGGGTCGTCGACGGTGATCCGGGCGGTGCTCGGCCCCTCGGCGGGCGGGAGTCCGGCTTCCTGGGGCGGCAGGCAGTGCGTCGGGAAGGTCACCTGGCCCGGCAGCTGCCCCGGGGGCGGCTCCCCCTCGGCGGCGGCGGGCGGGCTCAGCACTCCCCCGGTGGCCGCCGCGAGCACGGCCATGCCGACGGCCGCCGACCATCTCCTGCTGCGCGCGCCTCTTCGCACTGCCCGCCCCCTGGGTTCCGCCCCGACAGGGGGCCATTCACGAGCGGGCGGCGGGAGAAGTCAATGGACGGGCCCGGCACCGTCTGATGGCCCATCAGGAGATGGCAGGGTGTGCGGACCGGGCCCGCCGCCCGCGCCGTCGCGGAAGGTGCGCCGGTAGGCCGTCGGGCTCACCCCCAGCGCCGCCTGCACGTGCTTGCGCAGGGATTGCGCCGTCCCGAAGCCGGTCTCCCGCGCCACCTGTTCCATCGGCAGGTCCGTCCGCTCCAGCAGCCGCCGGGCCCGCTCCACCCGCTGCCCGACGATCCACTGGCCGGGGCTGACCCCGGACTCCTCGCGGAAGCGGCGCGTGAAGGTCCGTACCGACACGGCCTCCTGGCGGGCCAGGTCGGTCAGGCGCAGCGGCTCGTGCAGCCGGTCCAGTACCCACGCGCGGGCCGCCGTGGTGCTGGCGAGCTGCGGCTCCGGCACCGGGCGCTCGATGAACTGGGCCTGCCCGCCGTCCCGGTGCGGCGGTACGACGGTCCGCCGGGCCACCTCGTTCGCGACGGCAGCGCCGTGGTCGCGGCGCACGATGTGCAGGCACAGGTCGATGCCCGCGGCGACCCCTGCGGAGGTCAGCACGTCGCCGTCGTCGGTGTAGAGCACGCCCGGATCCACCCGTACTTCCGGGAAGAGCCGCTGGAAGTGCTCGGCGGAGGCCCAGTGCGTGGTGGCCCGGCGGCCGTTCAGGTATCCCGCGGCGGCCAGTACGTAGCCGCCCGTGCAGATGGAGACGAGCCGCGTGCCGGGCCGGATGTGCGCGAGGGCCGCCGCGAGTTCCCCGCTCAGCCTGCCTTCCTCGTAGGCCGGACCGAGCTCGTACGAGGCGGGCACCACGACCGTGTCCGCGGTGGCCAGCAGCTCCGGGCCGTGCTCGACGTGGACGGCGAAGTCGGCGTCCGTGCGCACCGGACCGGGGGCGAGCCCGCAGGTCAGGATCGTGTACAGAGGGCGCCCGGCCGGATCCTTGGCCCGGCCGAAGATCCGGTGCGGGATGCCGAGCTCGAAGGGCAGCAGCCCGGCGAGGGCGAGTACGACGACGCGGTGCGGACCCGCTGACGACTCCATGGCCCGATCATAGCGAAGCATGACAGTCAGGCCACTGTCGTACGGGTCCCGCAGGCCGGAGGCTTGCGGCGTGACCCAGACAGCCTCCCGTCCCGCCTCCACCCCGCCCCCTGCGCCCGCCCCGCGCCCGGGCGGACGGATCCACCGCGCCTGGTCCGTCGCTGCCGTCGCCTTCGTGACGATCATCGGCGCCGCGGGCTTCGCCTCCCTGCCCGGCCTGCTCATCGAGCCCCTGCACGAGGAGTTCGACTGGTCGCGCGGCACGATCGCCTTCGCCGTCTCGGTCAACCTCGCGCTGTACGGGCTCACCGCGCCCTTCGCCGCGGCCCTGATGGACCGCTTCGGCGTCCGCCGGGTCGTGGCGCTGGCCCTGAGCGTCATAGCCGGCGGCTCGTTGGCCACGGTGTGGATGACCGCGCCCTGGCAGCTGGTGCTGTTCTGGGGGGTCCTGATGGGCCTGGGCAGCGGCTCGATGGCGATGGCCTTCGCGGCGACCGTGACCAACCGCTGGTTCACCGCCCGGCGCGGACTGGTCACCGGCATCCTCACCGCGGCCGGGGCCTCCGGCCAGCTGGTCTTCCTGCCGCTGCTGTCCTGGCTGGTGGAGCACCACGGCTGGCGCCCGGCGGCGGTGACGGTCTCCCTGTCCGCCCTGGCCGTCGTCCCCTTCGTGTGGCTGCTGCTGCGCGACCACCCGGCGGACCTGGGGCTCGCCCCCTACGGCGGCGTGTACGCGGACAAGCCCGCCCCCGCCCCCGGGGCGGCCCGGCGGGCGGTGACGGTGCTCTTCAAGGCGGCGCGCACCGGCCCCTTCTGGCTGCTGGCGGGCACCTTCGCGATCTGCGGGGCCTCGACCAACGGCCTGGTCCGCACCCACTTCGTGCCGGCCGCCCACGACCACGGCATGCCGGTGACGGCTGCCGCCGGACTGCTCGCGGTGATCGGGGTGTTCGACGTGGTGGGCACGGTGGCCTCGGGCTGGTTCACCGACCGCTTCGAGGCGCGCCGGCTGCTGGCCGTCTACTACGCCCTGCGCGGGATCTCGCTGCTGTTCCTGCCGATGCTGCTGGCCCCGTCGGTGCGGCCGCCGCTGATCTTCTTCATCGTCTTCTACGGCCTGGACTGGGTCGCGACCGTGCCCCCGACCATCGCGCTGTGCCGCGAGCACTACGGGGAGGACAGCGCGATCGTCTTCGGCTGGGTGCTGGCCTCGCACCAGGTCGGCGCGGCGGTGGTGGCCTTCCTGGGCGGCCTGGCCCGCGATGCCTTCGGCTCGTACGACGTCGTCTGGTACGCCTCGGGCGCGCTGTGCGCGATGGCGGCGCTGATGGCGATGGTGATCCGCCGGCCGGGGTCCGCACCCCGGCCGGTGACAGTGGCGTGAGGACCGGCGGTCAGCCCGCCGGGGTCGTCGACTTGAGCGTGCCGTCCGGAGCCGCCAGCAGGACCGGGGTGTCCGGGCCGCCGAGGTCGCGCACGGCCGCGCGGTCCGCCTCGGCGGGGGCGTCGGCGGCGCTGACGACGGCCGCGGCCTCCAGGGACCGCGCCCCGCTCGCCACGGCCATCGCGACCGCGGTCTGCAGCGCGCTCAGCTTCAGGGAGTCGAGCTCCACCGTCCCGGCGACGTAGGTACGGCCCGTCTCGTCCCGCACCGCCGCCCCCTCGGGCACCCCGTTGCGGGCCCGGGCGCTGCGCGCCAGCGTGATGATCTTGCTGTCCTCGGGGTCGATCCCGGTGCTGTCGGTCATGGTCGAAAGCATAGGGAGCGCCCCGGCGGGCCGGTGCAACCACCCCGCCGGGGCGCCCTCCCGCCGTTCACGGCCGGTCGAGCCGCAGCCGCTCCGCCTTCGGCAGGCCCGCCACCACCAGGTCGTACGAGTCCTCCACCAGCTCCCGGACCAGCGCGTCCGGCAGCCCGTCCGGACCGCCCGCCGTCACCGTGTTCCAGTGCCGCTTGTTCATGTGGTAGCCGGGCACGACCGCCGCGTGCTGCTCGCGCAGCCGCACGGCCTGTTCCGGCTCGCACTTGAGGTTGACCTTCAGCGGCTCGGCGTCCAGCGCGGTGAGCGCGAACACCTTCCCCAGCACCTTGAACACCGAGGTCTGCGGCGTGAACGGGAACTCCTCCACCGCCGCGTTGAAGCCCAGGCAGAAGGCCCGCAGCTCGTCCGGGGTCATCCGGCCTCCTGTCCCGGGGTCATTCGCCCTCCTCGCCCCCGGCCTCTGCCCCGGGCACCGGCTCCACCAGCACGGTCACGATCTTGTTCCGCCGCCCCGCGGGCGATTCCGCCGTCAGCCGCAGCGGACGCCCGTCGGGCAGCTCCACCAGCGCCGAGGCGCCCGCGATCGGGACCCGGCCCAGCGCCTTCGCCAGCAGCCCGCCGACCGTCTCCACGTCCTCGTCGTCGAAGGCCTCGACCTTGAACAGCTCACCGAGGTCGGTGATGTCGAGGCGGGCCGTGACCCGGTAGCGGTCCCCTCCCAGCTCCTCGACCGGCGGGAGCTCCCGGTCGTACTCGTCGGTGATCTCACCGACGATCTCTTCCAGGATGTCCTCGATGGTGACGATGCCGGCCGTGCCGCCGTACTCGTCGATGACGACGGCCACGTGGTTGCGCACCTGCTGCATCTCGCGCAGCAGATCGCCCGCGTTCTTGGTGTCCGGCACGAAGACCGCCGGGCGTATGACGGTGGAGACCAGGTCGGACTCCGCCCCCCGGCTGATGTGGGTCTTGCGGACCAGGTCCTTCAGGTAGACCATCCCGACGATGTCGTCCTCGTTCTCCCCGGTCACCGGGATGCGCGAGAATCCTGACCGCAGCGCGAGCGTGGTCGCCTGACGGACCGTCTTGTAGCGCTCGATGCAGACCAGGTCGGTGCGCGGCACCATCACCTCGCGCACGAGGGTGTCGCCGAGTTCGAAGACCTGGTGCACCATCCGGCGCTCGTCGTCCTCGATCAGCGATTCCTTCTCCGCCAGGTCCACCATCGCGCGCAGCTCCGCCTCGGAGGCGAACGGCCCCTTGCGGAAGCCCTTGCCGGGCGTGAGCGCGTTGCCGATGAGGATCAGCAGCTGCGGGATCGGCCCCATCACCCGGGCCAGCGGTACGAGGACGTACGCGGCGGCCGTCGCGGTGTTCAGCGGGTGCTGGCGGCCGATGGTGCGCGGGGACACGCCCACGGCGACGAAGGACACCAGCACCATGACCCCGATGGCCACGAGCAGCGCGGTCCAGTTCTCGCCGAACTCGTCGAGGCAGACGTAGGTGACGAGGACCCCGGCCGCCATCTCGCAGGTGACCCGCACCAGCAGGGCGACATTGAGGTAGCGGGTGGGGTCGCCGGCCACCTGCGCGAGCTTCTCGCTGCCGCGCCGGCCCTCCCGTACGGCCTGCTCGGCGCGGAAGCTGGAGATGCGGGCGATCCCGGACTCGGCGCAGGCCGCGAACCAGGCCACCACCACCAGCAGGACCGCGCCGGTAATCAGTTGCGGGGCGTTCACGAGACGGTCGGTGCCGGGGACGGGCCCGTCATGCCGCGCTCACCGCGCCAGCCGTCGACGATGGCCGCCTGGAGGCCGAACATCTCGGCCTTCTCGTCGGGCTCCTCGTGGTCGTACCCGAGCAGGTGCAGCACCCCGTGGACGGTCAGGAGCTGGAGCTCCTCGTCCATGGAGTGCTGCGTCGGGGCGTCCTCGCCCTGCTTCTTGGCCACCTCGGGGCAGAGCACGATGTCGCCGAGGAGCCCCTGCGGGGGCTCCTCGTCGTCCTTCGCCGGCGGACGCAGCTCGTCCATCGGGAAGGACATGACGTCGGTGGGTCCGGGAAGGTCCATCCACTGGATGTGGAGCTGCTCCATCGCCTCCTCGTCGATCACGATGACGGAGAGCTCGGAGAGCGGGTGGATCCGCATCCGGGTGAGCGCGTAGCGGGCGATGTCGAGGATCGCCTGCTCGTCGACCTCGGTTCCGGACTCGTTGTTGACGTCGATCGACATGGTGCGCTGGGTTCTACTTCCGCTGGTAGCCGTTCCGGGACTGCTGGACGTCCTGGATGTCGTCGTACTTCTCGTACGCGTCGACGATACGGCCGACCAGCTTGTGCCGGACGACATCCTCGGACGTGAGCCGCGAGAAGTGGATGTCCGGCACCCCGTCCAGGATCTCCTGCACCTGGCGCAGACCGCTCTTGGCGCCGCCCGGCAGGTCGATCTGGGTGATGTCGCCGGTGACGACGATCTTCGAGTCGAAGCCGAGCCGGGTCAGGAACATCTTCATCTGCTCGGCGGTCGTGTTCTGCGCCTCGTCGAGGACCACGAAGGCGTCATTGAGGGTGCGGCCGCGCATGTACGCCAGCGGCGCGACCTCGATGGTCCCGGCGGCCATGAGCCGCGGGATCGAGTCGGGGTCGAGCATGTCGTGCAGCGCGTCGTAGAGCGGGCGCAGGTAGGGGTCGATCTTGTCGAAGAGGGTGCCCGGCAGGAAGCCGAGCCGCTCCCCCGCCTCGACGGCGGGCCGGGTCAGGATGATCCGGCTGACCTGCTTGGACTGCAGGGCCTGGACCGCCTTGGCCATGGCCAGGTAGGTCTTTCCGGTACCGGCGGGGCCGATGCCGAAGACGATCGTGTTCTTGTCGATCGCGTCGACGTACCGCTTCTGGTTGAGGGTCTTGGGTCGGATGGTGCGGCCGCGGCTGGAGAGGATGTTCTGCGTGAGCACCTCGGCGGGCGTCTCCTCGGGGCCCTTGCCGTTGCCGCTCGCCTTGAGCATCGCGATCGAGCGTTCCACTGCGTCCTCCGTCATCGGCTGCCCGGTGCGGAGCACCAGCATCATCTCGTCGAACAGGCGCTGGATCAGAGCGACTTCCGCCGCCGCTCCGATCGCACGGACCTGATTGCCCCGAACATGGATGTCGGCCTTCGGAAAGGCCTTCTCGATCACGCGCAACAGGGCGTCACCCGAGCCGAGCACCGTCACCATCGGGTGCGTGGCCGGAACGGTGAAGTGGGCTCGCGCCTGCCCCGGCGCGGGGGTGTGGGCTGTGGGTGTCTGAGTCATGGGCCGGCACTGTGGCCTGCACATACCTCCCGCTGAGGGGCCTCGCCGATCGACGACCTCCGGACTACCAAGCCTACGTCTCCGCCGGGCCTTCCCCGAGGGGTTTTCCCACCCGCTCCGCGACGGGGCCTACGCGGAGTGCCGGAAGCCGATCGTCGGCACCGCCCTGCGCCGTGCGGGCGGGGTCGGGGCCTGCGGGATCAGGGCGTCCAGGAAGGCGTACCGGCCGCTCAGCCCCTCCGGGACGGCCCGCCACCAGTGGGCCACCTCCGGCCAGCCGGGGGCCGACAGGGAGCCGCCGAACTCCTGGACCGACAGCGCGGCCGTCAGGCCCGCGAAGGCGAGGCGGTCCGCCAGCGGCCAGCCCGCCAGGGTGCCCGTCACGAAGCCCGCCACGTACACGTCGCCCGCCCCCGTCGGGTCCAGCGCGTCCACCGCGATCCCCGGGGCGTGCGCCGTCTCCCCGGTGCGCCCGTCCACCGCGTACGAGCCCTCCGCGCCCATCGTCACCACCGCGATCGGCACCTTCTCGGCCAGCGCCCGGGCGGCCGCCCGCGGGCACTCGGTCCGCGTGTACCGCATCGCCTCGCCCGCGTTCGGCAGGAAGGCCTCGCAGTGCTCCAGGTCGGCCAGGGCCCCCAGGTCCCAGCGGCCGCTCTCGTCCCAGCCGACGTCCGCGAAGACCCGCGAGCCGCGCCGCGCGGCCTCCCCGATCCACGGTTCGCCCCGTCCGGGCCCGAGCGAGGCCACGGCCGCGCGGGCTCTGGGCGGGCACTGCGGGAAGGGCCCGGGGCCCGCGGGGGGAGGCGCCTCGTGGCCGTGCGAGACCATGGTGCGCTCGCCCTCGTAGGCCATCGAGACCGTGACGGGGCTGTGCCAGCCGGGGACGGTCCGCGACATGGACAGGTCGATGCCCTCGCCCTGTTCGAGCGCGTCCCAGCAGTACTCGCCGTAGTGGTCGTCGCCGAAGGCCGCGGCCAGCGAGGTGTGCAGGCCGAGCCGGGCCAGGGCGGTGGCCATGTTGGCCACGCCGCCCGGGGAGGAGCCCATGCCGCGCGCCCAGGACTCCGTGCCGCGCACCGGCGCCGAGTCGAGGCCCGTGAAGATGATGTCGAGGAAGACCGTGCCGGTCAGGAAGACGTCGCACGCCGGGTCCTGGGGATCGCGCAGCGGACCGAGCGGGTCCACTGCTGCGTCGCGGCTGATGAGGCTGTCCCGACTGGTCACGGTGTACTCCCCGGTTTTTCTCGCGTGCGCGGACCGATGTCCTGAAGGTTCGTTTCTGCGGCAGGGTTTTCGGTGGAAAGCTGCCAACTCTGCCCGCCTCGGACAGGCCCAAAACCTAGTGTGTCGCACATCACCCCCGGAAGCCCCTGTTCCCCAACTCCGCCCGGTTGATAGACAAGGGCCCCGCCCTCTCCGCGGCGCCCCACGCACCACCAGGAACACCCGTGCCCCACCGCACCCCTGCGCCGCCCTCCGGGCCGCCTTCCGTGCCCCCCGCCGCCTGGCCCCTCGTGGCCCTCTTCACGGCCGGTTACCTCGCCCCGTACCTCCTGCCGACCCTCGTCGGACGGCTCGACGCCCACCTGCCGCTGAGCCCCGCCCAGGCCGGCCTGATCGGCTCGGCCCTGCTGCTCGGCTCGGCCGCCGCGGGCTTCGTCCTCGCGTCGCGGATCCCGCGCCACGGACCGCGCCCGCTCGCCCGGCTCGGGCTGCTGCTCGCCGTCGTGGGCTACGGCGCGGCCGCCGCGACCACGCTGCTGCCGCTGGTGGTGGCGGGCGCGGTCGTCGGCGGTTTCGGCTCCGGCACCGCGACCGCCGTGGCCGCCTCCGGGATCGCCGCGCAGCGCGACCCGCACCGCACCTCCGCGCTCGGGCTGCTGTCGGTCTCGGCGGCCGCGGGCGCGCTGTACCTGACGCTGCCGCGCCTCGGCGGCGGCGGGCTTCCCCACGGGGTGCCGTTCGCCGCCATCGCCCTGTTCGCTGCGGCGGCCTGGCCCGCCACGGGCCGTCTCGGCGGCCACGGCGGTGCCCCGGTCGCCGGGGTCCCCGCGGGGCGGCTCCCGTACCCGCGCGCCGGGGCGGTCCTGGCGGGGTGCCTGATGCTGTGGTCCCTGGCCCAGAACGCCCTGTGGGGGGTCAGCGGCCGGATCGGCACCCAGCAGGCGGGCCTGTCGGAGGTCACCCTCGGCA
This sequence comes from Streptomyces sp. NPDC048255, assembly GCF_040652415.1. Classification (NCBI taxonomy): domain Bacteria; kingdom Bacillati; phylum Actinomycetota; class Actinomycetes; order Kitasatosporales; family Streptomycetaceae; genus Streptomyces; species Streptomyces sp. NPDC048255. The sequence continues at coordinate 11,842 of NZ_JBEZMA010000003.1, forward strand.
TGGTCTTCGCCGCGGCGCTCGGCGCGGGCCTGCTCGGGGTCGCGGCCGCCTCCGCGCTCGGCGCCCGCCTGGGCCGGGCCGTCCCGATCGGCGCGGGCACGGCGCTGATCGCCTGCTGCGTGGTCCTCTCCTCCTCGGCGCAGGGCCTGGGCACCTTCGCGGCCGGGGAGATCCTGTGGAACGCGCTCTACCCGGTCGTCCTCTCCTACGCCATCGGCCTCGCCGCGGCCCTGGACCCGCGCGGCCGCTGGGCGGTGCTGGCGGGCTCCGCCTCCTCGCTCGGGGTGGCCTGCGGGCCGGTCACCGGCAGCCTGCTCGCGGAGGGCGCGGGCTTCCCGGGCATGGGCCTGGTACTCGGCGGGCTGCTGCTGGCCGTGGCCGGGCCGATGGCCGCCGTCGCCCTGCACGCGGGCGGCCGCCCGCTGACCGCGGGCTCGGTACGCCGCCGCGGCGGAGCCCCGGCCGCGGTGCTGGCGGCGGGAGCGGGGACCCCTCCGGGGACGGTTCCCCGGGTGGGGGCGGCGGAACTGGAGGTGGCGGAGATCCGGGTGCGGCGGCTGCCGAAACGGGTGCTGCTGCTGTCTCCGGCGGCCCGTGCCCGGCCGCTGCGGCCTGCGGCCCGGGCCACCGGCGAGGTCCCCGTCGGCTCCGCTCCGCACGCGCCTGCGGGCCGCCTTCCCGGGGCTCCGCCCCGGACCCCGCGCCTCAATCGCCGGCGGGGCTGAGGGCGGCCCCGCCAGGGCGTCAGGGCCGCTTCGGGAGCGGGACCCGCAGCAGGTCCGCCGCGATCGTGAGTTCGCCTTCGAAGCCCGCGGCGCGCGCCTGGCGTTCGAACTCCGAGGGGTCCGTGTAGCGCTGCGAGAAGTGCGTCAGCACCAGGTGCCGTACGCCCGCGTCCCGCGCCACCCGGGCGGCCTGGCCGACCGTCAGGTGGCCGTGGTCGGCGGCCAGTCGGCCGTCCTCGTCGAGGAAGGTCGACTCGATCACCAGCATGTCGCAGCCCTCGGCGAGCGCGTCCACGCCGGGGCAGAGCCGGGTGTCCATGACGAAGGCGAACCGCTGCCCGGGCCGGTGCTCGCTGACGTCGTCGAGCGTGACCCCGTCGAGCTGCCCCTCGCGCTGGATCCGGCCCACGTCCGGCCCCTTGATCCCGTGCCGCGCGAGCAGCTCGGGGACCATGCGGCGCCCGTCGGGCTCCGTGAGCCGGTAGCCGAAGGACTCCACGGGGTGCGAGAGCAGCCGGGCCTCCAGGACGTACGAGGGCCCCTGCGCCAAGGTCCCGTCCGCGGCGACGGGTTCCTCCAGGAGCGGGACGGTCTCCCGGTAGGCGGTGGCGTAGCGCAGCCGGTCGAAGAACTTCTGCCCGGAGGCCGGGTAGTGCGCGGTGACGGGGTGCGGGACCTGGTCGAGGTTGATGCGCTGGATCACCCCGGCGAGCCCGAGGCTGTGGTCACCGTGGAAGTGGGTGACGCAGATCCGGTTGATGTCGTGGGCGGCCACGCCGGCCCGCAGCATCTGCCGCTGGGTGCCCTCGCCCGGGTCGAAGAGGATGCCCTCGCCGTCCCAGCGCAGCAGGTAGCCGTTGTGGTTGCGGTGGCGGGTGGGCACCTGGCTGGCGGTGCCCAGCACCACGAACTCGCGTACGGACACGGTCTATCCGGGGGGCCACTGGAGGCCGCGGCCGCCGAGGAGGTGGGCGTGGGCGTGGAAGACGGTCTGGCCGGCGCCGGCCCCGGTGTTGAAGACGATCCGGTAGCCGTGGTCGGTGATCTTCTCGTCCAGGGCGATCTGCCCGGCCTCGCGCAGCAGGTCGGCGGTGATGACCGGCTCGGCGGCGGCGAGGGAGGCGGCGTCGGGGTAATGCACCTTGGGGATCACGAGCACGTGCGTCGGCGCCTGCGGGTTGATGTCCCGGAAGGCCACGGTCGTCTCGGTCTCCCGGACCACGGTCGCCGGGATGTCCCCTGTGACGATCTTGCAGAACAGGCAGTCGGCCTGCGGTTCCCCGGCCATCGCTTCGCCTCCGTGTCGTTGATCGGTCCGGGCATCGTATCCCCGGAGCCGGGCGCGGAGGCCGTCAGGCCGGGGCCCGGCTAGGACCAGCGCCCGGTGCGGGCCAGCAGGACCGCCGTCGCCGCCGTCCCCGCGGTGGAGGTCCGCAGGACCGAGGGGCCCAGCCGGTACGGGTGGGCCCCGGCCGCGGCGAAGGCGGCCAGTTCCTCCGGGGAGACGCCGCCCTCGGGGCCGACGACCAGGACGATGGAGCCCGAGTCCGGCAGTCCGGCCGTGGCCAGCGCGCCCGAGGGGGCCTCGCGGTCCTCGTGGAGGACCATCGCCAGGTCGGCCCCGGCCAGCAGCGCGGCGACCTGCTTGGTGGACATGGCCTCCGCCACCTCGGGGAAGCGGACCCGGCGGGACTGCTTTCCCGCCTCCCGGGCGGTGGCCCGCCACTTGGCGAGGGACTTGGCTCCCCGGTCGCCGCGCCACTGCGTGATGCACCGAGAGGCCTGCCACGGCACGATCGCGTCGACGCCCGTCTCGGTCATGGTCTCGACGGCCAGTTCGCCGCGGTCCCCCTTGGGGAGTGCCTGGACCACGGTGATGCGGACCGGGGGCTGCGGTTCCTGTCCGGCCGAGGACACCGCGACCGTCAGGCGGTCCTTGCCCTCCGCGGACTTCACGACCGCCTCGGCCCAGCCGCCCCGGCCGTCCGTGAGGACCAGCGCCTCGCCCGGGTTCAGCCGCTTCACGGACACCGCGTGCCGGCCCTCGGGGCCCTCCAGGACGAACTCCGGTCCCGTGGGGACCTCCTCGACCACGAACACGGGGGCGGTCATGACGCACTCCTCATCTGCATTACCTTCAACGTGCTCTGTGCCTCGGCCAGTTCGGCCGCCAGCACCTCGACCAGCTCGCCCGCCGGCAGCGTCCGCGCCAGCCGGTGCCCCTGGCCCGCCCACAGGGCCATGCCCTGCGGGTCCCCGGCCGCGGCTGCGGCCTTGCGCAGCCCCGAGGTCATGTGGTGGATCTGCGGGTACGCGGCCGGGGCGTAGGGACCGTGCTCCCGCATGAACCGGTTCACCAGGCCCCGCGCCGGCCGGCCGGAGAAGGCCCGGGTCAGTTCCGTACGGACGAACAGCGGGTCCGTCAGGGCCTTCTTGTGCAGGGGGTGCGCCCCGGACTCCGGGCAGGCCAGGAAGGCCGTGCCGAGCTGCGCGGCCCCGGCGCCCGCCGTCAGCAGCGCCGCGATCTGCGCGCCCCGCATCAGACCGCCCGCGGCGACGATCGGCAGCCCCACGGCCTCGCGGACCTGCGCCACCAGCGCGAGCAGTCCCACGGCCGCGGTGCCGTCGGCCTGCGGGTCGTCGCGGTGGGTGCCCTGGTGGCCGCCGGCCTCCACGCCCTGGACGCAGACGGAGTCGGCGCCCGCCTCCTGCGCCGCCTTGGCCTCCTCGACGGAGGTCACGGTGACGACGGTGTGCGTACCGGCCTTGCGCAGGGAGGCGAGGACGGCGGACGAGGGGCAGCCGAAGGTGAACGAGACGACCGGGACCGGGTCTTCGAGGAGGATGGCGAGCTTGGCCTCGTAGCCGTCGTCGCAGGTGCCGATGATGTCCTCGGCGGCCAGGGAGACCTCGTACCAGCTCGCCTCGCCCGCCAGCTGCCCGCGGTACGTCTCGACGGCGGCCGGGTCCACGTACCCGGTCTGCGGCATGAAGAGGTTCACGCCGAAGGCGTGCCGGGTCAGCGCCCGCAGCCGTTTGATCTCCTGGTACATGCCGTCGGCGGTCTTGTAGCCGCCGGCCAGGAAGCCCAGCCCGCCCGCCTCGCACACGGCGGCGGCGAGCGGCGGGCACGAGGCGCCGCCCGCCATGGGAGCCTGCACGATCGGGTAGGGGGAGAGACCGTTCAGTGCGGTGGACATGGACGCATCGTGCCATGTCCCGCTCATCGCACCGAATCACGGCATTCGCCTGGCATAGTCCGCTTCCCCGGGGCCCCGTGCCCGCCCGCCGCGGCCCCCTGCCCAAGCACAGAGCCCGGCCCCGGGGGATCCCCGGGGCCGGGCTCGTGAGCGTTTCCGCGGACCGGTCAGCGGCCGGTCCGCGGACCGGTCAGCAGCCGGTCAGCGACCGTTGAAGGCGTCCTTCAGGCGGCTGAACAGGCCCTGCTGCCCCGGCGCGAACTGGCCCATCGGCCGTTCCTCGCCGCGCAGCTTCGCCAGCTGGCGCAGCAGTTCCTCCTGCTGCGCGTCCAGCTTGCCCGGGGTGGTGACCTCGACGTGGACGATCAGGTCCCCGCGCCCGCCGCCCCGCAGGTGCGTGACACCGCGCCCGTGCAGCGGGATCGCCTGCCCCGACCCGGTACCGGGCCGGATGTCGATCTCCTCCAGGCCGTCCAGCGTCTCCAGCGGGCACTTGGTGCCCAGCGCCGCCGCCGTCATCGGGATGGTGACCGTGCAGTGCAGGTCGTCCCCCCGCCGCTGGAAGGTGGGGTGCGGCAGCTCGTGGATCTCCACGTACAGGTCGCCGGCGGGGCCGCCGCCGGGGCCGACCTCGCCCTCGCCCGCGAGCTGGATGCGGGTGCCGTTCTCGACGCCCGCCGGGATCTTGACGGTGAGGCTGCGGCGGGAGCGGACCCGGCCGTCGCCCGCGCACTCGGGGCACGGGGTCGGGACCACGGTGCCGAAGCCCTGGCACTGCGGGCAGGGGCGCGAGGTCATGACCTGTCCCAGGAAGGACCGGGTGACCTGCGACACCTCACCGCGGCCGCGGCACATGTCACACGTCTGCGCGGAGGTGCCGGGGGCGGCGCCCTCACCGGAGCAGGTGGTGCACACCACGGCCGTGTCGACCTGGATGTCCTTGGTGGTCCCGAAGGCCGCCTCGTCCAGCTCCAGGTCCAGGCGGATCATGGCGTCCTGGCCGCGGCGGGTCCGCGAGCGCGGGCCGCGCTGCGAGGCCTGGCCGAAGAAGGCGTCCATGATGTCGGAGAAGTTGCCGAAGCCACCCGCCCCGAATCCGCCCGCTCCGCCGCCGCCTCCCGAGGAGGACAGCGGGTCGCCGCCGAGGTCGTAGACCTGCTTCTTCTGCGGGTCCGAGAGCACCTCGTACGCCGCGTTGATCTCCTTGAAGCGCTCCTGCGTCTTCGGGTCCGGATTCACATCCGGGTGGAGTTCACGCGCGAGGCGGCGGAAGGCCTTCTTGATCTCGTCCTGCGATGCGTCGCGGCGCACGCCGAGAACGGCGTAGTAGTCCGTGGCCACTTACGACTCCGCCAGGATCTGTCCGACGTAACGTGCCACTGCGCGTACCGCTCCCATCGTTCCGGGGTAGTCCATGCGGGTCGGTCCGACCACGCCGAGTTTGGCGACTGCTTCGCCGCCCGAACCGTAACCGACCGAGACGACCGACGTGGAGTTCAGTCCCTCGTAGGCATTCTCATGCCCGATCCGTACGGCCATTCCCGACTCGTTGGCCTCGCCCAGCAGCTTGAGGAGCACGACCTGCTCCTCCAGCGCTTCGAGCACCGGCCTGATCGTCAGGGGAAAATCGTGTCCGAAGCGGGTGAGATTGGCGGTTCCGCCGATCATCAGCCGTTCCTCGGCTTCCTCGACCAGGGTTTCGAGGAGCGTGGCGAGCACGGTGGAGACCGTGCTGCGGTCCTCGGCCTCGAAGGACTCGGGGAGGTCCTGGACGAGCGGGGGCACATCGGTGAAACGCCGGCCGACGACCCTGCTGTTGAGCCGGGCCCGCAGGTCGGCGAGGGAGGTCTCGCCGAACGGGCTCGGGCAGTCGACCAGCCGCTGCTCGACGCGTCCGGTGTCCGTGATCAGTACGAGCATCAGGCGCGCGGGAGCGAGCGAGAGCAGCTCCACGTGCCGGACGGTCGACCGGGTCAGGCTCGGGTACTGGACGACGGCGACCTGCCGGGTGAGCTGCGCGAGCAGCCGCACCGTACGGCCGACCACGTCGTCGAGGTCGACGGCGCCGTCGAGGAAGTTCTGGATGGCCCGGCGCTCGGGCGACGACAGCGGCTTGACCCCCGCCAGCTTGTCGACGAAGAGCCGGTAGCCCTTGTCGGTGGGGATCCGGCCGGCGCTGGTGTGGGGCTGGGCGATGTAGCCCTCCTCCTCCAGCACGGCCATGTCGTTGCGCACGGTGGCGGGCGAGACGCCGAGCCGGTGCCGCTCGGTGAGCGCCTTGGAGCCGACCGGCTCCTCCGTCCCGACGTAGTCCTGGACGATGGCGCGCAGCACTTCGAGTCTGCGTTCGCTGAGCATCGCGCACACCTCCAGCTGTGATCCGTTGCCTTGCTCGTTGCTGCTTGCTGCTTGTTCGACTGGCACTCCGAGCGTTCGAGTGCCAGAGATCCCCCGCTCAGTGTACGGCCGGGTAGTAAGACCCTGGCAAGGGCGGCCCGCCAGGGTAGCGTCGCCGCATGGACGTGCGTTGGGAAGAGGCGGGCTGGGAACGGCTGACCGGGCGGGCCGGCCGCAGGCGCCTGCCGGTGTGGGATTGCACGGCGGGGCTGGTGGTGGGGGACGACTCGGTGCTCCTGATCGACCCGGGTTCCTGCCTCCGGGAGGGGGCGGAGCTGCGGGAGCAGGCGGAGCGGCTGACGGGCCGCCGGGTGACCCATATCGCATTCACCCACGGACATTTCGACCACGTCCTGGGGGCGGCCGCCTTCTCCGGGGCCGAGGTGTTCGGGGCGGTCGGCCTGGACACGGTGCTGTCCCTGGGCCGCGAGGAGCTGCGCGAGAGCGCGGTACGGCACGGGCTGGCGGAGTCCGAGGCCGCCGAGGCGACGGCCTCGCTGGTGGTGCCGCGCCATCCCGTCTCGGGCGAGTGGACGCTGGACCTCGGCGGGCTGCAGGTGCTGCTGGCCAACGTGGGACCGGGCCACACCGGGCACGATCTGGCGGTCTTCGTGCCGGGCGGGCGCGAGGTGGTCTTCTGCGGGGACCTGGTGGAGGAGTCCGGCGAGCCCCAGGCGGCCGACGACGCGGCGCCGCGGCAGTGGCCCGCCGCCCTGGACCGGCTGCTGTCCCTGGGCGGGGAGGACGCGCTGTACGTACCGGGTCACGGAGCGGTGGTCACCGCGGGATTCGTACGTGAGCAACGCGCCACACTGGCGGCCCGTTTCGGCGTGTCGGAGGCATGACGGCCGGGGCTCTCCTACTGTCGGCCGGATGCGCGAGTACTCCCCCGACCTGACCCCGCAGTGGAAGCGCCCCAAGGCCGTGCCGGAGGTGGCTGCGGAGCCCGACCTGGTGGTGGAGGTCGCCGGGACGGACTTCTGCGGCGCGGTGGTGGCCTGCGAGGCGGGCACGGTGACCCTGGAGGACCGCTTCGGCAAGCGGCGGGTGTTCCCGCTCCAGCCGCGCGGCTTCCTGCTGGAGGGGGCCGTCGTCACCCTCACGCGCCCCTCGCGCGGCCCCTCCGCGCCCCGTCTGACCGCCTCGGGCTCGCTCGCCGTCCCGGGGGCCCGGGCGCGGGTGGCGCGGGCCGGGCGCATCTACGTGGAGGGCCGCCACGACGCCGAGCTGGTCGAGAAGGTCTGGGGCGACGACCTGCGCATCGAGGGCGTGGTGGTGGAGTACCTGGAGGGCATCGACGACCTCCCGGCCGTCGTCGCCGAGTTCGCCCCGGCCCCCGACGCCCGCCTGGGCGTCCTGGTGGACCACCTGGTCCCGGGCTCGAAGGAGTCCCGCATCGCGGCTTCGGTGACCTCCCCGGACGTCCTGATCGCGGGCCACCCGTACGTGGACGTCTGGCAGGCGGTGAAACCGTCCGCGCTGGGCATCTCCGCGTGGCCGGTGATCCCGCACGGCCAGGACTGGAAGACGGGCATCTGCCGCGCCCTGGGCTGGCCGGAGAACACGGGCGCCGCGTGGCAGCACATCCTGTCCCGCGTGACGTCCTACAAGGACCTGGAGCCGACCCTCCTGGGCCGCGTCGAGGAGCTGATCGACTTCGTCACTGTCGGCGGTACCGCTTGAACTTCGGCAGAGTGCCGAACTCGCCGGTCTCCAGCTTGAGGTCCAGGACGGGCAGCGGGACGGGCTCGCCGAACTGCGTCCTACGTTCGACCTTGTAGTCGGCGTCCTCCCCGGTCCCGGCCGGCTCGGTGAGGAGCAGGCACTCCGCCTCGAACGGATCGATGATCAGGTATGCGGGGACCTGGCCCGCCGCGTACATGGAACGCTTGATGCCGTAGTCAGCGACGGAGCTGTTCTTGGACACGACCTCGACGAGGAGCGTGATGGCCGGGGCGGGCACGAGCCTGCCTGGACCGTCGAAGGCGCCGTGCTCGACGACCACGAGATCCGGCTGCGGCTCCGAGGGCTCGCCGGGGATCGCGATGTCCTGCGTCTGCACCGGATACCACTTGTCGAGTGGAATCTGCTTTTGCACATGCAGGACGATCAGGTTGTGGACCCAATCGGGCCCGGCCATCATCACGATGTCCCCCCTGAGGAGCTCCGCCTTGAACCCTTCGGGGACCTCCAGGTCCTCGAAGGCTTGGACGGCATCCGTGATCAGCCGGTCATCCACAGCGGTCATCTCCGTGGTCCTCCGCATCCTGCCGCCGTCACTTACGGTGGCAGCCTAGGAACAGGATAGGCAGGCTCCTACCGATCCCGCCCGGATTCACCCGCGCGAGTGGTCAGTCCACCAGGTCCCGGACCACCGCATCCGCCAGCAGCCGCCCCCGAAGGGTCAGCACAGCCCGGCCCGCCTCGTACGGCGCGGCATCCAGCAGCCCGTCCGCGAGGGCCTTGCGGGACGCGGTCAGCCCGGCCGGTGCGAGCAGGGACAGCGGGACGCCGTCCACGAGGCGCAGCTCCAGCAGGATCCGCTCGACCCGCCGGTCCTCCTCCGACAGGAGCTCGCGCCCCGCTCCTGGGGAGCGCCCCTCCGCCAGGGCCGCCGCGTAGGCGCCCGGGTGCTTCACGTTCCACCACCGGACGCCGCCCACGTGCGAGTGCGCGCCCGGACCCGCGCCCCACCAGTCGGCGCCGCGCCAGTACAGCTCGTTGTGCAGGCAGCGCCCGGCCTCGGAGGTGGCCCAGTTCGACACCTCGTACCAGGAGTACCCGGCCTCCGCCATGACCGCGTCCGCGATCAGGTAGCGGTCGGCGTGCACGTCGTCGTCGGTCATCGGGACCTCGCCGCGGCGGATCCGGCGGGCGAGCTGGGTGCCCTCCTCGACGATCAGGGCGTACGCCGACACGTGGTCGGGCCCGGCTCCGAGGGCCGCGGACAGGGAGTCGCGCCAGTCCTGGTCCGTCTCGCCCGGCGTCCCGTAGATCAGGTCCAGGTTGACGTGCTCGAAGCCCGCCGCGCGGGCCTCCGCGACGCAGGCCTCCGGGCGGCCCGGGGTGTGCGTGCGGTCGAGCACCTTCAGGACGTGCTGCTTGGCGCTCTGCATGCCGAAGGAGATGCGGTTGAAGCCGCCGGCCCGCAGCTCGGCCAGGTATTGCGGGTTCACGGACTCCGGATTGGCCTCGGTGGTGATCTCCGCGTCCTCGGCCAGGCCGAATTCGTCCCGGATCGCCGCGAGCATCCGCACCAGGTCACCGGCGGGCAGCAGCGTCGGCGTACCGCCGCCGACGAAGACGGTGCGCACGGCCCTCGGGTCGTCCCCGAGCACCTTGCGCGCGAGGCGGACCTCGTCGATCAGGGTGTCGGCGTAGTTCTCCCGCGAGGCGAGCACACCGCCGGTACCCCGCAGCTCGGTGGCCGTGTAGGTGTTGAAGTCGCAGTACCCGCAGCGCGTGGCGCAGTACGGGACGTGCAGGTAGAACCCGAGCGGCCGCTCCCCGGCACCCGCCAGGGCATGCGACGGCAGCGAGCCGTCTTCGGGCATGGGTTCACCGTCGGGCAGTGCGGAAGGCATACGCCCATTCTCCCGCACCCGGCGCCCAACCCAGCCCCGCCCACAATCCAGGCCCGCGCAAAACCCAGCCCCGCCGGCGTTTGAGGCGCGGGGTCTGGGGCGGAGCCCCAGGAAGCGGCCCGCAGGGAAGCACGCCCCGCAGACCCCACCACCCGGGGCCCTACCGCCCGGGCCCACCCGTACCCCGCCCGGCAGGGCAGAGGCGGGGTCCGCGGGGCGGCGCAGCCGGCCGCCCCGCCCCGCCGAGCCCGCGGCAGGCGTCACGCCTCGCGCGAGCCCTCGTACATCTCGTCGATCAGGTGCTTGAACTCACGCTCGACCACCGGCCGCTTCAGCTTCAGGCTGGGGGTCAGGTCCCCGTGCTCGACGTCCAGGTCACGCGGCAGCAGCCGGAACTTCTTGACCGTCTGCCAGCGCTGGAGGCCCTCGTTCAGGGTCTGTACGTACGTCTCGATCAGGCGGTTGGTCTCCGGCGCCGCCAGGACCTCCCCGTACGTCTTGCCCTCCAGCCCGTGGCCGGCCGCCCAGCCCAGGATCGACGGCTCGTCGAGGGCGATCAGGGCCGAGCAGAAGTTGCGGTCGGCGCCGTGCACGACGATGGACGACACGTACGGGCAGATCGCCTTGAACTGGCCCTCGATCTCCGCAGGGGCGACGTACTTGCCGCCCGAGGTCTTGATCAGGTCCTTCTTGCGGTCGGTGATGCGCAGGTAGCCGTCGGCCGAGAGCTCGCCGATGTCGCCCGTGTGCAGCCAGCCGTCGGACTCCAGGACCTCGGCGGTCTTGTCCGGCAGCCCGTGGTAGCCCTGCATGATGCCGGGGCTGCGCAGGAGGACCTCGCCGTCGTCGGCGATGCGGACCTCGGCGCCGGGGAGCGGCTTGCCGACCGTGCCGGTGCGGTAGGCCTCGCCCGGGTTGACGAAGGAGGCGGCGCTGGACTCGGTCAGGCCGTAGCCCTCGAGGATGTGGATGCCCGCGCCGGCGAAGAAGTAGCCGATCTCGGGCGCCAGGGCGGCGGAGCCGGAGACGGCCGCGCGCAGCTTGCCGCCGAAGGCCTCGCGGAGCTTGGAGTAGACGAGCGCGTCGGCGATCTTGTGCTTGGTGGTGAGGCCGAAGGGGGCGGTCGCCTGGCCGGTGCGCCGGAAGTTGTCCTGCGTGACCTTGGCGTACTCCCGCGCGACGCCGACCGACCACTGGAAGATCTTGTACTTGGCGCCGCCGGCGGCGCGGGCCTTGGCGGCCACGCCGTTGTAGACCTTCTCGAAGATGCGCGGAACGGCGGCCATGTACGTCGGCTGCACGATCGGCAGGTTCTCGATGATCTTGTCGACGCGGCCGTCGACGGCGGTCACGTGCCCGGCCTCGATCTGCCCGGAGGTCAGCACCTTGCCGAAGACGTGGGCCAGCGGCAGCCAGAGGTACTGGACGTCGTCCTTGTTGAGCAGGCCGGTGGCGACCATGGCCTTGGCCATGTACGACCAGCTGTCGTGCGGCAGCCGGACGCCCTTGGGGCGGCCGGTCGTGCCCGAGGTGTAGATGAGGGTGGCGAGCTGGTCGGCTGTGATGGACCCGATCCGCTCGTCGACCGCCTCGGGGTGCTTGGCGAGGTACTCCTTGCCGCGCGCCTCCAGGTCGGCGAGCGAGAGCACCCAGCCCTCGGGGTCGCCATCGGCGGCCACCGCGTCGGCGGCGTCCAGGACCACGACGTGGGCGAGGTTCGGCAGGTCGGCGCGGCGCTCGCGCGCCTTCGCCAGCTGCTTGGCGTCCTCGGCGATGAGCACCCGGCTCCCGGAGTCCGAGAGGATGAACGCCGACTCGTCCGCGTTGGTGCTGGGGTAGATGGTGGTGACCGCGCCGCCGGCGCACATCACCCCGAGATCGGAGAGGATCCACTCGACCCGGGTGTTGGAGGCGAGCGCGACGCGCTCCTCCGCTTGCAGGCCGAGGGCGATCAGCCCGGCGGCGATGGCGAAGACCCGCTCGGCCGCCTGGCCCCAGCTGAGCGACTTCCAGTCGTCGGCGCCCTGGCCGCCGGACGCGGGCACCGGGAACCGGTAGGCCTCGTCGTTCGGCGTCGCAGCGACGCGCTCAAGGAAGAGCACCGCCACGGTGGGCGGGCGGTTCTCGAGATAGGTCTGTGTGTCGCTCACGACATCCTCCGGACCGATCCACGCGGCAGTGCGTGGGCGTGGGGCGCTTGGGGGGCGCTTGGGACTGGCGAGTTTGTAACTGGCGAGTAACCGTCGAGCAGTGATCAGACTAGAGGCCGTCCGGCGTACGCGTAAGAGCCCGCAAGCGGCCGGTTCATAACGAAACAGGCCCCCGCGCCTGTGCGCGGGGGCCTGGTCGCGTCGGGTGACGGCGGGGCGGCTACTTCTTCTTGCCGCCGGACTCGTCGCTGGACAGGACGGCGATGAAGGCCTCCTGCGGGACCTCCACGGAGCCGACCATCTTCATCCGCTTCTTGCCTTCCTTCTGCTTCTCCAGCAGCTTCCGCTTACGGGAGATGTCACCGCCGTAGCACTTGGCGAGGACGTCCTTGCGGATGGCGCGGATCGTCTCGCGGGCGATGACGCGGGAGCCGATCGCGGCCTGGATCGGCACCTCGAAGGCCTGCCGCGGGATGAGCTCGCGCAGCTTGGCGACGAGGCGCACGCCGTAGGCGTAGGCGGCGTCCTTGTGCGTGACGGCGGAGAAGGCGTCGACCTTGTCGCCGTGCAGCAGGATGTCGACCTTGACCAGGCTGCCGGACTGCTCGCCCGTGGGCTCGTAGTCGAGGGAGGCGTAACCGCGCGTCTTGGACTTCAGCTGGTCGAAGAAGTCGAAGACGATCTCCGCGAGGGGAAGGGTGTAGCGGATCTCGACCCGGTCCTCGGAGAGGTAGTCCATGCCGAGGAGGGTGCCGCGGCGGGTCTGGCAGAGCTCCATGATCGCGCCGATGAACTCGGTCGGGGCGAGCACGGTGGCCCGGACGACCGGCTCGAACACGTCCGAGATCTTGCCCTCGGGGAACTCGCTCGGGTTGGTGACGGTGACTTCCTTGCCGTCCTCCATGACCACCCGGTACACCACGTTGGGCGCGGTGGCGATCAGGTCGAGGCCGAACTCGCGCTCCAGGCGCTCGCGGACCACGTCCAGGTGGAGCAGGCCGAGGAAGCCGACGCGGAAGCCGAAGCCGAGCGCCGCCGAGGTCTCCGGCTCGTACACGAGCGCGGCGTCGTTCAGCTGGAGCTTGTCCAGGGCCTCGCGCAGGTCCGGGTAGTCCGAGCCGTCGAGCGGGTACAGGCCCGAGAAGACCATGGGCCGCGGGTCCTTGTAGCCGCCGAGGGCCTCGGTCGCGCCGTTGTGCAGGCTGGTGATGGTGTCACCGACCTTGGACTGACGGACGTCCTTCACGCCGGTGATGATGTAGCCCACCTCGCCGACGCCGATGCCGTCGGCCGGGGTCATCTCCGGGGAGGAGACGCCGATCTCCAGCAGCTCGTGCGTGGCGCCGGTGGACATCATCCGGATGCGCTCGCGCTTGTTGAGCTGGCCGTCGACCACACGTACGTAGGTCACGACGCCGCGGTACGAGTCGTAGACCGAGTCGAAGATCATCGCGCGGGCCGGGGCGTCCTTGGGTCCGACCGGGGCCGGGACCGTGGCGACGATCTTGTCGAGCAGTGCGTCCACGCCGAGACCGGTCTTCGCCGAGACGCGCAGGACGTCCTCGGGCTGGCAGCCGACCAGGTTCGCGAGCTCCTCGGCGAACTTCTCCGGCTGGGCGGCCGGCAGGTCGATCTTGTTCAGGACCGGGACGATCGCGAGGTCCTTCTCCATCGCCAGGTACAGGTTGGCGAGGGTCTGCGCCTCGATGCCCTGGGCCGCGTCCACCAGGAGGACCGTGCCCTCGCACGCGGCGAGGGAGCGCGAGACCTCGTAGGTGAAGTCGACGTGCCCGGGGGTGTCGATCATGTTGAGGACGTGGGTCTTGCCCTGGTCCTCGCCCGTGGTGGGCGCCCAGGGCAGCCGGACCGCCTGGGACTTGATCGTGATGCCGCGCTCACGCTCGATGTCCATGCGGTCGAGGTACTGGGCGCGCATCTGCCGCTGGTCGACGACACCGGTGAGCTGGAGCATCCGGTCGGCAAGGGTCGACTTGCCGTGGTCGATGTGCGCGATGATGCAGAAGTTGCGGATCAGCGCCGGGTCGGTACGGCTCGGCTCGGGCACGTGGCTGGGGATCGCGGGCACGCAGTGTCCTGATTCTCGGGTCGCAGTCGGAAGCGTTTGCGGAGCGTCGGTCGGAGCGGAGGTCCGGCTCCCGTCGCCCTCGGCGGCGTGATGTCGGACCTGTGCGCAGACTCCCATGGTCCCATGGACGGGGCAGTGCGCTCGGTTTGGGCCGCCAGGAGCGTGCCTGGTAGCCTGGGCAGCTGTGTCTCGTATGCCCTCTCAGCTGTCGAGGCACGATCCGAAGAACAAAACTCTGAACCTGAAAAGGCTCTTTCGTGGCGAACATCAAGTCCCAGATCAAGCGGAACAAGACGAACGAGAAGGCGCGCCTGCGCAACAAGGCCGTCAAGTCCTCGCTCAAGACCGCGATCCGCAAGGCCCGCGAGGCCGTCGTCGCCGGTGACGTCGAGAAGGCCACCGTGGCTTCTCGCGATGCCGCGCGTGCGCTCGACAAGGCTGTCTCGAAGGGTGTCATCCACAAGAACGCCGCCGCCAACAAGAAGTCGGCGCTGGCCTCCAAGGTTGCCTCCCTCCAGGGCTGAGCTCCTGATGTGATCGCCGGGTAGGGATCCAGCGGGCCCTCTCTCCCGCTCCTGACCGGCACCCCGCGCCGCACACGAAGCGTTCGCCACGCGGGTGCGGCGCAACCAAGCAGTGACCGAAGGCCCCGGCCTCCACCCTTCCCCAGGGTGGTCGCCGGGGCCTTCGCGTTGTCCGGCCGACCCCCTCGTCACCTGGTGACCGCGGCGAGCACGGTGGAGGTGAGGACCTCGGGGGCGTCCTCGGGGTCCATCCGGCCGGCCTGGACCTCGGCCGCGGCCGCGTGGACGAGGCTGTAGACGACCGTGACCAGCCAGTCCGCGGACAGGTCCGACCGCAGCTCACCGGCCTCCTGCCCGCGCAGGACGAGCCGCCGGACGGGCGCGAGGATCCGCTCGTGGCGCTCGCGCAGCCGCTCGGGCGGGAGCGCGGCGGAGACGGCGGCGAAGACGGCGGAGTGCCGGTCGAGGAGGCGCCAGGAGGTACGGACGAGCTGCCGGAGCTCCCCGGCGGTGCCTCCGGGACGGTCCGGAACGTCCGCGCCGTCGGGGGCGCCGGGGCTGCCGGAGCCCTGGCTCGCGAGGCCGTCGAGGGCGGCGGCCGCCTCGGCGACGGCCCGGTCGAGGGCGGCGTCGAGGAGCGCCTCGCGGGTCGGGAAGTGGGAGTAGAGCGTGACCCGGCTGACGCCCGCGGCGCGGGCGATGGCGGCCATGCTCGCCTGCGGGTCGGCGAGGAAGCAGTCCAGGCCCGCGTCGACGATCGCGGCGGTGTTGCGCTCCGCGTCAGCGCGGCGGGCCCGGGAGCCGGGTCGGGTGGCATCGGAAACCATGAGCCCAAACTTAACACCCCTGTTCACATTCCACCGGAGGCCCTGCATACTCAATCCCTAACGCCTATGTAAAGTTTAGGAGTGGTCCCGTCATGCCTCCGCACACCGAGCACGGCCACAACGCCCACGCCCACGGGCACGAGCACGGGCACGCCCACGCCGACGGACACGAGCACGAGCGCGCCCACGGGCAGGGAGGCCCCGCAGCCGCGGCGCACCCGCACCCGTACCCGCACCCGCACCCGCACCGGTGGCGCCTGCTCCTCCTCCTGTGCCTGGCCCAGTTCCTGCTCATCGCGGACGTCACGGTGGTGAACGTGGCCCTGCCCGCCATCGGCGGCGACCTCGGCCTCTCCGCGTCCGGGCTCACCTGGGTCGTCACCGCGTACACGCTGTTCTTCGGGGCCCTGCTGCTGGTCGGCGGGCGGCTGGCGGACCGGTTCGGGGCCCGGCGGATGTTCCTGACGGGGCTGACGCTCTTCACCGCGGCCTCGGTGGCGTCCGGGCTCGCCGCGGGCGGCGGCACCCTGATCGCCGCGCGGTCCGCCCAGGGGGTCGGCGCGGCGCTGCTCTCGCCCGCCGCGATGGCCCTGGTCATGGCGCTGTTCCAGGGACCGGCGCGGCACAAGGCCCTCGGCGCCTGGGCGGCGGTCGGCGGCGCGGGCGCGGCCGTCGGCGTCCTGCTCGGCGGGCTCCTGGCCGACGGGCCCGGCTGGCGCTGGATCTTCTACGTCAACCTGCCGGCCGGAACGCTCGCCCTGATCGCCGTCCCGCTGCTGCTGGGGCCCCCGCGCCACACGCCTGGTGGCCAGGCACAGCGCCGGACCCGCGTGGACGTGCCGGGAGCCCTCCTGCTGACGGCGGCTTCGGCCGCCCTCGTCTACGGCCTGGCCGAGCGCTCCTGGCCCTGGCTCGCCGCGGCCGTGGCGGCGGGTGCGGCGCTGGCCCTGGTCCAGCGCCGCACCCGGCACCGGCTGCTCCCCGCCGCGCTGCCGGGCCGACGCGCCCTGCTGGGCGGCAGTGCGGTGATGCTGGGCGCGGCCGGGCTGCTGGTCGCCGGGTTCTACCTGAGCTCCCTGCACATCCAGCACACCCTCGGGCGGAGCCCGCTGGTCACCGGCCTGGCCTTCCTGCCGGTCGCGGTGGCCGTCACGGCGGGGGCGCACCTGGGCGGTCGGGCGGTCTCCCGCTTCGGCTGGCGCCCGGTCGGCGCGGCGGCCTTCGCCCTGGCGGCGGCCGGAGCCGCCCTGGCGCCGACGGGCGGTCTCTGGACGGGCCTCGTCCCCGGCTTCGCCGTACTCGCCCTGGGACTCGGCGCGGCCTTCGTCTGCGCCACGACGGCCGCGCTCTCGGAGGTCGCCCCCGAACACTCGGGCCTCGCCTCCGGCCTGGTCGGCACCTCCCACGAACTCGGCGCGGCCCTCGGCGTGGCCGCCCTCGCCTCGGGAAGCTTCACCGCCCTGCCCTTCCCGGCGCTGGCCCTGGCCCTCGCCGCGGCGGCCCTCCTCCCGACGGGCCGCCCCTCTCCCACGGCAGCCCGCGCGATGGCCCACTGAACCCGCGCTCTGACCCTCGAAGCCCCCGGGTCCCACACCTCCCGGTGCGGTGCACCGCAAGGCGGAGGATCGCAGCACGCACCCACCCGTACTCGCGCGCCCCGACAACCCACCGAGGCGCCGTGCCGCGCGGCACGGGCCGCCGAAGACCGCCCGGGCAGGACCGCAGGGGTGTCCGCAAAGGAGCGCCGGCCACCCGGAGAGCGGCCGTGGTGAGGCACCCCTAGGGGGTGCCTTGCCGATCAGGCCGGATCAGCCGGGGTCGTCCGGTGCCGTGCATCGCAAGGCGGAGGCTCTCCCGAGTACTGGACACACTCGGGAGACCCGACAACGCGGCGGGGCGCGGTGCCGGCGGCGCGGGCCCGGCAAGATCCGACAGAAACGACCTAGTGCTGTGACCGGAAAGGTTCACCGGGTCGCGCCGCCCGGCAAACCTTTCCGGCCACAGCACTAGCGGCGCTGGGGGCGGGCCGCGCGGGCGACCGCCACGACCGCCTTCTCCAAGGCGTACTCGGGGTCGTCGCCGCCGCCCTTGACCCCCGCGTCGGCCGCGGCCACGGCGCGCAGGGCGTCCGAGACGCCGTCCGCGGACCAGCCGCGCATCTGCTGGCGGACCCGGTCGATCTTCCACGGCGGCATGCCCAGGTCCCGGGCCAGGTCGCCGGGGCGGGCCCCGCGGGGGGCGGAGGCCAGCTTGCCGATCGCACGCACCGCCTGGGCCAGCGCGCTGGTGATCAGGACCGGCGCCACCCCGGTGGACAGCGACCAGCGCAGGGCTTCGAGGGCCTCGGCCGCACGGCCTTCCACGGCCCGGTCGGCGACGGTGAAGCTGGAGGCCTCGGCCCGGCCCGTGTAGTAGCGCCCCACGACGGCCTCGTCGATGGTGCCCTCGACGTCCGCGCACAGCTGCGCCGCCGCGCTCGCCAGCTCGCGCAGGTCGCTGCCGATCGCGTCCACGAGGGTCTGGCACGCCTCGGGGGTCGCCGACCGGCCCAGCGTGCGGAACTCGCCCCGCACGAAGGCCAGCCGGTCCGCCGCCTTGGTCATCTTCGGACAGGCGACCTCCCGCGCGCCCGCCTTGCGCGCCGCGTCCAGCAGGCCCTTGCCCTTGACCCCGCCCGCGTGGAGGAGGACGAGGGTGATCTCCTCGTACGGCGCGGCGAGGTACGTCTTGACTTCCTTGACCGTGTCCGCGGAGAGGTCCTGCGCGTTGCGCACGACCAGGACTTTGCGCTCGGAGAAGAGCGAGGGGCTCGTCAGCTCGGCCAGCGTGCCGGGCTGGAGCTGCTCGGAGGCGAGGTCGCGCACGTCCGTGTCGGCATCGGCGGCGCGGGCGGCCGCCACCACCTCCCGTACGGCACGGTCGAGCAGCAGGTCCTCCTGCCCCACCGCGAGGGTGAGCGGGGCAAGCGGATCGTCGGTGGGGTTCTTCCTGGTGGCCATCGCCTCCAGCATCCCACGCCGCACTGACAGTCCCCCGCCCCGCGGCCCCCCTCACCCGATACCTGAGAATGGTCCGGTGAACGTGCGACATGTACTCGTCCTGCCCGACCGCGACGCCGCCGAGGAGGTGGCGCAGGAGGCCGCCGACCGCTTCGGCCTCCCGGAGGAACCGCAGTTGGTGCGCGACGCCCTGGCCGGTGAGGACGACGCCGAGGACGCCCAGTGGCTGGTGGTGGTCGAGGACCCGCAGGGGAAGCTCGACGCCACCGCGCTGGACGGCCTCGCCGCCGAGTACGAAGGCTGGCTGGAAGCCCCGTAGAGCGTTCAGGCCTTGTGCACGATCTGGACGTCCAGCGCCACTTCCACGCTCGAACCGATCGCCGCGATCCCGTGGGCCAGCATCGACTGCCAGTTCAGGGTGAAGTCCTCGCGCTGCAGTTCCGCGGTGGCCCGGCAGGCGGCCCTCGGCTCGCCCTCCATGCCCGTGCCGAGACCCAGGTACTGGGTGTCCAGGGTCACCGAGCGGCTGACTCCGTGGAGGGTGAGGGCGCCCGCGACGGCCCAGCGGCTGCCGCTGCGGTGGATGAACCGTTCGCTGTAGAACTCCACCGTGGGATGCCTGGCCGCGTCCAGGAAGTCGGCGGACCGCAGGTGGTCGTCCCGCAGCCGCACCCCGGTGTCGATGCTCGCCGCATCGATGATCACGTGCATGGAGGAGTCCTCCATGCGCTCGGCTATCCGTACCGCCCCGGCGAAGGTGTTGAACCGGCCGCGGATCCGCGCGAAGCCGATGTGCCGGGCCGAGAAGCCGATCGAGGAATGCGTCGGGTCGAGCTCCCAGTGACCGGGCTGCGGGAGCAGCGGGGGCTCGACGGCGTCGAGGATGATCTCCCCGGTGCCGGGCTGCGCCGGGTCGCCCACGAGCGTCGCCCCGTGGAAGGGGGCGTACCCCTCGGCGGTGACGGAGAGGCGGTACTCCCCCTCCGGCATGGCCGCCGTGAAGCCGCCGTACGGGTCGGTCTCCCCGCTGACGACCCGTCGGCCGATCGGATCCGTCACCTCGAACTTGGCCTGCCGGACCGGCTGGTGGACCGTGTCGAGGACTCTGCAGCTGAGCAGACGCGCCGTCGGCGGCAGCGTCAGTGTCGCGGATGTCTGTGGGCTGGAACTCCCGGCCGACTCCATCCCCCGTCGGCGACCGAACATGGCTGATGCACCCCCGTGCTGTGTGGACTTGGACCGCTGTGGCGAAGACGCATTCGATCATGCTGTCGGGTTGTGGGCAAACAGAATGGTCGCGCCCGGTATGCCCGCGCCGGTTCCGCCGCCGGTTGGCCGGAAACGCGCGCAGCCGCGGACCGGTGCCGGTGACGGCGATCGAGCCGTCGGTGTCGGTGCGCAGCACGGTCGCCCCTGTCGACCGCAGTTGCGCGAGCGTACCGGGTGCGGGGTGCCCGTAGCGATTTCCCGCACCGACCGGGACGATCGCGAGGCGTGGCCGGATCCGGTCGTACAGGGCGGGTTCCTGGTGCGCGGAGCCGTGGTGGGCGACCTTGACCACATCCACCGGACCCCAGTGCGGACGCTCCCTCAAGAGGGCTTGCTGCGCGGGCGGTTCGAGGTCGCCCAGCAGGAGCAGGGTCAGGCCCGCGGCACGGACCAGCAGGGCCACGCTGGCGTCGTTGGGCCCCTCGGGCGGCGGGCCGGCCGGTGACGGCCACAGCACCTGCCAGTCCAGCGGCCCGGCCCGGCGCCGCTCCCCCTGCGCCGCCGCCACGACGGGTACGCCGGCGGCCGCCGCGGTCCGCCGGACGGCCGCCGCCTGCCCGGCCGGCTCCTCGAAGCCGGTGGTCTGAATCACACCCACGGTCCGGCCGCGCAGCACCCCGGACAGACCGGCCACGTGGTCGGCGTGGAAGTGCGTCAGCAGGAGCAGCGGAACGCTGCGCACGCCCAGCGCGCGCAGGCAGTCGTCCACCGGGCCGGGGTCCGGCCCGGCGTCCACGACCACGGCCGTGCCGGGGCCGACGGAGAGGACCGCGGCGTCCCCCTGGCCCACCGCGCACTGGACGTAGCTCCAGTCGGGCGGAGGCCAGCCGGTGACCGTACGGGTCAGCTGCGGCGGCCTCAGCACGACGAGGAGCAGCAACCCGGCAAGGCCGCAGCAGACCCACCGGCGCCGTACGAGGCGGGCTCCGAGCCCTACGGCGGCCAGCGTGACGGCGGCCAGCAGCAGACCCCCGGTGATCCCGCCCGGCCAGGGCAGCTCGGCGCCGGGCAGCCGCGCACCGGCCCGGGCGACGGTCGCGATCCATCCGGCGGGAACCCCCGCGCACCAGGCCAGCAGCTCCGCGGCCGGCATCCACAGCGGGGCCGCCGCGAGCGCGGCGAAGCCGAGCACGGTGGCCGGACCGGCCGCCAGCTCGGCCAGCAGGTTGCACGGCACCGCCACCAGGCTGACCCGGGCCGCGAGCACGGCGACGACGGGCGCGCACACCGCCTGGGCGGCAGCGGCGGCCCCGAGCGCTTCGGCGAGCCGGGGCCGCATCCCGCGCCGCCGCAGGGCCGCGCTCCACCGGGGCGCGAGCGTCAGCAGGGCGCCGGTGGCCAGGACGGAGAGCAGGAAGCCGTAGCTGCGGGCCAGCCACGGGTCGTAGAGCACCAGCAGCAGCACGGCGGCGGCCAGCGCCGGGATCAGGGACCGACGCCGCCCGGTGGCGATGGCCAGCAGGGTGACCGCCCCGCAGGCGGCTGCGCGCAGCACGCTCGGCTCCGGCCGGCACACCACGACGAACGCCAGCGTCAGCGCCGCCCCGCACATGGCGGTGGCCCCCAGGGACAGCCCGAGCCGGGGCGCCAGCCCGCGCCGCTCGGCCTGCTGGGCGCGGGCCGGGGGTCCGATGAGCAGGAAGAGCACCACGGTCAGGTTGGAGCCGGACACCGCCAGCAGGTGCAGCAGGTCGGTGGCGCGGAAGGCCGCGTGCAGATCGGACGGCACCCGGGAGGTGTCGCCGACCACCAGCCCCGGCAGCAAGGCCCTGGGATCCGGCGCGAGCCCCTCGGTCGCCTCGCGCAACCCGGCCCGCAGCCGTCCGGCGATCCGCTGCGCGGTGTCCGGTCCGCCCGTCACCCGTGGCGGGCTGTCACCGGCGGGGCGGAGCAGTGCCACGGCCCGCTCCCCGTCCCGCCCCGGGGCCAGCCGGGCGACCACCGCCAGCCTCGTCGAGGGCAGGAGCCCGTTCCACCCGGGGTGACCGGCCAGCACGCGCACTGGGGTGGCGACCCGGGTCCGCGACCCGTCGGGACCGGTCACCCGGGTCAGCACCGCGTCCAGCACCACCACGGGCGGCCCGGTCCCCTTGGACGTGACCCGCGGATCGGAGGCGACGGTGAACTCCGCGAGGACGCGGGCGTGCTCCCGGGCCAGCCCCACGACCGGCCCGGCCCGTGCCTCGGCCCGCTGGAGCCCCGCCACCCCGGCTCCGGCGGCCGCGCACAGCAGGGCTGCCGCCGCCGCGGCCCCGACCCTCCACCGCGGCCCGGGCCGACGCCACCCGGCCAGCATCAACAGCCCGGCCCCCGTCACCCCCAGGGCCACCGCGGCGGCGGTCCGGCCGGCCGGGGCGTCCAGTGCGAGGGCGGCCGCGGCCCAGGCGGCCAGCGCCGGCACCGCGAGCCGCAGGTCGACCGGCCCCGGCCCCTCGGCCCCGTTCACGGCCGCACCCGCGTGCGCAGGTCGGCGAAGCGCCGCTCACCGATGCCTTCGACCTGCCGGAGCTCCTCCACGGAACGGAATCCGCCGCGGGCGGTGCGGAAGTCCACGATGTGCTGCGCCAGCACCGGCCCGACCCCCGGCAGGCCGTCCAACTGCTCGACGGTGGCCGAGCCGAGGCTGATCGGGCCCGCGCTCGCACCGGAGCCCGGGCCGGCTCCGCCCCCGGGTGGCTGCGGCTGCGCCGGGACTCCCACCAGCACCTGCTCGCCGTCCACGAGCACCCGGGCCCGGTTCAGCCCGGTGGTGTCCGTGCCCGGCCGCACTCCCCCGGCCGCGGCCAGCGCGTCCTCCACCCGCGAACCGGCGGGCAGCCTCCGCACACCGGGGTCCCGGACCTTGCCGCCGACGTCCACGACGATCCGCGCACCGGCGCCCTCGGCGGCTCCGGGCAGAGCCGCTGCGGCCGGAACCGGAACCGGGGCCGGGATCACGGGCGGCGCGGTCCCCGGGGCGACCACGGCAGGCGCGGTGACCGGCTGCGGCCGGGCCGACCAGTACTGCTGCGCGGCGAACCCGACGGCGGCGAGCAGCACCACCGCCACGGCGGCCACCGTGCGCGGCTCGACCCCGCAGCGGGCCTGGAGCCAGACCGGCAGCCGTTCCCGCACGGCGGATCTCCACGCACCCCCGGAGACGGCCTCGCCCCCTTCCCCGGGACCGGTCCCGGGCACCGGCGAGGCAGCAGCCCGCACCTCCCCGGGCGCCCCGGCCCCGGAATCCTGCTCGGCCAAGGCACGAACTCTCGGCGGACTGCTGCCACCCGGCCCAGGACCGGCTCCGGACACCGGCCGCACAGGAGCCTGATCCTCCCCGGGCGGCCCGGCCCCCGGATCCGGCTCGGCCGAGGGAGGAACCCGCGGCGGACTGCTGCCGCCCAGCAGGGCTTCGGCCCGGCGCTGCACCGCGGCCGGCTCCGGACGGGGCCGGCGGTCACCGCGGCGGTGCCGGAGGCGGCCGTCGGAAAGGCGGGGGCGGCCCGGGCCGCTGGTGGCGCCGGAAGGATGCGAGGTACGCGTTCGAAGAGTCATGCCACGACCGTAGGGGCGAATCCCCACGGCCGTTCGGAGGCCTCAATTCCGGTGGATGCCAAGCCCGTTGTGGATAACCCGACCACCCGTTCCGGTGATCAGCGGGGCGATACGACCGCCGCCAGCAGCCCCGGTCCGGTGTGCGCGCCGATCACCGCGCCGACCTCGCTGACGTGCAGCTCGACCAGGCCGGGGATGCGCTCGCGGAGCCGCTGGGCGAGCTTCTCGGCCCGCTCGGGGGCGGCCAGGTGGTGCACCGCCACATCGACACTGCCCGAACCTGCGCGCTCGACCGCCAGCTCCTCCAGGCGGGCGATGGCCTTGGAGGCCGTGCGGACCTTCTCCAGCATCTCGATGCGCCCTCCCTCCAGCGTGAGCAGGGGCTTGACCGCCAGGGCCGAGCCGAGGAGGGCCTGCGCGGCGCCGATGCGGCCGCCCCTGCGGAGGTAGTCGAGGGTGTCGACGTAGAAGTACGCGGACATGTCCACGGCCCGCTTCTCCGCGGCGGCCACGGCCTCGTCGACGGAGCCGCCCGCCTCGGCCACCTCCGCGGCAGCGAGCGCGCAGAAGCCGAGGGCCATCGCGACCATGCCGGTGTCGACGACCCGCACGGGCACGGGGGCCGTCCTGGCGGCGACCACAGCGGCGTCGTAGGTACCGGAGAACTCGGCGGACAGGTGCAGGCTGACGATGCCGCTCGCACCGGCGTCCGCCGCCGCCCGGTAGGCCCGGACGAACTCCTCCGGGCTGGGGCGCGAGGTGGTGACCGAGCGGCGCTTCTGCAGGGCGAGGGCGAGACTGCGCGCCGAGATCTCGGTGCCCTCTTCGAGTGCCTCGCCGCCGAGCACCACGGTGAGCGGTACGGAGGTGATTCCGTGCCGCGCCAAGGCCGGTTGTGGCAGGTAGGCCGTGGAATCGGTGACGATCGCGACATGGCGGGACATGAGCCGGAGGTTACCGCCAGTGGGGGTGGGTCGGCAGCCTGGGCCCCTTGTCGGGGCATCGACGGGGCATCGGTCGCGGCCGTCTTGACGGCTCCGGACACCCCGAGGCCCGGCTGCCGCCATTGGGCTCCGGCCGCCGCCGGCCCCGGCCTCGCGCCCCTGCGGGGGCTCCGGCCGTCCGACGGGGTCCGGCCCTGCGGGACTTCTCCCCGGCCCTTCCCTGAACCGGAGCTCCGTCCCGGACCCCGGTCCTCAAACGCCGGACGGGCCGAAAGCGGCGCCCTCGCTCAGGTCGTGCTCTCCGGCCGTCGCGTTTTCTGCCAGGGGTATTCGGGCGCCGGGGCGGCCGGATTCAGCGCTGCCTTCTGAGGCTGCTCACGCTGCTGTGCCGGCTGTGCCTGCTGTGCGCCCTGCGCCTGCTGCGCCGCGTCCCACTCCGCGGCCGCCGCCGCCAGGTCGTCCACCGGCTCACGCGACCAGTCCCGCAGCGCCCCGGACTCCATCTCGATCTGCGCCGACAGCGCGGACAGGTCGTCCTCCGCGAAGCGGCTGGCACGGTCCCGCGCGGCCCAGCGCAGCGAGTCCGCGGCATGCGTGATCTTGGCCGTCCGCTCCCGCAGGTCGGGCAGGCGCTCCTCGATACGCCTGCGGTCCGGATCCTGCTCCAGCCGCTTCAGCTCGTCGTCCAGCTCGCGCCCGTGCGCGCTCAGCCGCTCGAACAGGGCGATCGACTCCCGCAGCGAGGCGTCCAGCCGGGCCCCCTCGTGCAGCGCCTGCTGGGTGGACCGCATCGACGTCCGCAGGTCCAGCCGCAGCTGCGCCAGCGCCCCGGTGACCCCGACCTGGCCGAAGCTCTTCGCCCTCAAGGTGGTGTCCTCAACGGTCCGGCGGGCCTGCGTGATCGTACGGTCCACGCCCCGCTTGGCCGCCCCCACCACCTTGACCGTGGCGTACACGCCCAGCCCCAGGAAGGTGAAAAGCACCATCAGCGCGAAGATGATCAACGCGGCCTCCATGAGTGTCCCTTCCCCAGTCCCCAGACAGCTGTTCTTCCGTCCCCTCCACCGTAAACGCAACGGGCAGGCCAGGGGTTCCATTCGAACCCCCAACCTGCCCGTACGGGATGTCCCCGACAAGTACCGGGACCACCCGGGTTCGGCTCAGATGACGATGTTGACCAGCTTCGGCGCGCGCACGATCACCTTGCGGATCTCCGCGCCGCCCAGCGCCGCGACCACGGCCTCATCGGTCACGGCCAGCTGCTCCAGCTCCGCCTCGGAGATCTCCGGCGAAACCTCCAGGCGCGCCTTGACCTTGCCCTTGACCTGCACCACGCACGTCACGGTCTCGTCCACGACGTACGCCGGGTCCGCGACCGGGAAGTCCTGGTGGACGACCGACTCGCTGTGCCCCAGGCGGTGCCACAGCTCCTCCGCGATGTGCGGGGCCAGCGGGGCGACCAGCAGCACCAGCCGCTCGGCGACCGAGCGCTCCAGCGGCCGGCCCGCCTTCGTCAGGGCGTTGTTCAGCTCGGTGATCTTCGCGATGGCGGTGTTGAAGCGCAGCCCCGCCATGTCCGCGCCGGCCCCGTCGATCGCCTTGTGCAGCGCCCGCAGGGTGTCCTCACCCGGCTCTTCGTCGACGACGGTGACCGCGCCGGTCTCCTCGTCCACCACGTTGCGCCACAGGCGCTGCAGCAGCCGGTACTGGCCGACGACGGCGCGGGTGTCCCACGGACGCGAGACGTCCAGCGGCCCCATCGCCATCTCGTACAGCCGCAGGGTGTCCGCGCCGTACTCCTCGCAGATCTCGTCCGGCGTGACGGCGTTCTTCAGGGACTTGCCCATCTTGCCGTGCTCACGCTTGACCGGCTCGCCCTGGTAGAACCAGCCGCCGTCGCGCTCCTCGACCTCGGCCGCCGGGACGTACACACCGCGCGAGTCGGTGTAGGCGTACGCCTGGATCATGCCCTGGTTGAACAGCTTGTGGAACGGCTCGGCGGACGAGACGTGCCCCAGGTCGAACAGGACCTTGGACCAGAAACGGGCGTACAGCAGGTGCAGCACCGCGTGCTCGGCGCCACCGACGTACAGGTCGACGCCGCCGTGCGGCGCGCCCTCGCGCGGGCCCATCCAGTACTGCTCGATCGCCGGGTCGACCAGCGCCTCGGAGTTGTGGGGGTCCAGGTAGCGCAGCTCGTACCAGCAGGAGCCCGCCCAGTTGGGCATGGTGTTGGTCTCGCGGCGGTAGCGCTTGACGCCCGCGCCGTCGCCCAGGTCCAGCTCCACATCGACCCACGCCTCGTTGCGCGACAGCGGGGTCTCGGGCTTCGACGCGGCGTCGTCCGGCTCGAAGGTGCGCGGGGAGTAGTCCTCGACCTCCGGCAGCTCCAGCGGCAGCATCGACTCGGGCAGCGGGTGCGCGACGCCGTCCTCGTCGTAGACGATCGGGAAGGGCTCGCCCCAGTAGCGCTGGCGGCTGAACAGCCAGTCGCGCAGCCGGAAGTTGACCGTGCCCTCGCCGATGCCGCGCTCGGCCAGCCACTCGGTGATGGCGGCCTTCGCCTCGACGACGCCCAGCCCGTCCAGCGAGATGCCTTCGCCGGAGGAGTTCACCAGCTCCGCGTCGTACGAGACGAACGCGTCGGCCCACTCCGCGGTGTCGGTGCCCCGCCCGTCGGTCGGCTTGACCACGCAGCGGATCGGCAGCTCGAAGGCGCGCGCGAACTCGAAGTCGCGGCTGTCGTGCGCGGGCACCGCCATGATCGCGCCGGTGCCGTAGCCCATCAGCACGTAGTCGGCGATGAAGACCGGGACCTTCGCGCCGCTGACCGGGTTGACCGCGTACTCGCCGGTGAAGACGCCGGTCTTGTCCTTGGCCTCGGCCTGCCGCTCGACGTCCGACTTCGAGGCGGCCTGCTTGCGGTACGCGGCGACGGCCTCGGCCGGGGTGGCGTACCCGCCGGTCCACACGTCGTGGGTGCCCTCGGGCCAAGCAGCCGGGATGAACTTCTCCACCAGCGGGTGCTCGGGCGCCAGCACCATGTAGGTGGCGCCGAACAGGGTGTCCGGACGGGTGGTGAAGACGGTGATCGCCTCGTCGCCCAGCGCGAAGTCGACGCGCGCGCCCTCGCTGCGGCCGATCCAGTTCCGCTGCTGCAGCTTGATGGCCTCGGGCCAGTCCAGCGCGTCCAGGTCGTCCAGCAGCCGGTCGGCGTACGCGGTGATCCGCATGTTCCACTGGCTCAGCCTGGACTTGAAGACCGGGAAGTTGCCGCGCTCGGAGCGGCCGTCCGCGGTGACCTCCTCGTTGGCCAGTACGGTGCCCAGCCCGGGGCACCAGTTCACCGGCGCGTCCGAGGAGTACGCCAGCCGGAACCCGTTCAGTACGTCGGCCCGCTCGCCCGCGGTCAGCTCGGCCCAGGCGCGGCCCCCGGGAACCTCACGGGAGCCGTCCTCGAAGGCGGCGACCAGCTCGGCGACCGGCCGGGCGCGACCCGCCTCGGAGTCGTACCAGGAGTTGTAGATCTGCAGGAAGATCCACTGGGTCCACTTGTAGTACTCGGGGTCGATCGTCGCGAACGACCGGCGCTTGTCGTGGCCCAGGCCCAGCCGGCGCAGCTGGACCTTCATGTTCTCGATGTTCGCCTCGGTCGACACGCGCGGGTGCGTGCCGGTCTGCACGGCGTACTGCTCGGCCGGCAGGCCGAAGGCGTCGAAGCCCAGGGTGTGCAGGACGTTGTGACCGGTCATCCGCTGGTGGCGGGCGAACACGTCGGTGGCGATGTACCCGAGCGGGTGCCCGACGTGCAGGCCCGCACCGGACGGGTACGGGAACATGTCCATGATGAACTTCTTGGGCCGTGCGACGACTGCCGCCGCCTGCGAGGAAGCAGCACCGGCCAGGTCACCGGCCGGGTTCGGGGCCTCGTAGGTGCCCTGCGCGTCCCATACGTCCTGCCAGCGAGCCTCGATGTCGGCGGCCATGGCAGCCGTGTAACGGTGCGCCTCGGCCGCCTCGGGGGCCGGGGTGTTCGTCTCGCTCATGATTTCTGAAGCTCCATCGATCGTCTCTGCCGTCTCTGCCTGCCCAAACGAAAAAACCCCTCGCACAGGAGGGGACGCCGCGCCGATGCCGACCGTCTCGAAGGGTCGGCGCTGATCAGCGCGGCTCGGTAAGCAGAAGGCGTACGGCACGCATGGCGTCAGGGTACCGCAGCGGCCCCTACGGGCGCTCGGGCGTTCCGAACGGTGAGCACGACGAGAAGCGGGCCACCCGATCCGGGTGGCCCGCTTCTTCACTGTGGAGCTAAGGAGAATTGAACTCCTGACCTCCTGCATGCCATGCAGGCGCTCTACCAACTGAGCTATAGCCCCTTGCCTTGCCTGCCGCCTGGCTCCCCTTGCCGGTTCCCCTTGGCGACGTCCCAAACATTACACGGTCATGGCCCTGGTCCAAAAATCGGTTTCCGCCGACCATGAGCCATGTCCGTTTTAGGCCTTCTTGTCACGCTCGCGCGAACTGATAGAACCGCTTCAGCGTGCAGTGCTCGTCGAGCAGCCGGCCGTAGATCGGCTCCCCCTCCAGCTCACGGTACGTCTCGATCGGGTCGCCTTTTATGATCAGCGCCCGCGCGCATTCCTCGCACCAGTACTGGTATTCGGGGTTGACCGGGTCCATGTCCCGCACGATCGGCGTGCCGTTGTTGCACCAGTCGCACCGCCGCCGGTGTGCACCCATCCGTCAGCGACTCCCTCCCGCGTCGGGCCGTCGACTCCCCCTCCGGCCGTCCGATTCTGCCACGCCGGTGCGGGCTGGGTCAGCAAGCGCAAAGGGTACAAAAACAAAGATCCCGCCCCCTGTTGGGGACGGGATCCTGATTGTGGAGCTAAGGAGAATTGAACTCCTGACCTCCTGCATGCCATGCAGGCGCTCTACCAACTGAGCTATAGCCCCGCTCTCCGCCGCGCTCCCCCCGTTTCCGGTGTTCTGCGCTGCGAACAAGAAGAACTCTAGCCTGTGACCAGCCGGAAAGTGAAATCCGGGTGGCAGCCCCGGCGGGCGGGCTCGGAGGAGCCGCTCAGTCGTCGTCGCCGAGCACCGGTTCCGGCAGCGTGCCGGCGTTGTGCTCCATCAGACGCCAGCCGCGGGCGCCCTCACCGAGGACGGACCAGCAGCAGTTGGAGAGCCCGCCCAGGCCCTCCCAGTAGTACGCGTCCAGGCCCAGCAGGCGGCCGATGGTCGTACGGATGGTGCCGCCGTGGCTGACCACGACGAGCGTGCCGCCCGCCGGCAGCCGGTCGGCGTGCCCCAGCACCACCGGCGCGGCCCGGTCGGCGACTTCGGTCTCCAGCTCGCCGCCACCGCGGCGGACCGGCTCGCCGCGCTTCCACGCCCCGTACTGCTCGCCGTACTTCTCGAGGATCTCGTCGTGCGTGAGGCCCTGCCACTCACCGGCGTAGGTCTCGCGCAGCGCCTGGTCGTGCTCCACGGACAGGCCCGTCACCGCGGCCAGCTCGGCGGCCGTGGCGGAGGCCCGCCGAAGGTCGGACGCGACGATGGCGTCCGGCTTCAGCGAGGCGAGCAGCCGGGCGGCGCGGCGCGCCTGCGCCACTCCCGTCTCGGTCAGCTCGATGTCCGTGGATCCCTGGAAGCGGCGCTCCAGGTTCCACGCGGTCTGGCCGTGGCGCCAGAGGACGATCTTCCTGGGGTTCCTGCCCGTGTCGGTCGTGCTCAGAACAGATCACCGTCCAGCTCGTCGTCACCGGCCGCCTCGCGCAGCTTCGCGTGCTCCTCCGCCTTGCCCTTGGTGAGCTTGGCGTCCTCGGGGAGCTCGATCTCGGGGCAGTCCTTCCACAGGCGCTCCAGCGCGTAGAAGACGCGCTCCTCGCTGTGCTGGACGTGGACGACGATGTCGATGTAGTCGAGCAGGATCCAGCGGGCGTCGCGGTCGCCCTCGCGGCGCACCGGCTTGGCGCCGAGCTCCTTGAGCAGGCGCTCCTCGATCTCGTCGACGATCGACTTGACCTGGCGGTCGTTGGGCGCCGAGGCGAGCAGGAAGGCGTCGGTGATCGACAGCACGTCGCTGACGTCGTACGCGATGATGTCGTGCGCGAGCCGGTCGGCCGCGGCCTGGGCGGCGGCGGTGATGAGCTCGATGGAGCGGTCCGTGGCGGTCACTGGCCATGCTTTCGGGTTGGCGGGCAGATCCTTACAAGGGTCTCATGTACCGCCGACACCGCCCGCGCGGAACGTTCCGCGCGGGCCGGGCCGCATGTCAGAGGCCCCGGGGGGCCCGGTTCAGGACGCCTTGTAGTCCTTGCCCAGGATCACCACGACCTCCGCGTTCACCGCGTTCTCGGCCTTCTTGACGACCGTCTCCGCCAGCCCCAGCGTCTTGGCGACCTCGATCGCCCGCTCCCGCTGCGCGTCGTCCTGGTACGTGATCTGCGACGAGGCCGCCGTCTTGTCGGCCTTGCCCCCGTCCACGAAGGTGTAGCCGCCGTTCAGCAGCGCCGCCTTCGCCGCGACCTGCGTCTTCTCGTCGCCGGTGGCGTCCTTGAGGCCGACCCGCGGCGCGGCGCCGGCCTGGGCCGCCTGGGCGGATCCGCCGAGGACCTCCTTGACGACCGTCTTGTTGGCCTCGTCGGTGAGGGTGCCGTCCGCCTTCACGGCGAGGACGTCGGTGCGGTAAGCGCCGCCCTTGGCGTGCTCGCCGAGCCGGGCCAGCAGGGCGCCGAGCGCCTGCGCGTCCAGAGCGGGGTCGAGGATCTGGCCCATGCTCTCGACCGTCATGGCCGCCGATTTCGGGTCGCCGGGGACCTTGCGCAGGACGGCGTACAGGACCTTGCCCATCCGCTCCAGCTGCTTGGCCTCCGCCTCGCCCTGGCCGCGGTGGGTGGCGTACGCCACGGCCATGGGTCCGCTGAGGCTCTGCTTCTGGCCCTGGGACACGGCCGGGGTCTTGGCCGCGTCGTCGGCCGGGACCGCGGTGTCGGTGTCGACCTCGATGCCGCCGACCAGCTCGACCAGGTTCTCCAGGAACGGCGTGTCCAGCCGCCAGGTGCCGCCGATGCGGGTACCGAGCACCGAGTCGAGGGACTCGCGGGTGCCGAGGCCGCCCTCCTCGACCGCCTTGCCGAGCCCGGTGGCCGTGCCGTCCGGGCGGGAAATGCTGAGGGTGTTGGGCAGCAGGACGGTGGCGCCCTGCTTGGTGGTCACGTTGTCGACGAGCAGCGCGGTGGAGGTGCCGCCCTTCTTGGTGTTGTGCAGGTGGACGACGATCATGTCCCGCTTCTGGGCCCCGGCCGCGTCGGCCGTGGCGGCCTTCTTCTGCCCCGGGCCCTCCACGAACGGCAGCTTGCCCGCGTACCAGAGGTAGCCGATGCCGCCGACGACGAACACGGCGAGGACGACGATCAGCGCCACCACCCGGTTGCGGCCGCGGCGGCGGGCCTCCTCGCGGCGCTCGGTGCGGCTCTCGGTGAACTTCAGCCAGTCGATGACGTCCTCGGACTCCTCGTCCGGCTGGTCGATGAAGGCGAACATCTCGGTGCGGTAGTCCCGGCCCGCCTCGGGCTCGTCGGCGGCGGGCCGGCGCGGTTCGGGGACCTGCGCGGTCCGCTGGCGCTCCGGTTCCGGCCGGGGCGGGGCCGCGGGCGCCGCCGGCTCCGGGGCGCTCTGCTGCGGGATCCACTGCTGGGGCTGCTGGGTCTGCTGGGGCTGCTGCGTGTCGTACCCGTAGGAGGGGACGGCCCCGGGGTCGGGGTACTGCTGCTGCGCGTACTCCTGGGCGGCGGGCTGCGGCGGGTAGTACTGCTGCTGCGGCTGCCGGCCGTAGTCCTGGTAGCCGGGCTCGTAGCCGTAGCCGTACTGCTGCTCGTACGAGGCCCCGGGCCGCTGCTCGTACTGCTGCGGGGCGGGCGGGGCCGGGTGGGCGGGCTGCGCGGGCACCTGGCCGTACAGCGGCCGCCCGTACGCGTCGTAGCCGATGAGCTGCTGCTCCTGGCCGGCGTACGGGTCGTACGGCTCGTACGGCTCCTGTCGGTCGTTCACCGCGGGGCCCCTCTCTCCGGAAGCTCAGGCTCCCCGGTACAGCTCACGCTTGTCGATGTAGCGCACGACGCCGTCCGGCACCAAGTACCAGACAGGATCCCCCTTGCCGACCCGTGCACGGCAGTCCGTGGACGAAATGGCCAGCGCGGGCACCTCGACCAGCGAGACGCCGCCCTCGGGCAGGCCGTCGTCGGTGAGCACGTGGCCCGGCCGGGTGACTCCGATGAAGTGGGCGAGCGAGAACAGTTCCTCGGCGTTCCGCCAGGTCAGGATCTGTGCGAGGGCGTCGGCACCGGTGATGAAGAACAGGTCGGCGTCGTCGTTCAGCGCCTTCAGGTCCCGCAGGGTGTCGATCGTGTACGTCGGGCCGCCGCGGTCGATGTCGATGCGGCTCACCGAGAACTGGGGGTTCGAGGCCGTGGCGATGACCGTCATGAGGTAGCGGTCCTCGGCGGGCGACACGGCCCGCTGCGACTTCTGCCACGGCTCGCCGGTCGGGACGAACACCACCTCGTCGAGGTGGAAAAGGGCGGCCACTTCACTGGCGGCCACCAGGTGTCCGTGGTGGATCGGGTCGAATGTCCCGCCCATCACGCCGAGCCGGCGCTTGACCGGGCCGGTAGGCATCTCCTGCTCTCCCATGAGCGCAGAGCCTACTGGCCCGGTGGAGCGGTCCGGCTCCGCAGTCGGGCGCGGGAACGACGCCCCCTAGCGGTCGCGGTTCAGGCGCGTGGTCACCCAGAGCATGAGGAGGAGGATGAAGAGCGCGGCGCCACCGGTCAGGTACGGGTTGAGGCTGTCGTGGTTGCCGCCGTGCTTCTCGGCCCCCTCCGAGGCGAGGACGACCAGGTTGTGGGCGGTGGAGGAGAGGCTCATCAGGCAGGTACCTATCGAGTCGGGGAGCGGGCGGAGACTTCGCTCACATCGTATGCGGGGGCCTGGGGCACGCTCACGCCGACTCAGGCGTTGGAGAGGATAGACGCAATGCCAAGCAGTTCCATCGAGGGGGAGGGCGCTATGACGGAGACGGGCTTCGAGAAGGCACCGGCGCGGGACCGCAGGAGGTTCCCCGGTATTTCCTCGCGGGCGTACGAGCATCCGGCGGACCGTTCGGCGCTGGTGGCGCTGCGCAAGCTGAGCGGGTTCGACACCGTGTTCAAGGCCCTGAGCGGGCTGCTTCCGGAGCGCAGCCTGCGGCTGCTGTTCCTGTCGGACTCGGTGCGCGTGGGCGAGACGCAGTTCCCCCACCTCTACGCGATGCTCCGCGACGCCTGTTACATCCTGGACCTGGAGAAGGTCCCGCAGATGTACGTGCAGCAGGACCCGAAGCCGAATGCCATGTGCATCGGGCTGGACGAGCCGATCATCGTGGTGACGACGAGCCTGGTCGAACTGCTCGACGAGGAGGAGATGCGGGCGGTGGTGGGCCACGAGGTGGGCCACGCCCTGTCGGGGCACGCCGTGTACCGGACGATCCTGCTCTTCCTGACGAACCTCGCGCTGAAGGTGGCGTGGATCCCGCTGGGCAATGTGGCGATCATGGCGATCGTGACGGCGCTGCGGGAGTGGTTCCGCAAGTCGGAGCTCTCGGCGGACCGGGCCGGGCTGCTGGTGGGCCAGGACCTCCAGGCCTCGATGCGGGGCCTGATGAAGCTCGCGGGCGGCAACCACATCCACGAGATGAATGTGGACGCCTTCCTGGCCCAGGCCGATGAGTACGAGTCGAGCGGCGACCTGCGCGACTCCGTCCTGAAGATCATGAACATGCTGCCGCGGACGCACCCCTTCACCACGGTGCGGGCCGCCGAGCTGAAGAAGTGGTCGGAGCACCGCGACTTCCAGCGGATCATGGACGGCCACTACCCCCGGCGGGACGAGGACAAGGACACCTCGGTGACCGACTCCTTCCGCCAGTCCGCGGCGCACTACGCCGACTCGGTGCGCACCAGCAAGGACCCGCTGATGAAGCTGGTGGGCGACATCGCCGGGGGCGCGGGCGACCTGGGCGGCAGGCTCCGCGACAAGTTCACCGGCGCCGGGTCGGGCGCCGGTACGGGTACGGCCGCGGGCCCGACCGCCGAGGGCAAGGGCGGGGCTACGGAGCAGGGCTGACGGCCGCCGAGGCCTCCTGCCCCGGCTGCGGGGCGGGGCCGGCCGCCGGGGCCTCCCGGCCCGGCTGCGGGGCGGAAGACTGGGTGCCGGGCTGCTGGGTACCGGGCTGTGCCATGACTCCGCACAGCCCGGCCGAGCGGCGCGGGTTGCCGCCGGCGTACGGGTCGCTCGCGGCCGGGCCCACCGTGGTCGGGCCGGCTCCGGCCAGGAGCGGGCGGAAGCCCGCGGCCGGGTCGGCGGAGCAGTCCTGCGGTCCGGCCATCACATAGGCCGATGCCAGCTCCGCGCGCCGGGCGGTGAGGTCGTCACGGTCGAAGCGCAGCCGCAGCTCGCGCCGGACGGTGAAGAGCGAGGCGCCGTCGTCCGCGGCCGGGGCTCCGGTGGCCGGACGTACGGCGTACACGAAGGTGTGGTCGGTGATCACCTCCAGGACGTCCGGGGTCACCTCCTCGAAGGCGAGGGTGCCGTGCACCCGGACCTTGGCGTCGGCCATGACGGCGGTGCGCGGGTCGAAGCGGACCAGCCAGCCCGTGGCCGCGTGCCTGCCGTCACCGGAGGGCGAGGCGATGCTCCGGTCGAACTGCGTCAGCTGGCCGGGGTCGAGCAGGACCCGTACGGGCCGGGAGGCGCTGCCGGCCAGGACGTCCGGGTCCAGCGAGGACTGCACCAGGTAGTCCTTGGCGACGGACAGCGCGGCACCGACCTGGCCGTCGGTGAAGTGCTGGGTGCGGCGTACGGCCGGCAGGGTGATCCCGGCCGCCCCGACGCGGTACTCGGCGGCGGGGCTGCTCGCGTACAGCTCGGCGGGACGGCCGCCGGGGACGGCCTCCGTGGGCGCGAGCGGGACCACGGTGCTGACGAGCGGCTCGACATGGCCGTCGGCCGGGGGTACGTACGGATTGCGCAGCCCCATGTAGACGGCGGCGGCGAAGGCCGTGGCGATGAGCAGCACGAGCAGCATGCCCTGCCGGGCGCCCCGGCCGGGGGTGCCGGTGCGGTGTACGGGGCCGCCGCTGGACCAGATGGAGCGGCTGCGGACGGCGCGGGCGTGTTCGCCCATGCGTTCCTGGGCGGAGAACTCCTGGAGCCGGGCAGCGCGGACGAAGTCCTCGTCGAACACCACCGACCGGTACTCGTCCGACCGGAACTCGTCGTCGCCTCCGCCGGTGTTCTCGGGGGTGCCGTTGGGTGGATCTCCGGGCGCTGCCATCGCTTCTCCCCGCTGTCCCCGCTTCAGAGAAGCCCCCAGCTCCATTGTGGGCGAGCGGGGTCGTATCTTCAGGGTTGGCGGCCGACGGGGTACGTAAACGCGCCCACGCCGGTGACTTCCCTCAGGGGGGTGCTGGCGGGCGCCGGGGCGGGGTCCGCCTCGCTCGAAGCGCTGCGGTAGACGGCGCTGAAGGCGAGCGCGACCATGCCGAGGCCCATCACGAAGGCCAGTACCCAGGCGACGGGGCGCAGCCAGGGCGAGCGGCCGCGGTAGGGGCGCAGGCTGCCGCCGTAGGCCCCGTACGGGCCGTCGGGGTAGCCCCGGCCGTAGCCGCGCTCGTACTCCCAGCCGTGGTCGTCGGGGCCGTATCCGTCGGG
The DNA here is from genome assembly GCF_040652415.1 of Streptomyces sp. NPDC048255. Taxonomy (NCBI): domain Bacteria; kingdom Bacillati; phylum Actinomycetota; class Actinomycetes; order Kitasatosporales; family Streptomycetaceae; genus Streptomyces; species Streptomyces sp. NPDC048255. The sequence continues at coordinate 47,835 of NZ_JBEZMA010000003.1, forward strand.
GTGGCCGTAGCCGTAGGCGTCGTAGTCCTCGTCGCCCGTCCAGCCGCCGGCCACGGCGGCGCGGGCCGCTTCGTCCGCACGGGCCCGGTCGGCGGCTCGCTGGCGCTCGGCGGCGCTCAGTTCATGGATCTGGGCGTTCCGGACGAAGGCCTCGTCGAACACCACGGAGGCGAAGTCCTGATCCGCGCCTCCGCGGTCGTCGTCGGGCTCCCCGTCGTCCGGGAACGGATTGCCCCCCACGTCGTCCGGCACAGGAGCAGCGTAGACCCGGGGGGCGGCTTTGGGCAGGGTGTGCGCCGGATTCCGGCCACGCCGTGTCCAGGTGGCGGTTACCGGATGTGACCGTCGCCGGTGACGATGTACTTGGTGGAGGTGAGCTCGGGAAGGCCCATGGGGCCCCGGGCGTGCAGCTTTTGCGTGGAGATCCCGATCTCGGCGCCGAAGCCGAACTGACCACCGTCCGTGAACCGGGTGGACGCGTTCACGGCCACGGTGGTCGAGTCGACCAGCTGGGTGAAGCGGCGCGCGGCGGCCTGCGAGGTGGTGACGATCGCCTCGGTGTGGCCGGAGGTCCAGCGGCGGATGTGGGCGACCGCCTCGTCGAGCGAGCCGACCACCGCGGCGGCGATGTCGTAGGAGAGGTACTCGGCGGCCCAGTCCTCGTCGGTGGCGGGCAGCGCGGTGACCTTGGAGCCTTCGGCTGCGGCCAGGACCGCGGGGTCGCCGTGCACGGTGACCCCGGCAGCGGCGAGGGCGTCGAGGGCGCGGGGCAGGAAGGCGGCGGCGATGTCGCGGTGGACGAGGAGGGTCTCGGCGGCGTTGCAGACGGAGGGCCGCTGGGCCTTGGAGTTGATGAGGATGTCCACGGCCATGTCCAGGTCGGCCTGGGCGTCGACGTAGACGTGGCAGTTGCCGGTACCGGTCTCGATGACCGGGACGGTGGACTCCTCGACCACGGTCTTGATGAGCGAGGCACCGCCGCGCGGGATGAGCACGTCGACGAGGCCGCGGGCGCGCATCAGCTCGCGGACGGAGTCGCGGGACTCGCCGGGGACGAGCTGGACGGCGTCGGCGGGCAGGCCGGCGCTCTCGACGGCGTCGCGCAGGATGGCGACGAGGGCGGTGTTGGAGGCGTAGGCGGAGGAGCTGCCGCGCAGGAGGACGGCGTTGCCGGACTTGAGGCAGAGGGCGGCGGCGTCGACGGTGACGTTGGGGCGGGCCTCGTAGATGATGCCGACGACGCCGAGGGGGACGCGGATCTGGCGGAGGTCGATGCCGTTGGGGAGGGTGCTGCCGCGGACGACCTCCCCGACCGGGTCGGGGAGGGCGGCGACGTCCCGTACGTCGGAGGCGATGGCCGCGATCCGCTCCGGGGTGAGGGTGAGGCGGTCGATGACGGTCTCGCTGGTGCCGGCGGCGCGGGCCTTGTCGGTGTCGACGGCGTTGGCCGCGATGATCTCGGCCGTACGGGCCTCCAGCGCGTCCGCGATCGCCAGCAGGGCCGTGTCCTTGGCGGACCGCGGGAGTGGGGCGATGTCCGCGGCGGCGGTGCGGGCGGCTCGCGCGGTGGCGAGGACGGGCGAGGTGGCGGTGGCGGCATCGAGCGAGGTCATGCCGCCAGGGTAGTGCCCGGGCCGGCTCGGCCGACGGGGTTTCCACCCCGCGAGACGCCTGGCGGCGGGCCGGCGGTCGCGCTGCGCGTGGGGTCCTGGCGGCTTGGCCTGTGCGGCTGCGGTGGCTCGGGCCGGTACCGCTGCGCGGGGCTTCCCGGCGCTGCCCGGGCCCGCGCCTCAATCGCCGGCGCGGCTCCAAAATCCTGGGCTCGGCCCGGACCCCGCGCCTCAGTCGCCGGCGCGGCTCCAAAACCCTGGGCTCAGCCCGGACCCCGCGCCTCAGTCGCCGGCGCGGCTCCAAAACCCTGGGCTCAGCCCGGACCCCGCGCCTCAGTCGCCGGTGCGGCTCCAAAACCTGGGGCTCCGCCCCAGACCCCGCGCCTCAAACGCCGGCGGGGCTGGATGGTGCCCGGGGCTGATACCCGCCAGCGCTCTGCGGCGCCCAGGGCTGGGGTTGTTGCTCAGCAGGGCCGGGTGGGGCCCCGGCGGGGCTGGGGAGTGCCCGGCAGAGCCGGTGTTGTGCCCGGCAAGGCTCGCTGGCGCCCGGGACTGGGATGTGCCCCGGCCGGGCCGGTGCACACCAAGGCGGGGCCGGCGCCCGGTGGGCCGAAGCCTCCGCCAGCCGTCGCCGGACGGGGGCGGCCTCAAGAAGGCGAGGGTCCCGCCCAGCGGACGCCGGACGGAGTCCGGCGCAGCGGCGCGCAGCCCGGGAGGCCCGCCAGGGCCGAGCGGCGCGAGCGGCGCGTGAAAAAGGCAGGGCCCGCCACAGCCGAGCGGCGCGGCCGGCGCGTCAAAAAGGCAGGGCCCGCCACCGCCGAGCGGCGCGGCCGGCGCGTCAAAAAGGCAGGGCCCGCCACCGCCGAGCGGCGCGAGCGCCGCGTCAAAAGGGCAGGGCCCGCCAGGGCCGAGCGGTGCGAGGGCTGCGTCTAGTAAGGGTGCACGCCCACCGGGTGGGCCGGGGGTGGGCCGTAGCCTTCGGCCACGCGTTGGTGGTAGGTGGCGCGGTCGATGACCTCCAGGCCGACGATCTCCCAGGGCGGGAGCTGCGCCGAGGAGCGGTGCTCGCCCCACAGGCGCAGGGCCACGGCCGCCGCGTCGTGGAGGTCCCGGGCCTCCTCCCAGTAGCGGATCTCCGCGTGGTCGTCGGCGTACCGGCTCGTCAGCAGGAAGGGGTGGTCGTGAGCCAGTTGTTCGAGGCCGCGCCGGACCTCGGACAGCGGTGCCGGCCTGCCGGACACGCTGAGGGTCACGTGCCAGAGGCGGGAGGCGTCCGGTTCGTGGCCGCCCCCGTGCCCGTTCCTGTGGTCGCCGCCGTCACCGTCCCCCGGACCGACGCTGGTCAGCGCTCGTCTCACCAGCCGCCTCCTGTCTCCGCCACGCGTGTGTCCGCCCCTCACAGTTGACCAGTCCCCGGCCGACCGCGCGGTGGTTTTGCCGAACCTCAGCCCTGCAGCAGGACCAGATCGTCACGGTGGACGACCTCGCGCTCGTACGCGGGTCCGAGTTCCCGCGCGAGCTCGCGAGTGGAACGGCCGAGGAGCTGCGGGAGCTCCTTGGCGTCGAAGTTGACCAGGCCCCGGGCGACCGCCCGGCCGGAGGTGTCGCGCAGCTCCACCGGGTCCCCCGCCGTGAACTCGCCCTCGACCGCGGCGATGCCCGCCGGGAGTAGGGAGCTGCCGCGTTCCGTGACCGCGCGCACCGCGCCGTCGTCGAGTACGAGGTGGCCCTGCGGGGTGGAGGCGTGCTGGAGCCAGAGCAGCCGGTCGGCCGAGCGGCGGCCCGTGGCGTGGAAGTGGGTGCCCGTGGCGCGGCCGGCCAGGGCGTCCGCGGCCTGGCTGGCCGAGGTCAGCACCACCGGGATGCCGGCCGCGGCCGCGATCCGCGCCGCCTCGACCTTGGTGACCATGCCGCCGGTGCCCACGCCCGCCTTGCCGGCACTGCCGATGGAGACGTGCGCGATGTCCTCGGGTCCGTGGACCTCGTCGATGCGGGTGGTGCCGGGCTGCGCGGGGTCGCCGTCGTAGAGGCCGTCCACGTCCGAGAGGAGTACGAGGAGGTCCGCGCGGACGAGGTGGGCGACCAGGGCCGCGAGCCGGTCGTTGTCGCCGAAGCGGATCTCGTCCGTGGCGACGGTGTCGTTCTCGTTGACGACGGGCAGGGCCCCCATGGCCAGCAGCTGGTCCAGGGTCCGGTAGGCGTTGCGGTAGTGGGCGCGCCGGCTGGTGTCGTCGGTGGTGAGCAGGACCTGGCCGACGCGGACTCCGTACCGGGCGAAGGAGGCGGTGTAGCGGGCGACGAGCAGTCCCTGGCCGACGCTGGCGGCGGCCTGCTGCCGGGCCAGGTCCTTGGGGCGGCGGCGCAGGCCGAGCGGGGAGAGTCCGGCGGCGATGGCTCCGCTGGAGACGAGGACGATCTCCTTCTCCCCGCCGCTGCGGGCCTTGGCCAGGACGTCGACCAGTGCGTCCACCCGGTCGGCGTCGAGTCCGCCGGCCGCTGTGGTCAGGGAGGAGGATCCGACCTTGACCACGATCCTGCGGGCGTTCACGACACCTTGCCTAGCCGCTGACACGTCTGTCCCCTTGCCCCTTGCCGAAATGCCTGCCGTCTCAATCTACGGGGTGGGTGCGAGGGGCTGCTCGGGGGTTTCAGACCCTGGACGACGGTCCCGTCTCCGCCTGCCGCGCCTCCTGGGCCCGGGCGGCGCCGGGGACGAGGATCCTGCGCGAGAGCAGGAAGGTGAACGGGATGGCCACGACCGCCGCGACGAGCGGGGCGATGCGGGTGTCCATCCCGGCCCAGGTGACCAGGGCGTAGAGGCCGGCGGACTGGATGACGTAGTTGGTGACGTTCGTCAGCGGGAAGAGGAAGAACTTCTTCCAAGTCGGCCGCGTCCGGTAGGTGAAGTAGGTGTTCATGAAGAACGAGCCGACCATGGCCAGGACGAAGGCGAGGGAGTAGGCGGCGAAGTACGGCATCCACGGGTGCAGGAGCAGGTAGATGCCGAAGAAGGTGGCGGTGTTCACCCCGCCCACCAGGGCGAAGCGGAAGACCTGGCCGAGCTGGTCCCTGGGGCTCATCCGGCGGTCCGGTCCGAGACCCGGTCCCCGCCCGGCCCCTGGCCCGGCTGCCCGCCCGGTTCCCGGCTCCGCCCCGCGCTCCCCCGCGCGAGCCCGTCCCCGACGCCTCGCGGGAGCGGGTCGGCTCCGTGCGACTCCTTGACCAGGAAGTGCGGACGGCGCTTGGTCTCGTAGTAGATGCGGCCGATGTACTCGCCGATGAGACCCAGCATGACCAGCTGGACGCCGGCGAGGCCGACGATCATCGCGACCAGGGTGACGTAACCGGGAGAGTCGACCCCGTTGGTCATGGCCATGACCGTGATCCACAGGGCGTACAGGCCGGTCAGGGCGACCAGCGACGCGCCGAGCCAGATCCCGATGCGCAGCGGCCGGTTGTTGAAGGAGATCAGGCCGTCCATGCCGTAGTTCAGCAGCGCGCCGAACTTCCACTTCGTCTCGCCGGCCTCGCGCTGCGCGTTGCGGTAGTCGAAGTGGACGGTGTCGAAGCCGATCCAGGAGAACAGGCCCTTGGAGAAGCGGTTGTACTCGGGCAGCGCGAGCAGGGCGTCGACGGCCGGGCGCGACAGCAGGCGGAAGTCACCGACCCCGTCGGTGAGCTCCACGTCGACCCAGCGGTTGACGCCCCGGTAGTAGAGGCTGCTGAGCGCGGAGCGGAGCTTCTTGTCCCCCTCGCGCGTGCGGCGGGCGATGATCTGGTCGTGGCCCTGCCCGTAGTAGTCGAGCATGGTGGCGATGAGCTCCGGCGGGTGCTGGAGGTCCGCGTCCATGATCACCACGGCGTCGCCGGTGGACTCGCGCAGGCCCGCGAGCATGCCGGCCTCCTTGCCGAAGTTGCGGCTGAAGGAGACGTACCGGGTCTGCTCCCCGTGATCTGCGGCGATCTTGCGGAGTTTGCCGAGAGTTCCGTCACGGCTTCCGTCGTCGATGTAGCAGACCTCGTACTCGACGGGGAGGGCGTCCAGGACCCTGCGGATCTCCACGTCGAAGCAGTCGATGACAGCCTCTTCGTTGTAGCAAGGGACAACTACAGACAGCTTCGTCATGAACACTTCCTGCTGGGTCCGATCGGGTGATTGTCAGCCACCGGACCCGTCCCTCACCTCTTCCTTAGAAGTATGTGAAGAGAGGTTCGGGCGTCGGTCGGCCTGCCTGAGCCGCGGGCGGCACACGGTAGCTTTGACGAGATAAGCGGAACGAGCTGAACGAAACGCAACGAAACGAAGGGATCGAGGTGCACGTGCCCGACGTCTCCGTGGTCGTCATCGTCTACAACGACGCAGAGCGTCTGTCGACAGCAGTCCAGTCGGTTTTGGACCAGACCCTGCACGGGGTCGAGGTCGTGATCGTCGACGACTGCAGCAAGGACCGCTCGTACGCGGTCGCCCAGGAACTGGAATCCGCGCATCCGGGGAGAGTGCGCGCCTTCCAGCTGCCGGAGAACAGCGGCGGCTGCGGCGCGCCGCGCAACCACGGCATCCAGCAGGCGACCGGCACGTACGTGATGTTCCTGGACAGCGACGACGTGCTGGAGCGCAATGCCTGCCGGAACATGCTGGCCGCCGCCGAGCGGACCGGTTCCGACCTGGTCTCGGGCATGTGCGTCCGCGTGCACCTCGACAACCGGTGGGGCAAGACCACCGAGTGGTACCCCTGGATCTACTCGCGCACGCGCACGCTGGAGTCGATCACCGAGTACCCCGACCTGCTGGTCTACGACACCCTCTCCACGAACAAGTGCTACCGGCGCGCGTTCCTGCTGGAGCAGGGCCTGGAGTTCCCGGTCGGCATCCACTACGAGGACCTGCTGTTCTCCGCGCAGGCCTACGTCGCCGCCCGCCGCATCACCCTGATCCCGAACCACGTCTACTTCTGGAACGTGGTCGAGAAGGCCGCGGCGAAGTCCATCAGCAACCGGCGCCACGAGATCGCGAACTTCGTCCACCGGATGGAGATCCACCGGCGCGTCGACGAGCTGCTGGCCGCCAAGGGCCACACGGACATCAAGTCCGCGAAGGACGCCAAGTTCCTCAAGCACGACCTGGTGCTGCACCTGCGCGACCTGCCGCTGCTCGGTGACGCCTACCGCCAGGAGTTCGCCCGGCTCGCCAACGGCTATCTCGCCGGTATCGACCCGGCGGCCTACGAGAACGTCACCTACCTCCAGGCCATCTGCGCCTACCTGCTCGGCAAGGAGGACTGGGAGAACCTGATCCCGGCCGCCGACGCCATGACCAACAAGGGCCGGCTCTCCTCCCCCCTCGCCGAGCGCGACGGCCGGATCTACTGGTGCGCCCAGCACATCGACGACGCCGGCGACCCGGCCGCCACCGAGGCCCGCCGGATACTGGACGTCACCGAGCAGGGCTTCCACACCACCCCGCTCCCCTCCCTCCAGCTCGGCAACCGCCTGACCTCCTACGAGGACGACGGACGCGGCACCGTCACGCTCTCCGGCGCCGTCGTGAACCCGCTGGGCCGGATCACGGCCGACGCCGAGCTGTCGGCCTCGCTCGAATTCCGGGCCCGCCGGCAGATCGGCGTGCGTTCCTTCAGCTTCCCGGTGTCAACCGTCCGCCACGCCGGTGACACGATCGAGTGGAGCGGCACCGCCGACATCGGCAGCACCGTGCGCCCGCTCGGCATCATCGACGCCGTCTGGGACGTCCGGCTGAAGCTGACGGCCGGCAGGGACAAGATCACCACCCGGGTCTCGGTCGGCGGAGTCGACCTGGAGTCGGCGGCCCGCCTGCGCGTACGGCCGCGGCTGACCCGGCTGGTCTCCGACCGCTTCGAGCCGGAGGTCACCAAGAAGGGGAACCTCTCCTACGTCCTGACCGCCGAGAGCGCCGCTGCCGTCCGCACCCAGAGCCTGATCAACAACGCCATACAGGGCAAGGCGGCCAACGTGGTCAAGCGGGGCCTGCGCAAGGCCCTGCGGGTCCGCCGGAGCATGGGCTCCGGCGAGCAGAAGGTGAAGATCTACCACGAGGTCTTCTCGAAGCTGCCGGTCAAGAAGGGCACGGTCGTCTTCGAGAGCCACATGGGCAAGCAGTACAGCGACAGCCCGAAGGCGATCTACGAGGAGATGGTGCGCCAGGGCGTGCCGTTCGAGGCGGTCTGGTCCTACGCGGGCAAGCCCACCGGCTTCCCCAAGGAGGCCACCCTGGTGCGGCGCTGGAGCTGGCCGTACCTGCGGGCGCTGGCCCAGGCCGAGTTCTGGGTCGACAACCAGGGCTTCCCGCTGGCGCTCGCCAAGCGCCCGGGGACGACGTACATCCAGACCTGGCACGGCTCCGCCCTCAAGCGCATGGGCTTCCACGAACCCCGCACCAAGGCGCAGGGCCGCGCGGGCCAGAACCGCTTCCAGGCGGCCGTCGACCGCTTCGACCACTTCCTGATCCGCTCCGAGCACGACACCCGCACCCTCGCCAAGGCCTTCCGGCTGCGCGACGAGGTCCTGCTGCGCACCGGCTACCCGCGCAACGACGCCCTGGTCGAGGCACAGCAGGCGGAGGCGCAGAGCGGTGAGCGCGTCCGCGGCCCGCTCGCGGCGGAGCTCGGCATCGACCCGGAGAAGAAGGTGCTGCTGTACGCGCCCACCTTCCGGGCGGGTGCGGACGGCGCGGTGGAGGGCTTCGAGTTCCCCTTCGACGTCGAGGAGTTCGCCGACCGGCTCGGCGACCGCTTCACGCTGCTGGTGCGGACCCACTACCTCAACAGCGTCTCGCTGCCGCCGTCGGTGGCCGGCCGGGTCGTCGACGTGTCCCGGCACCACGACATCACCCCGCTGCTGGCGCTGGCCGACGGGCTGATCACGGACTACTCCTCGGTGATGTTCGACTACGCGGTCCTGGACCGGCCGATGTGGTTCTTCGCGTACGACTACGAGAAGTACGCCACCGACATCCGCGGCACGTACTTCGACCTGAAGGAGAAGGCCCCGGGCCCGGTCGTGGCCACCGCGGACGAACTCCTCCAGGCGCTGGCCGCCTTCGAGGAGGCGGACGCCAAGTACGCCGAGGCTCGGCAGCGTTTCCTCACCGAGTTCGGCGAGTACGACCGCGGGGACGCGGCGCGCCGGATCGTCGAGAAGTTCTTCATCAGGAGCGGCAAGTGAGCCAGCAGACCGCCGCCCCCGGCGGGCGGGACATCTTCCTCGTCTCCAACAGCGTCGACGAGCTCGGCGGCGTGACCACCTGGTCCCACCAGATGGCCAGGCTGTTCACCGACCGCGGGCACCGGGTGCACATCGTCGGTATCGCCCCGGTGGCCGAGGAGATCCGGCAGAAGCTGCCGCAGGACCTCCCGTACGCCATGACCACCCTGTACGACGCGCACCCCCCGAGCGCGCGCCGGCTGCACGGCCTCAAGGGCCGGCTGAACGCGCCCGAGCGGCGCCGCCAGGCCGCCCGCCGGGCGAAGATGCGGGCCAAGGCGGAGCAGCTGAGCGAGCTCTTCCGCGCGGCCGGCCCGGGCAGTGTCGTCATCGTCACCCAGGTCTGGGCGATGGAGTGGGTGGCGCTCGCCGACACCAAGGGGCTCAGCGTCATCGGGATGAGCCACGAGTCCTTCGAGGCCAGCCAGAAGTCCACCCGCGGCGAGCGGGTCCGCCGGTACTACCCGGAGGTGGACCGGCTGCTGGTGCTGACCGCCGAGGACGCGGACCTGTGGATCCGGGCGGGCATGGAGAACGTCGGGAGCATGCCGAACCCGCTGCCCTTCATGCCCCGGACCCCCGCTCCGCGGACGGAGAACGTCGTGGTGAGCGTCGGCCGCCTCGCCTTCGAGAAGGGCGTCGACCTGCTCCTCGACGCGTGGGCCGACGCCGCCCCGCACCACCCCGACTGGGTCCTGCGGATCTACGGGGCGGGCGTGGAGGAGCCGGCCCTGCGGGCGCACTGCACCTCGCTGGGGCTGGACGACTCCGTGGAGTGGATGGGCAGCACCGACGACGTACTGGGCGCACTGCGCGGGGCCTCGGTCTTCGCGCAGGCCTCCCGGGCCGAGGGCTTCCCGATCACGCTGCTGGAGGCGATGGCGGCGGGCGTCCCCGCGGCCGCCTTCGACTGCGCGCCGGGCGTACGGGAGATCGTCGAGCACGGCGAGGACGGGCTGCTCGCCCGGCTGGGCAACACGATGGAGCTGGCCGGGCACCTGCGGGTGCTGATGTCGGACCGTGAGCTGCGCGACCGGCTCGGGGACGCCGCCTTCCATTCGGTGAAGCGTTACTCCAGCACCGAGATCACCGACCGCTGGGAGGCGCTGTTCGCCTTCCTGGAGCGCTGACCGCGCCCGCAGGAACAGAGAGAGCCGCCCGCCCCGGACAGTTCCGGGGCGGGCGGCTCCGTCGCAGCACCTTCTCGCAGGCACCTCGAGGGTCAGGGTCAGGGCGCGTGGACGTCCTTGTGCGCGTCCTTGTGAGCGGCCTTGTTGGCTTCCCAGCCGGCCCACGCGGAGGTGACCATCTCGCGGACGTCGTGCCGGGCCTTCCAGCCCAGCTCGGCGGTGATCTTGTCGGCCGACGCCACGACCTTCGCCGGGTCGCCGGCGCGGCGCGGGACGATCACCGGCGGGACGTCGTGCCCGGTGTGGGTGTTCAGGAGCTCGACCATCTCCGCGACCGAGACGCCCTCGCCGCGCCCGATGTTGACGGTGAGGTCCTTGTAGTCCCCGGCCGCGGCCCACTCGGCGAGCTTGCGGGCCGCCGCCACGTGGGCCTCCGCGAGGTCCTCGACGTGGATGTAGTCGCGGATGCAGGTGCCGTCCGGCGTCGGGTAGTCGTTGCCGAAGATCTTGGCGCCCTGGCCCGCGTCGTAGCGCTCGAAGACCATCGGGACCAGGTTGAACACACCGGTGTCGGCAAGCTCGGGGGTCGCCGCGCCCGCCACGTTGAAGTAGCGCAGGCAAGCAGTGGCGATGCCGTGCGCCTTGCCGGCGGCGCGGATCAGCCACTCGCCGGCCAGCTTGGTCTCGCCGTACGGGCTCAGCGGCGCGCACGGGGTGTCCTCGGTGACCAGGTCCACGTCGGGCATGCCGTAGACGGAGGCGGAGGAGGAGAAGAGGACGTTGCGGATGCCCGCGGCGGCCACGGCCTGCAGCAGGACCGTGAGGCCCTGCACGTTCTCGTGGTAGTAGTAGAGCGGCTTCTCGACGGACTCGCCGACCTGCTTCTTGCCCGCGAGGTGCACCACGCCGGTGATCTTGTGCTCTCGGATGGTCTCGTCGAGGATCAGCCGGTCCAGGACCGAGCCGACCACCAGCGGTACGCCCTCGGGGACTCGGTCCTCGTTGCCCGTGGACAGGTCGTCGAGGACGACGACCCGCTCCCCTGCGAGCAGCATCGCGCGGACGACGTGCGCGCCGATGTATCCGGCGCCACCGGTGATCAGAAAGGTCATGCGTAGCTCCCTGAGGGTCCCCCCGGACGGGGTCTTGCGGGCCCCGTCCGGGTTCTCTGTATGGCGGTCTCAGCCCGGCCTGCGGCCTGCCCGGGCCCGGTGAAGACGGTTGCGTACGAGGTACAGCGCACCCTCGGCGCCGGGCGCCAGCCGCAGGGCCAGCGAGCCGGCGGCCGTGCGGTACGGCTGCGACAGCAGAACACCGTACCGGCTGCTCGGCAGGGCGCGGCGGCGAAGCAGCCCCCCGCGGGGGCTCAGCGAGGTCACCACGGAGCTCCCGTCGGCGCACTCCACGGCCAGCCTGACGTCCCACGCCTGCATCCGGCGAAGCCCCTGGCGCCGCCCGTTCGCCGCGAGGTCCGCGAGGCGGAAGGGCAGTTCGGCGCTCCAGCCGCCGTCCGCGCCGGGGCGCAGCTCCACCGGCTGGGCCAGCACGGGCTCGCCGCCCGCCCGGGGCAGGAAACGCAGCTGGACGGTGCGCGGACCGGCCGCCGCGAGGCGCCCGTACAGGTCGTGCAGCCGGATCCGCACCACGCCGGGACCGGCCGGTTCGGCGTCGGCGGCCACGGGCAGCCCGGCCGTCTCCAGCCCGGCCAGGCCCTCCAGCTCGACGGGCAGGGCCTCGCTCCACACCGGCACCCCGTCGGCGTCGGCGGCGTACGGGGGCAGCAGCCGCGGCGGCTCGGCGGCCAGGCGGGTGAGGCGCTGGAGGTCGGCGGGGGGCGCGTCGGTGGCGCGCAGCAGCCGCACGATCCAGCGGACCGGGGCGCTCGCGGCCTCGATGTCGGTCTCGGCGAAGCCGGCCAGGTAGTCCCGGGTGAGCGTCCACCACGCGGCCTGGTACTCGGGGTCGGTGCCGATCTCGCGCAGGTACATGCGCAGGTCGTAGTCCAGGAACTTGACCTGGCAGGCGCTGCCCAGCTCCGGGGAGGCGGCGGCGAGGGTGCGGGAGGCCGTGCGGTGGGCCTCGATGCGCGAACGCCAGTTCCCGACGTCCTTGCGGTCCAGGGAGATCGACACCTGGGCGGCGCTGCGGCGCACGTGCCACACGTAGACGAGGTCACCGATGACCGCGACGCGCGGGGCGGCGGCCAGGACGCGCGAGGTGAAGACGAAGTCCTCGTAGACGAACCGGCCGTCGGGGAAGCGGATGGAATGTGCGTCCAGGAAGGCGCGCGCGTACAGCTTGTTGACGCACAGGGTGTCCCGGACCAGCTCGGGCCGGTCCGCGGGCCGCTCGATCACGTCGCCGGGGGTGTAGAGACCGGGCACCCAGGGCACGTCGTGGCCCTGCGGCAGCTCGCGCCGTACGCACGCGCCGACGGTGACCGGCGCGTCGTGCTCCTCGGCGGCCCGCACCAGCGCGTCGGCCGCCCCCGGCGGCAGCACGTCGTCGCTGTCCAGGAAGAGGACGTACGGGGCGCTCGCGGCGGCGATCCCGTCGTTGCGCGGGGTGCCGCACCCGCCGCTGTTCTCCGTGCGGTGCACGACCTTCAGGCGGGGGTGCGCGGCGGCCAGCTCGTCCAGCACCCGCGCGGTGCCGTCCGACGAGGCGTCGTTCACCGCGATGACCTCGGCGACCACCGGGCCCTGGGCGAGAGCCGAGGAAACGGCCTCGCCCACGAGCCCGGCGTCGTTGTACGCGATCACCACGACGGAGACGGTGGGGGATTTGCTGCTCACCCGAAGGATCCTAAGCGACCTGCGTAAAGGAGACTTCAAGGTCGTCCGGTACTAGAACGGACGGAACTCGTCGTACTCCTTCTGCGCCGAGTCCCCGCGCTGGGCTTCCTTGTCCTTGCGGCGGGTGGTGGCCGGACGCGGGGCGTCCAGACGGTGGTCCTCGCCGCGGCGGCCCAGCATCTCGGCGCCGGCCATCACGGTCGGCTCCCAGTCGAAGACGACCGCGTTCTCGTCGGAGCCGATGGCCACGCCGTCACCGGCACGGGCGCCGGCCTTCTTGAGCGCCTCCTCGACACCGAGGCGGTTCAGCCGGTCCGCGAGGTAGCCCACGGCCTCGTCGTTGTTGAAGTCGGTCTGGCGGACCCAGCGCTCCGGCTTCTCGCCGCGCACGTTGTAGACGTCCTCGACCTCGTCGTAGGTGACGGTGAAGCCGGCGTCGTCCACGGCCTTCGGGCGGATGACGATGCGGGTCGCCTCCTCCTTCGGCTTGCGGGCACGGGCCTTGGCGATGACCTCGGCGAGGAAGTACGAGAGCTCCTTGAGGCCCGTACGGGCGACCGCGGAGACCTCGAAGACCTTGTAGCCGCGGGCCTCCAGGTCCGGGCGGACCATGTCGGCGAGCTCCTGGCCGTCCGGGATGTCGACCTTGTTCAGGACGACGAGGCGCGGCCGCTTCTCCAGGCCGCCGCCGTAGAGCCGCAGCTCCTCCTCGATGACGTCGAGGTCCGCGACCGGGTCGCGGTCGGACTCCAGGGTGGCGGTGTCCAGCACGTGCACGAGCACCGAGCAGCGCTCGACGTGGCGCAGGAACTCCAGGCCCAGACCGCGGCCCTGGCTGGCGCCGGGGATCAGGCCCGGGACGTCGGCGATGGTGTAGACGGTCGAGCCCGCCGTGACCACGCCCAGGTTCGGGACCAGGGTGGTGAAGGGGTAGTCCGCGATCTTCGGCTTGGCGGAGGAGAGCACCGAGATCAGCGAGGACTTGCCGGCGCTCGGGAAGCCGACCAGCGCCACGTCGGCGACGGTCTTGAGCTCCAGGACGATGTCGCCGGTGGTGCCGGGGACGCCGAGGAGCGCGAAGCCGGGGGCCTTGCGGCGGGCGGAGGAGAGCGCGGCGTTGCCGAGGCCGCCGCGGCCGCCCTCGGCGGCGATGTAGGTGGTGCCCTGGCCGACGAGGTCGGCGAGGACGTTGCCCTCCTTGTCGAGGACGACGGTGCCGTCCGGCACGGGCAGGACCAGGTCCTGGCCGTCCTTGCCGGAGCGGTTACCGCCCTCGCCGGGCTTGCCGTTGGTGGCCTTGCGGTGCGGGCTGTGGTGGTAGTCCAGCAGGGTGGTGATCGCCTGCTCCACCACCAGGATGACGTCGCCGCCACGGCCGCCGTTACCGCCGTCGGGGCCGCCGAGCGGCTTGAACTTCTCCCGGTGAACGGAGGCGCAGCCGTGGCCCCCGTTACCCGCGGCGACGTGCAGCTCGACGCGGTCCACGAAGGTGGTCATGGGTGTTCCTCCAGATACAGCGGGAATAGTCCGGAAAATCCGGTGGCAGGCCTTGCTGCCCATTAAACGTGTCTATGTGACAACGCGCCGAGGGCGGACCTCTCTTCCCGGCTCGCGCCGGGAAGAGCTGAGATCCGCCCTCGGGAAGTTACGAACGCTCGATCAGCCGAAGCTGGATCAGGCGGCCGGAACGATGTTGACGACCTTGCGGCCACGGTGCGTGCCGAACTCGACGGCACCGGCCTGCAGCGCGAACAGCGTGTCGTCGCCGCCACGGCCGACGCCCGCACCCGGGTGGAAGTGCGTGCCGCGCTGGCGGACGAGGATCTCACCAGCGGAAACGACCTGACCGCCGAAGCGCTTCACGCCGAGCCGCTGGGCATTGGAGTCGCGCCCGTTCCGAGTGGACGATGCGCCCTTCTTGTGTGCCATGTCTCAGTCCCTCTTACTTCGCAGCCGCGGGGATACCGGTGACCTTGATCGCCGTGTACTGCTGGCGGTGACCCTGGCGACGGCGGTAGCCGGTCTTGTTCTTGTAGCGCAGGATGTCGATCTTGGCGCCCTTGTGGTGGTCCACAATCTCGGCCGTGACCTTGATGCCGGCCAGGACCCACGGGTCGCTGGTCACGGCTTCGCCGTCGACGACGAGCAGGGTCGAGAGCTCGACCGTGTCGCCAACCTTGGCAGTGGAAATCTTGTCAACCTCAACGATGTCGCCGACAGCAACCTTGTGCTGGCGACCACCGCTGCGCACGATGGCGTACACGCGGATCTCTCTCTCACTCGGGACGGATGCTCCTGAAGCCAGCCGCTCAGTCGGGACCCCGTCTTGCGACAGGACCGCACTGATCCGGATTGGA
The DNA here is from genome assembly GCF_040652415.1 of Streptomyces sp. NPDC048255. NCBI lineage: Bacteria > Bacillati > Actinomycetota > Actinomycetes > Kitasatosporales > Streptomycetaceae > Streptomyces > Streptomyces sp. NPDC048255. The sequence continues at coordinate 62,966 of NZ_JBEZMA010000003.1, forward strand.
CGAGCGGCCTCTCCCGTACGGCGCTTGCGCGCACGGTGCGGAAGGAAGGTGCTCAGGAGCGCGGCTCGCTCTAAACATATTTGTCTAGGCATGCCGACGGTCTAGGTTACGGGGCCGGTACCAGGGGGTCAAACCGGCCCCGCACGGCCAGGACCCCGCCTCTCGGCGGGGCCCACAGCCGTGCTGTGTTGCTTTCAGGCGGTGGATCAGGCTTCGGCCGGCGCCGAGACCGAGGGCGGGGTCTGCTGCTCCGCCGCCGCGGTCTTCTTCGTCGCCCGCTTGGCCACGGTCTTCTTGGTCGTGGCCGCCTTCTTCGCCACGGTCTTCTTGGCCGCCGTCGCCTTCTTGGCGGTGGTGGCCTTCTTCGCCGCGGTCGCCTTCTTGGCCGGGGCCTTCTTGACGGCCTTCTTGGCCGGCTTGGCCGGGGCGGCCTCCTCGGCCGGGGCAGCCTCCTCGGCCGGGGCCTGCGGCTCCGGCTGCGGCTCGGTCACGACGGCCTCGACGACCACCACGGCGGCCTCCGCCGCACCCGCCGGGGAACCGGCCGGTGCGGTGGCCTTACGGGTGGCACGCCGGCGCGGACGGGCCGGTGCGGCCTCCGCCACGGGGGCCTCCTCGGCCACGGCAGGCGCGGGCTCCGGCTCGGCGACGACCGGCTCGGGCTCCACGACCGGCTCCGGCTCCGGCACGACGACCGGCTCCGGGGCCACCTCGGCCGCGGGGGCCGGGGCGCCCGCCGGGGCGGTGGCCTTACGGGTCGCACGGCGACGGGTGCGGCCCTTGGGGGCCTCCTCCGCCACCGGCTCCGCGACGACCTCGGCCACGGTCTCCGCCTCGGCGACGACCTCGGCGACCGGTTCCAGGACGGTGTCCGCGGGCACGGTCACCGGCTCGGCCTCGACCTCGACCACGGGGGCCGGAGCCGGGGCCGCGGCCTGGGCCTGGGCTGCCGCACCGCGCGGGGCGCCCGCCGGAGCGGTCGCCTTGCGGGTGGCGCGGCGGCGGTTGCGGCGACCGCTCAGGCCCGCCGCGGCCTCCGCCTCGGCGGGGCTGCTGTACAGCTCCTCGTCCGGGACGAACTCCGGCTCGGGCAGCTGCCGCGGCACGGCGGCCTCGGCGGCCACCTCGGCCTCGGTCTCGGTCTCGAACTCCACCTCGACCGTCTCGGCCTCGTGGTCGTGCTGGTCGAACTCGGCCTTGCCGCCACGGCGCTTCGAGCGCTTGCCGTTGCCGCCGCCACCGACCACGGTCGGCGTCTCCATGTGCACGATCACACCGCGGCCGTTGCAGTGGACACAGGTCTCGGAGAAGGACTCCAGCAGACCCTGGCCCACCCGCTTGCGGGTCATCTGGACCAGGCCCAGCGAGGTCACCTCGGCGACCTGGTGCTTCGTACGGTCACGGCCCAGGCACTCCAGCATCCGCCGCAGGACCAGGTCGCGGTTGGACTCCAGGACCATGTCGATGAAGTCGATCACGACGATGCCACCGAGGTCGCGCAGCCGCAGCTGGCGCACGATCTCCTCGGCCGCCTCCAGGTTGTTCCTGGTGACGGTCTCCTCGAGGTTGCCGCCCTGACCGGTGAACTTGCCGGTGTTGACGTCGATGACGATCATCGCCTCGGTCTTGTCGATCACAAGCGAGCCGCCCGAGGGCAGCCACACCTTGCGGTCGAGCGCCTTGGCGAGCTGCTCGTCGATCCGGTACGTCGCGAAGACGTCCACCTCGGAGGTCCAGCGGGACAGCCGGTCGGACAGGTCCGGGGCCACGTGGTTCACGTAGCCGTGGATGGTCTCCCACGCGCCGTCACCGCTGACGATGACCTTCGAGAAGTCCTCGTTGAAGATGTCGCGCACGACGCGGACGGTCATGTCCGGCTCGCCGTACAGCAGGCTCGGGGAAGAGGTCGAGATCTGCTTGGACTTCTTCTGGATGTCCTCCCACTGGGCCTGCAGACGCTCGACGTCGCGGCGCAGCTCGTCCTCGCTCGCGCCCTCGGCGGCGGTGCGCACGATGACGCCCGCGTCCTCGGGGACGATCTTCTTGAGGATGGTCTTCAGACGCGCGCGCTCGGTGTCGGGCAGCTTGCGGCTGATGCCGGTCATCGAGCCCTCGGGCACGTAGACCAGGTAGCGGCCGGGCAGCGAGACCTGGCTGGTCAGGCGGGCGCCCTTGTGGCCGATCGGGTCCTTGGTGACCTGCACGAGGACCGACTGGCCGGACTTGAGGGCGGACTCGATGCGGCGCGGCCCGTTGGCCATGCCGAGCGCCTCGAAGTTGACCTCACCGGCGTACAGGACCGCGTTGCGGCCCTTGCCGATGTCGATGAAGGCGGCCTCCATGGACGGCAGCACGTTCTGGACCTTGCCCAGGTAGACGTTGCCGACGTACGAGGTGGCCTCTTCCTTGTTGACGTAGTGCTCGACGAGCACGTTGTCCTCGAGGACGCCGATCTGGGTGCGCTCGCCGGCCTGGCGGACGACCATGACGCGCTCGACGGCCTCACGGCGGGCCAGGAACTCGGCCTCCGTGATGATCGGGACGCGGCGGCGGCCCTGCTCGCGGCCCTCGCGGCGGCGCTGCTTCTTGGCCTCCAGACGGGTCGAGCCCTTGATGGACTGCACCTCGTCGGAGGAGGTGGACTCGACGCGCTCGCGGGCCGGACGCGGCTCGCGGACCTTGACGACGGTGCGTACGCCGTCCTCCTCGCCCGCCTCGGCGGACTCGGCGGCGGAGTCACCGCTGCGACGGCGGCGACGGCGGCGGCGACGGCTGGAGCTGGAGCCCAGCGCGCCCGCGTCCTCGTCGTCCTCGTCCTCGGCCTCCTCGGCCTCCTGCTCGGCGGCCGGGGCCTCGGTCTCCTCGTCGGCGGCCTCGTCGAGGTCGGCGGACTCGCCACGGCGGCGACGACGGCCACCGCGACGGCGGCGGCGGGACGGGCGCTCGCCCGACTCGTCGCCCTCTTCGAACTCGGCGCCCTCTTCGAACTCGGCGGCCTCGGCCTCCGGCTCCTCCTCGGCGAGCACCTCGGGCAGCGAGACCGGCGCGGTCTCGGCGGCCGGCGCGGCCTCGGCACCACGGCCGCGGCGGCGGCGACGGCCGGCCGGCTGCGGGGCGGGGGTCTGGACGGCCTCGGCCTCCAGCTCCGTCTCCTCCTCCTCGACCTCGTCGGCCGGAGCGGCCGCGCGGGCGGCAGCGGCGGCCATGGCGGCGGTCTCGGGGGTCTGGAACATCGGCTCGGCGAAGACCGGGGCCTGGAAGACGGCCACGGCGGGACGCGCGGCGCGGCGGGCCCGGGCCGGGGCGGCGGGCGCCTCGGCCTCTGCGGCGGGCTGCGCGGCTGCGGCCGGGGCGCCGGAGCGGGTGGCGCGGCGGCGGCCGCCGCGCTTCGGGGAGTCCACGGCGTCGGCGACGGTCACGGCGCGGGCCGGTGCGGCGGCGGCCTTGGGGGCCTCCTCCGCCGCGGCGGGGGTCTCGGCGGCGGCGGCCTCGGCGGCCGGGGCGGTCACGGCGCGGGTGGCACGGCGGCGGGCACGCGGGGCCGGAGCGGCCGGAGCCGCCTCCTCGGCCACGGGCGCGGCCGGAGCCTCGGCCACGGGCGCCTCGGCGACCTCGGCGGCAGGGGTCTCGGCGGCCGGAGCGGTCACGGCGCGGGTGGCACGGCGACGGGCACGCGGGGCGGGAGCAGCGGGCTCCTCGGCGACGGCGGCCGGGGCCTCGACCACGACGGCCTCGGCGGCAGCCGGAGCCTCGGGAGCAGCCACGGCGCGGGTCGCACGGCGACGGGCACGCGGGGCCGGAGCGGCGGCCGGAGCCTCCTCCTCGGCCACGGGCGCGGCCGGAGCCTCGGCCACGGGCGCCTCGGGGGCGGCCACGGCACGGGTGGCACGGCGGCGGCCACGCGGAGCGGGAGCAGCGGGCTCCTCGGCGACGGCGGCCGGAGCCTCGACCACGACGGCCTCGGCGGCAGCCGGAGCCTCGGGAGCAGCCACAGCGCGGGTCGCGCGGCGGCGGGTACGGGCGGGGGCGGCGGCCGGGGCGGCCTCCTCCGCGGGGGCAGCGGCCGGAGCGGCCTCGGGCGCGGCTGCGACGGGGCTGGCCTCGGCGGCGGTGCCGCCGGGGGGACCGGCGGGCCGGGAAGCGGCGCGGCGGCGCCGGCGCGGGGGCAGGTTGTCGCTCGGGCTGCCGCTGTCGGCGTTACCGGTGGTGGTGGGGTCGTTTTCGTTGTTGAGCATTGCGGGCGGTTCTCCCGTCACGCTCCCGGGCGCCGCGGCTGACATCCGGTCCGGCACGGCTCCGCGCGATGAGCGCGGAACCGGCCTCCGGGGCGCGTTCGCCACACGGGAGCTCGTAGTCCATGGCCGCCGGTTCCGTACGTGTTGTCCGTACGGCCTGGCGGAAGTCTTCAGGTCAATGCGCGGGCCCGACCCAGGTGGCTCCCGAGTCCCAGGGCTGCGCGACGACGACGATCCTTACGCGGCGGGACCTTCCGGCGCCTTCGCGTCGGCGGCTACGGCGGCCGTGGGTGGGGCGGCCGTGTCAGCCTCGCGGTCGGGCGCGAGCGGGTCGGTCACCGTGCCGGACTCCTCGTCGAAGAGCCCCTGCGCCAGCCTGGTCACCGCTGCGGGGACCGGCGGCGCCAGGTCGGCCACAGCTCGGAGACCGGACAGGACGTCGTCGGGTCGCACGGCAGGTGTCAGATGCCGAACAACCAGCCGCAGTATCGCACAGGCATTGTCCAGCGGCCTATCAGCAGGGGCCGGAAGCGCCTCGAGGCTAACCACAGCGCCGCGGGTGTCGAAGGTGCGCATGCCGTTCTTGGTGCGGCGCTGCACTTCCACGGTCTCGGCGGCGAGGAAGCCGGTCACGGCGCGCTCGGCGTCCGCGGGGTCCACGCCCTCCAGGCGCAGCTCCCAGACGGAGGCGGTCAGCCGGTCGGCGAGGCCCGAGGTACGGGCCTCGACGGCGTCGATGATGTCGAGGCCGGCCGGCATGGACTCGTCGAGCAGCTCGCGGAGCTTCTCGGGGTCACGGGACTCGGCGAGGGCGATCTCCAGGTACTCGGCCTCGCTGCCCGTCCCGGTCGGAGCGGCGTTCGCGTACGAGACGCGGGGGTGCGGGGTGAAGCCGGCGGAGTACGCCATCGGCACCTCGGCGCGGCGCAGGGCCCGCTCGAAGGCGCGCTGGAAGTCACGGTGGCTGGTGAACCGGAGGCGGCCGCGCTTGGTGTAGCGCAGTCGGATGCGCTGCACCACCGGTGCGGGAGGCGGGCCTTCGGGCTGTCGCTTGCCCAGTGGTTCTTCTCCTTGTGCGGGGCTCCGCGGCTCGCGCGTCGCCCTGAGGTCTGTGGGGCCGGCCGGCCACGCCCTGCCCCCGGCTCACACCTGCTGTTTGCGCAGGGAGATCTCGGGGGCGGGCGGTTGGCCTACGGCTGTCGTACTACCCAGAGTACGCGCCTGTGACCTCGCCGGTTCCCGGGGAGGAGTACCGAACAGCGCCTGCCGCACCCCGGCCCGCGCATCCCGCACCGCAGCGCGGGCGGTGTGCCAGACCTCGCGCGCCACGGTGCGCGAGGTACGCCACACCTCGCGGGCCAGATGTCCGGCGGGCGTGGCCACCTGGCGGTAGACCCAGGCCGCGGGGCGGGCGACGCAGCCGCGCCAGAGCCGGACGAGGCCACGCCCCAGGGCGCGGCTGACGCGCCCGGCGAGCCGCCAGGTGGCGGCGGCGAAGTGCCCGAGGGGCGTGAGGACGTACCGGTACAGGCCCCGGGCGAGCCAGGCGATGCCGTGCCCGAGCGGGGTCAGCAGGTAGCGGTAGGTGCCGGTCGCGGCCGGAACGACGGCGTACCGCCACAGCGCGGCCCAGGGCCAGACGAACAGCGCCTTGCCCAGCCATCCGAGTACGGCCCCGGCGCCCCGGGCCAGCCAGACGATGCCGTGCCCGCCGGGGGTGAGGACGTACCGGTACAGCGCCACCCACGGCCATACGAACACGGCGGCGAAGGCGCGCGGCAGGAACCACACCAGGGCGTGCCCGGCCGGGGTGAGCACGTACCGGTACAGCCCGCGGACCAGCCAGGCGATGCCCCGGACCGGCGGCACGAGCAGGTAGCGGTACACGGCGGCGACCGTCCGGACGACGGCGGCGCCGGACGGCTTGAGCAGGTACCGGTACACGGCCAGGACCACCCATTCGAGCCCCTTGCCCACCGGCCTCAGCAGGTAGCGGTACAGCGCGGCGCCGCCGGGGACGACCAGGTGGCGCCACAGCGCCACCCACGGCCACACGAACAGCGCCTTGGCCAGCCATTGCAGCGCGACGGCGGCTCCCCGGCCCAGCAGGGCGAGCCCCTGCCCGAGCGGAACCAGGACCCAGCTCCACAGGGCGGCCCCGGCGGGTGCGAGCACGTACCGCCACAGCCCGGCCCAGGGCCAGTAGAAGACGGCCAGCGCCGCCCACTTCAGGACCAGCCCGGTCCCGCGCGCCAGCCACCCGAGTGCGTGCCCGACCGGGGTCAGCACGTACGCGTACAGCCGGCCCCAGACCCAGGCCACCGCGCCCCCGGCCGGACGCAGGGCGCGCCGGTGCACGGTGCGCGCCCCGAGGACGAGCAGGTCCCAGACCACCCGCACGGGCAGCACGATGAGCACGGCCAGGATCCGCACCGGAATCCGCACCATCGCGAACACACACCCCTGCCCACCGGGCGGGGGCTCGGGCTCGTGCTGTCCGCGCTTCTCCAGATCCATGCCCATGACGACGCACGATAGGCCCCCGCCGTTGCACGGAAGACCGGGAGAGCGATCGGCCGTCCGACGCAAGACGCCCCCCACCGTTCCCGGCGGGGGGCGCTTCGAGGGCTCGGCTCAGCCGCGGGTCACTTCACGACCGACAGCGGGAGGAGCTTCTTGCCCGTCGGGCCGATCTGGATGTCGAGGTCGAGCTGCGGGCACACGCCGCAGTCGAAGCACGGGGTCCAGCGGCAGTCCTCGACCTCGGTCTCGTCGAGGGCGTCCTGCCAGTCCTCCCAGAGCCAGTCCTTGTCGAGGCCGGAGTCCAGGTGGTCCCAGGGCAGGACCTCCTCGTAGGTCCGCTCGCGGGTGGTGTACCAGGCGACGTCCACGCCGTAGGCCGGCAGCGTCTTCTCCGCGGCCTCCATCCAGCGGTCGTACGAGAAGTGCTCGCGCCAGCCGTCGAAGCGGCCGCCGGATTCGTACACCGCGCGGATGACGTCGCCGATGCGGCGGTCGCCGCGCGAGAGCAGGCCCTCGACGATGCCGGGCTTGCCGTCGTGGTAGCGGAAGCCGATGGAGCGGCCGTACTTCTTGTCACCGCGGATCTTGTCGCGGAGCTTGGTCAGCCGCGCGTCCGTCTCCTCGGCCGACAGCTGCGGCGCCCACTGGAAGGGGGTATGCGGCTTCGGTACGAACCCGCCGATCGACACCGTGCAGCGGATGTCGTTCTGCCCGGAGACCTCGCGGCCCTTGGCGATGACGTTGACCGCCATGTCGCCGATCTGGAGGACGTCCTCGTCGGTCTCGGTCGGCAGGCCGCACATGAAGTACAGCTTCACCTGGCGCCAGCCGTTGCCGTAGGCGGTGGCGACGGTGCGGATCAGGTCCTCTTCCGAGACCATCTTGTTGATGACCTTGCGCATGCGCTCGGAGCCGCCCTCGGGGGCGAAGGTCAGGCCCGAGCGGCGGCCGTTGCGGGTCAGCTCGTTGGCCAGGTCCACGTTGAAGGCGTCCACGCGGGTCGACGGCAGGGACAGGCCCACCTTGTCGTCCGAGTAGCGGTCCGCGAGGCCCTTGGCGATGTCGGCGATCTCGGTGTGGTCCGCCGAGGAGAGGGAGAGGAGGCCGACCTCTTCGAAGCCCGTGGCCTTGAGGCCCTTCTCCACCATTTCGCCGATGCCGGTGATGCTTCGCTCCCGCACGGGGCGCGTGATCATGCCGGCCTGGCAGAAACGGCAGCCGCGGGTGCAGCCGCGGAAGATCTCCACGGACATCCGCTCGTGGACGGTCTCGGCGAGCGGGACCAGGGGCTGCTTGGGGTACGGCCACTCGTCGAGGTCCATGACGGTGTGCTTGGACACGCGCCACGGCACGCCGGAGCGGTTCGGGACGACACGGCCGATGCGGCCGTCCTCCAGGTACTCGACGTCGTAGAAGCCCGGTACGTAGACCCCGCCGGTCTTCGCCAGGCGCAGCAGGACTTCCTCGCGCCCGCCCGGCCTGCCCTCGGCCTTCCAGGCGCGGATGATCTCGGTCATGTCGAGGACGGCCTGCTCGCCGTCGCCGATGACCGCGCAGTCGATGAACTCGGCGATCGGCTCGGGGTTGAAGGCCGCGTGGCCGCCCGCGAGGACGATCGGGTGGTCGACGGTGCGGTTGCGGGCCTCCAGCGGAATGCCCGCGAGGTCCAGCGCGGTGAGCATGTTCGTGTAGCCCAGCTCCGTGGAGAAGGACAGGCCGAACACGTCGAAGGCGGACACGGGGCGGTGGCTGTCCACGGTGAACTGGGGCACCTTGTGCTCGCGCATCAGTTCTTCGAGGTCGGGCCACACGCTGTAGGTGCGCTCCGCGAGGACGCCCGCGCGTTCGTTGAGCACCTCGTAGAGGATCATGACGCCCTGGTTGGGCAGCCCGACTTCGTATGCGTCCGGGTACATCAGCGCCCAGCGGACGTCGCACTCGTCCCACTTCTTGACCGTGGAGTTGAGTTCACCGCCGACGTACTGGATGGGCTTCTGCACATGCGGAAGCAGGGCCTCAAGCTGAGGGAAGACCGACTCGGTCATCACGCGACTTTCGTGAAGCGGGCAGGGGGCAGCTCTCAAGCGTACCGCGAGGCTCAGGCGCCCCCCACCCGCATGATCATGCGAGGGCGGCCCGCAGTGCCGGATCCGAGGCGTCCGCCCAGACTTCCGGGAGCTCCCGTTCGCGCTGTTCGGCCTGTACCTCCTCGCGGGCGTAGAGGACGCCCCAGGTGAAGGCGGACTCCCCGGCGCCCGCCGCCTGGACGGCGAGGCCGTGCAGGGCCTCGCGGGCCACCACGCTGTCCTGGTGGTCGCCGAGCAGGGTCTGGACCGACTTCATGGCCTTGGCCATGCGTTTCGCCGGTTTTCCGAGGGCGGGCGTGGCCGCTTCCGCCGCGTACCGGGCGCGTTTGGCGGCCTTGCGGGCCTCGTGCAGGGCCAGGTCCCGTTCCTCGCCGGCGGTCAGGGCCAGGGCGCCCTCGACCCGGCCCGCGAGGCGTTCGTAGTCGCGCAGTACGGCCTTGGGCAGGACCGCCGGCGCGGGGCCGGCCGCGTTCTTGAGCAGCGGCGGCGCGTCCAGGAGGGCGTCGAGGGTGTCCAGGAGGACGAGGTAGCGCTTGCTGTCGAGCGCGGCCAGCGCCCGCCGCCGCGAATCGGAGCGGCGGCTGTTGTTCCATACCCGCAGGCGGCCGCGGACCGGTCCGAGGAGCAGGGTGCGGGGCAGTTCGCCGAGCCGGGTCTGGATCCGCTCCAGCAGGACCTCCTGGTCCCGGTCCACGCCGAGTTCGGCGGCCAGCCAGCGCAGTTCTTCGCCGACGGGGTCGGTGACCGCGCGGTCGAGCACCTTTCGGTAGGTCTTGAAGGCGCTGCGCAGCCGGCGGGTGGCGACCCGCATCTGGTGGACGGAGTCCGGCAGGCTCCGTCGTACGGCCGGGTCCTGGGCGATCAGGGCGTCGCGCTGTTCCCGCAGGTACGACAGGACGTACGCGCCCGCCGTGCCGTCGGCGGGGGCTTCGGCCCCGGCCGCGCCGGCGCCCGGGGTGCGGGCCTCGGGCGTGGCTCCGGTCTCGGCGAGGGCCCGGGCGAGCTTCGAGGGGGAGTCGCTGACGCGCAGCCCGGCCTTGCGGAAGGTCTTCTCGACGGCGTCGAGCAGTGCGGGCTGCGCTCCGTCGGCGAGTTCCACTTCGACCTCGGTCCAGGACACGGCGGCCTCGCCGCGCTCGGCCCGTACGGCGTCGATGCTGAGTTCGGCGAGCAGGGCGCCCTCGGCGTCGAGCAGGTGGCTGACGCGGCGCGAGGAGACCAGCCTGACCTGCGGTTCCAGCCCGGCGTCGCGGACGCGGGAGCGGATCAGGACGGCGAGGGCGCGCGGGAGGGTGTCGCCGAGGGGGGCCGTGACCTCGTCCCGGACCTCGGGGGAGACGGGCAGTTTCAGGTGCCAGCCCTCGTCCTTGCCTCCGGTTCTGCGCCGCAGGGTGAGGCCGTCGGCGGCGAGCCGGAGGTCGGGGGTGTCGTAGTAGACGGCGTCGAGGTCGACGGTGCCCTGGTCGGAGACGGCCGCGATCGCGGCCGTGCCCGTCAGGTCCGGCACCTCGTGGCGGGTCTGCTTCGCCCGCTTCTTGTCAGCCTGTGTGAACTCGAATTTCCGCTCGGTCTCGCGTTTCGTGTCCGCCATAGACCGAACTTAGTCCTGAACGGATCACGACGGCAGGGTGAACGGGAATTAGGCCGACAACGGCTTCTGCACCTTGATCGACTGGAGCAGTCCGATGGCCACCCACACCGCGAACATCGAGGATCCTCCGTAGGACACGAAGGGCAGCGGGAGCCCGGCGACCGGCATGATGCCCAGGGTCATCCCGATGTTCTCGAAGGACTGGAACGCGAACCAGGCGATGATCCCGGCGCACACGATCGTCCCGTACAGCTCGGTGGTGTCGCGGGCGATCATGCAGGCCCGCCACAGCACGATGCCCAGCAGCACCAGGATCAGCCCGGCGCCGACGAAGCCGAGCTCCTCCCCCGCCACCGTGAAGACGAAGTCGGTCTGCTGCTCGGGCACGAACTGGCCGGTGGTCTGGGAGCCCTTGAAGAGCCCGGAGCCGGTCAGTCCGCCGGAGCCGATCGCGATGCGCGCCTGGTTGGTGTTGTAGCCGACGCCCGCCGGGTCGAGGGAGGGGTTGGCGAAGGCCGCGAAGCGGTTGATCTGGTATTCGTCCAGGACGCCGAGCTGCCATATCAGGACGGCCCCGCCCGCGCCCGAGCCGATCAGGCCCAGCACCCAGCGGTTGGACGCGCCCGAGCCCAGCAGCACGCCGAGCACGATGACGACCATGACCATGACCGAGCCGAGGTCGGGCATCAGCATGACGATGCCCATCGGGGCGGCGGCCAGGCACAGTGCCTTGACCACGGTGCGGTGGTCCGGGTGGGTGAGGTCTCCGGCGTCCACCCGGGTGGCCAGCAGCATCGCCATGACCAGGATGATCGTGATCTTCACGAACTCGGAGGGCTGGAGGGAGAATCCGCCGCCGATCACGATCCACGCGTGGGCGCCGTTGATGGTGGCGCCGAGCGGGGTGAGCACCGCGATGATGAGCAGCAGCGAGATCCCGTAGAGGAAGGGGACCGCGCCGCGCAGGGTGCGGTGTCCGAGCCAGATGGTGCCGATCATCAGCACGAGGCCGATGCCGGTGTTCAGGGCGTGCCGGGCGAGGAAGTAGTACGGGTCACCCTGGTTCAGCTGGGTGCGGTTGCGGGTCGCCGACCACACCAGCAGGGCGCCGATGAAGGACAGCGCCAGCGCGCTGAGGAGGATCGGCCAGTCGAGCCGGCGCACCACCGAGTCGCGGGCGGTGAGCTTGGCCATCGCCCCGCGCTCGGGCGCGTACCGGGAGACGGAGAACTTGTTCGCGGTCTGCATGTCGGTTTTCGGTCCTCAGTCGTGCCGTGCGGGGGGCGGCCCGGCGAGCGCGGGCGGCGCGAGCTCCTCCGGGGACGGCGGTACGTACGGCCGGATCTCGGGGGAGTCGATGGAGCCGTCGGGGTGGATCCTGGGCAGTTTCGCCTCCGGCTTGAGCAGCAGGGCCTTCTTCGGGTCCTGCTTGCCTTCCATGTCGAGGCCGTACATGGCGTTGTAGATGTTGCGGACGGCGGGGCCGGAGGCCCCGGAGCCGGTGCCGCCCTGGGAGATGGTCATGACGATCGTGAAGTCGTCGGTGTAGGTCGCCAGCCACGAGGTGGTCTGCTTGCCGTAGACCTGGGCGGTGCCGGTCTTGGCCCGCATCGGGATCTTGTCCAGCGGCCAGCCGATGAACCGCCAGGCGGCGGTGCCGCCGGGCGCGACGACGGAGCGCAGGCCCTGGTCGAGGTCCTTGACGGTCTGGGCGTCGATCGGCAGCCTGCCGTGGGCCTGGGGCTTGATCATCTCGACGTGCTTGCCGTCGGGGCTGATGACGGCCTTGCCGATCGTGGGGTTGTAGAGGGTGCCGCCGTTGCTGATGGCCGAGTAGGCGGTGGCCATCTGGATGGGGGTGACGAGGACGTCGCCCTGGCCGATGGCGAAGTTGATGCTGTCGAACGCCTTCAGCTGGTTGCCTTCGAGGCAGCTCTCGTACGCGATCTGCTCGACGTAGGTGCCGCCCTTCTTGCCCTGCTTGCACCAGGAGTCCTTGTTGGCCGCCCAGAAGCTCTTCTTCCACCCGCGGTCGGGGATGCGGCCGGTGACCTCGTTCGGCAGGTCGATCCCGGTCTCGGAGCCGAGGCCGAATTCGCGGGCGGTCCGGTAGAACCAGTCGTGGGCGTCCTTCTTGGGCTTGAGGCCGCCGTCGCGCTGCCATTCCTTGTGCCCGAGGGCGTAGAAGACGGTGTTGCAGGAGAACTTGAGGGCGTCGCCGAGGGTGATGGGGCCGTGCCCCTTGGACTCGAAGTTCGCGAAGCTCCGGCCGCCGAGGCTGTAGGAGCTGCTGCAGTTGTACTTGCTGTCGAAGGCATAGCCGGCCCGTACGGCGGCGCTCGCGGAGACCACCTTGAAGATGGAGCCCGCGGGGGCCTGGCCCTGGATGGCCCGGTTGAGCAGCGGGTAGTTGGAGTTCTTGCTGGTGAGCCTGGCGTAGTCCTTGGCGGAGATGCCGCCGACCCAGGCGTTGGGGTCGTAGTCGGGCTGGGAGGCCATCGCGACGACGCGGCCGGTCTTGGCCTCCATGACGACGACGGCGCCCGAGTCGGCCTCGTACTTGCGGCCGGTGATGTTGTCGGTCTCGTGCCGGACGACCTTCATCGCCTGCTGGAGCTCGTACTCGGCGACGGCCTGGACCCGGGCGTCGATGCTGGTGACGAGGGTGGATCCGGCCACGCCCGGGTCGGACTTGGTCTGGCCCATGACCCGGCCGAGGTTGTCGACCTCGTACGAGGTGACTTCCGCCTTTCCGCGCAGCTCCTTGTCGTAGGTGCGTTCCGTTCCGGAGCGGCCCACCTGGTCGGAGCGCAGGTGCGGGGAGTCGGTGTCCTTGGCCTTCTGGATCTCCTCGTCGGTGACCGGGGAGAGGTAGCCGAGCACCTGTGCGGTGCGGGCCCCGCCGGGGGCCGGGTAGCGGCGGACGGCGGTGGGCTCGGCCGTGATGCCGGGGAAGTCCTCGGGGCGTTCGCGCAGTTGCAGCGCCTGCTGGGTGGTGGCTTCGAGGGTGACCGGAATCGGCTGGTACGGGGAGCCGTTCCAGCAGGGCTTGGGGGTCTGGGAGTCGCAGAGGCGGACCTTGTCCATGACCTCCTTGGGGCTCATGTCCAGGACGGCGGCGAGGCGGGTCATGACGCCCTTGCCCCTGTCCTTCATCTTCATCAGCTTGGTACGGCTGGCGGAGACGACGAGGCGGGTCTCGTTGTCGGCGAGGGCGACCCCGCGGGCGTCCAGGATCGAGCCGCGGACGGCGGGCTGGACGACCTGCTGGACGTGGTTGCTCTTGGCCTCGTCGTAGTACTCCTGGCCCTCGCGGATCTGGAGGTACCAGAGGCGGCCGGCGAGGGTGAGCAGCATCGAGCAGACGAGCACCTGGATGATGACGAGCCGGATCTGCACCCGGGAGGTGCGGCCGGTTTCCGGAATGTTGGTCACCCTTGCTCCCCGGTCACAGTTTCTTGACGCTCTTCACGCTCTTGACGCTCTTCACACCCTTGACGCCCTTTATACGGACGGCCCGGTTGGCGCGGCCGCGCGCGGTCTTCAGGCGCAGGCCGCCGCGCTGGCTGCCGATGCGCAGGCCCGTGCCGCCGGCCAGCCAGCCGGAGGAGACGTCGGCGGCCTTGTTGGTGGGGCCGCCGCCGGCCTCGACGGCCATCGGGTCGTTCTCGGCGCGCCGGGCCAGCGCCATGATGAACGGCACGGTGAAGGGGGCCAGGAGCAGGTCGTAGAGGGTGGCGGTGAACAGCAGCCCGGTCAGGCCGACGTGGCGGGCGGCGGTGTCCCCGACGAGGGCGCCCACGCCCGCGTACAGCAGGGTGGAGGCGATCGCGGCGCCGACGACGGTCAGCATCGGGCCCCAGGCGGAGCGGAACCTTCCGCTGTCGGGGCGGACCAGGCCGACGAGGTACCCGATGAGGCAGAGAACCAGCGCGTACCGCCCGGCGGCGTGGTCCGCGGGCGGGGCCAGGTCGGTGAGGAGTCCGGCGGAGAAGCCGATGAGGGCGCCGCTGACGTGCCCGTACACGAGTGCGAGGGCGACGACGGTGAGCAGCACCAGGTCGGGCACGGCGCCGGGCAGTTGGAGCCGTCCCAGGATGGTGACCTGGACGACGAGGGCGACCACGACGAGCGTGGCCGAGAGCAGGATCCGGTTGAAGCGCATGGGCGTCTGCTCCTACTCGTCGGCCGGCTTGCCGGGCACGCTGGCGGACCCGGACGGGGTGACCGTGACGGTGACCGTCGGGGTGGGCTTGGGGGCCTCGGGCTTGGGGGGCAGGACGGCGTCGCGCGGGTCCTCGCGCGGCGGCATCACCACGACGCCGACGATGTCCAGGCGCGAGAATCCGACGAACGGGCGCACCCAGACGGTGCGGGTCAGGTCGCCGCGCGAGGGATCGACCTTGACCACCTCGCCGATCGGCACGCCGGGTACGAAGGGCTTGTTGCCGCGCGATCCGAAGGTGACGAGCCGGTCCCCGGGGCTGACCTTGGCCTTGCCGTTGAGCATCTGCACGGACAGCGCGCGGTCGCCCTGTCCGGTGGCGAAGCCGAGTTCGCCGGTCTTCTCCAGGCGGGTGCCGACGGTGAAGTCGGGGTCGTTGGCGAGGACGACGGTGGCCGTGTCGGGGCCGACGGTGCTGACCCGTCCGACGAGTCCGTCCCCGTTGAGGACGGTCATGTCGCGCTCGATGCCGTCCTTGCTGCCGGCGTCGATGGTGACGGTCCAGGAGAAGCCCTGGGCCGCTCCTATCGCGATGACCTCGGCGCCCTTGATGCCGTACTGGCCGGCGCCGGCCCGCTTGAGCATCTCGTCGAGCTCGTGGATCCGGCTGCGGGTCTGGTGCTCGCTGCCCAGCTTGGCCTTCAGGGCCGCGTTCTCCCGCTCCAGCGTGGCGATCCGGTTGTGGCGCTCACCGGAGTCCCGTACCGCCCCTATGGCGTTGGCGACGGGGTCGACCGCGGTCGACACGCCCTTCTCGACGGGGCCGAAGACCGCTGCGGCGGCCTGCCGGGCACCGTCGACCGGCGACTCCTCGCCCGCCCTGATGTCCACCGTGATCAATGCGAACGCGATGGCGATCAGAAGCACCAGGAGCAGCCGGCTTTCTCGTGTGTCCCTCACGTGCGGCGGCCGTGCCTTCCTCGTAGTGACTCGTGCGGCGGAGCCGCTCCCGTGGAACGTGAAGCTGTGGTCCCACCGGCCTGTTGCCTGTATATCAACGATCCGCCGCACGGGCCCGGTAGCACCCGTACGGCGGATCCTTGTGTTCCGCATGGCCCTCCGGCAGGAGGGGGTCTGTCAGCGACGGGGCTGCGCGTCCAGGACCTGCTGGAGTGCCTCGAACTCCTCGACGCACTTGCCGGAGCCCAGCGCGACGGAGTCGAGCGGGTCCTCGGCGATGTGGATCGGCATGCCGGTCTCCCGGCGCAGCCGCTCGTCGAGGCCGCGCAGCAGGGCGCCGCCGCCGGTCAGGACGATGCCGCGGTCCATGATGTCGCCGGACAGCTCCGGCGGGCACTTGTCGAGGGTGGTCTTGACCGCGTCGACGATGGCGTTGACGGGCTCTTCGATGGCCTTGCGCACCTCGGCGGCCGAGATGACGACCGTCTTGGGCAGGCCCGAGACGAGGTCGCGGCCGCGGATCTCGGTGTGCTCGTCCTTGTCGAGGTCGTACGCCGACCCGATGGTGATCTTGATCTGCTCGGCGGTGCGCTCGCCGAGGAGGAGCGAGTACTCCTTCTTGATGTGCTGGATGATCGCGTTGTCGAGCTCGTCGCCGGCCACCCGGATGGACTGCGCCGTGACGATTCCGCCGAGGGAGATGACGGCGACCTCAGTGGTGCCGCCGCCGATGTCCACGACCATGTTGCCGGTGGCCTCGTGGACGGGCAGGCCGGAGCCGATGGCGGCGGCCATGGGCTCCTCGATGATGTGCACCTGGCGGGCGCCGGCCTGCGTGGACGCCTCGATGACGGCGCGGCGCTCGACTCCCGTGATGCCGGAGGGAACGCAGACCACCACGCGCGGACGGGCCAGGTAACGGCGCTTGTGGATCTTGAGGATGAAGTACCGGAGCATACGCTCGGTGATCTCGAAGTCGGCGATGACGCCGTCCTTGAGGGGCCGTACGGCGACGATGTTGCCGGGCGTGCGCCCGATCATCTTCTTCGCCTCGGAGCCGACCGCCAGGATGCCACCGGTGTTCGTGTTGATGGCGACCACGGACGGCTCGTTCAGGACGATCCCCCGGCCCCTCACGTACACCAGCGTGTTGGCGGTCCCGAGGTCGATCGCCATGTCACGGCCGATGAACGACATGTTGTTCCCCTTGTTCCCCATGAGGAGCGTCTGGCCTTCCAGTTGATAGCGGCTGCTGTCAGGTCGGCGAGGTGGGTGTGTGGGTGGAGGCCCCATCGTAGTGCCGGGAGTACGAACACCGCGCGACGGGACTCCGGCGATCCCGCCGGAATGGATACCCGCCCCCATAGTGGTGACGTCGTGTCCTGCACATGCGTTCCCGGTCGTGCCCGGTAATACCGAAGGGCGACCGAAATTACTTCGGTCGCCCCAGGTCATGAGCGCTATTCGGCTGATGTCTCCTCAGTGAGGAGTGTTCAGAGAGCGGGGAAGAACAGCTTCAGCTCACGCTCGGCGGACTCCTCGGAATCCGAGGCGTGGATCAGGTTCTCCCGGGTGATGGTGCCGAAGTCACCCCGGATGGAGCCGGGCGCCGCGGCGATCGGGTCAGTGGGTCCGGCCAGCTGGCGGACGCCCTCGATCACGCGTTCCCCTTCGACGACCAGGGCCACCACGGGACCGCTGGACATGAAGCCCATGAGCGGCTCGTAGAAGGGCTTGCCCTTGTGCTCGCCGTAGTGCGCCTCCAGGGTCTCC
Organism: Streptomyces sp. NPDC048255; assembly: GCF_040652415.1. Classification (NCBI taxonomy): domain Bacteria; kingdom Bacillati; phylum Actinomycetota; class Actinomycetes; order Kitasatosporales; family Streptomycetaceae; genus Streptomyces; species Streptomyces sp. NPDC048255. Next base: position 80,300 of record NZ_JBEZMA010000003.1, read on the forward strand.
TGGTCCAGCGTGCGCAGCTCCAGCGCGGGAACGGTCCAGCCGGCCTTCCGCTCGATACGGCCGATGATCTCGCCGATCAGGCCGCGACGGACGGCGTCGGGCTTGAGCAGGACGAGCGTGCGCTGGGTCATGTTGCGGCTCCTTGCGGCATACGGGTGCGGTAGGACGAATCTACGCGACGCGACGACACCGCCGCGCCGGGCCTCCCCCGCGGCGGCGGGACGGCTGCGGGGGCGCTACGCGGCCGGCGCCGCCGCCTCCTCCTGCGCCGCCTCCCAGTCGGCCCGGATCTTGTCCGTCTTGCGGCCGAAGTGCACCGCGCACCACCACAGGCCCGCGAAGACCGCACCGAGGAAGAACATCGTCGGGAGGACGAAACCGCTCAGGACCAGCCCGATCTGCAGCGCCCAGCCCAGCTCGACCGCCCCGCGCCGCTTCAGCATCCCGCACAGCAGCACCGACAGGACCATCGCGGCTCCGCAGACCCCCCAGACCTGCGCCTGGGACAGGTCCGGGTCCTTCATGGCCACCAGGCCCGCGAAGCCGATCACGAAGAACTCACCGATCAGCGTGCTCGCACACAGCGTGCGCATCCTCAGCCCCTCTTCAGCAGCAGGCGGGCCTCGCCCACCGTGATCACGGAACCGGTCACCAGGACCCCGGCCCCTCCGTATTCGGCCTCTTCCTCCGCCAGCGTGATCGCCGCCTCCAGGGCGTCGTCCAGCCGCGGCTCCACCTGCACCCGGTCCGGCCCGAAGACCTCGACCGCGACGGCCGCCAGCTCGTCCGCGGTCATCGCCCGGTGGCTGGAGTTCTCCGTCACCACGACCTCGGCGAAGATCGGCTCGAACGCCTCCAGCACGCCGCGGACGTCCTTGCCGTCGCTCGCGGCCACGACACCGATCAGCCGGCTGAAACCGAAGGACTCGGTGACCGCCGCCGCGGCGGCCGCCGCGCCCGCCGGGTTGTGCGCCGCGTCCAGGACCACCGTCGGACTGCGCCGCACGACCTCCATGCGGCCCGGCGAGGTCACCGAGGCGAAGGCCTTCCGTACGGTGTCCGCGTCCAGGACCCGCGCGCCTTCCTGGCCGATGCCGAAGAAGGCCTCCACGGCGGCCAGCGCCACCGCCGCGTTGTTCGCCATGTGCGCGCCGTACAGCGGAAGGAAGATGCCGTCGTACTCCCCGCCCAGGCCGCGCAGCGTCAGCTGCTGCCCGCCGACCGCGACCTCGCGGGCGACGACGCCGAACTCCATGCCCTCGCGGGCCACCGTCGCATCGACCTCGACGGCCTTCTTCAGCAGGACCTGCGCCGCGTCCACCGGCTGCTGCGCCAGGATCACGGTGGCGCCCTGCTTGATGATGCCGCCCTTCTCCTGGGCGATCTCGCCCGGCGTGGTGCCGAGCCGGTCGGTGTGGTCCAGGCTGATCGGGGTGACCACCGCGACCGCGCCGTCGATGACGTTGGTCGCGTCCCAGGTGCCGCCCATGCCGACCTCGACCACGGCCGCGTCGACCGGGGCGTCCGCGAAGGCCGCGTACGCCATCCCGGTGAGGACCTCGAAGAACGACAGCCGGTACTCCTCGGCGGCGTCGACCATCTCCACGTACGGCTTGACGTCGTGGTACGTCTCCACGAACCGCTCGGCGCTGATCGGCGCCCCGTCCAGGCTGATGCGCTCGGTCACCGACTGCACGTGCGGGCTGGTGTAGCGGCCGGTGCGCAGTTCGAAGGCGTTCAGCAGGGCCTCGATCATGCGGGCCGTACTGGTCTTGCCGTTGGTGCCCGTGACGTGGACGGAGGGGTACGCGCGCTGCGGGTCGCCCAGCACGTCCATCAGCGCCGCGATGCGCGTCACCGAGGGCTCCAGCTTGGTCTCGCCCCAGCGGGTGGCGAGCTCCTGCTCCACCTCCAGCAGCGCCTTCGCCACCTCCGGATCGACGGGCCGGGCGGGTACCGGGTCACCCTCGGGCGGTCCGGCCTGGGCGCGCAGGGTGCGGCTGCCGGCCTCGATCACCGCCAGGTCGGGGTCGCGGTCGGACTCTTCCGCCACGATCTGGTCGAACTCGTCGGATGCGGCGAAGTCGCCATCGTGGCTCTCGGGCTGCTGCTCACTCACGGGACCAGTCTACGGACGGGGACCCGCAGGACTTTCGGCCCGGCCGTTTCGGGACCTTAGACGGCCGGAGCGACCGGATCGTTATGCAAGCCTTGCGGACAGGAGATAGGGGACCAAATGCCGCAGGCCAGCACCAACAAGACAGCTTCCAGCCGCGACATAGGGATAGACCTGGGGACCGCCAACACCCTCGTCTACGCACGGGGGCACGGAATCGTCCTCAATGAGCCGTCCGTGGTCGCCGTCAAGGCGGGCACGACCACCGCGCTGGCCGTCGGCGCGGAGGCGAAGGAGACCATCGGCCGCACCCCCGGCTCCATCACGGCCATCCGCCCCCTGAAGGACGGCGTGATCTGCGACTACGAGGCCGCCGAGGAGATGATCCGGCACTTCGTGCGCAAGGCGGTCCCCGGCCGCCGCCCCCGCACCCGGATGGTGATCTGCGTACCGTCGGGCGTCACCCCCGTGGAGCGGCGGGCCATCGTCCACGCCTCCACCCGGGCCGGCGCCAGGGCCGTGCACCTGATCGAGGAGCCGATGGCGGCCGCGATCGGCGCCGGGCTGCCGGTCGCCGAACCGCGCGGCTCGATGGTGGTGGACATCGGCGGCGGCACCTCCGAGGTCGCCGTCATCTCGCTGGGCGGCATCGTCACCTCCCGCTCGCTGCGGGTCGCCGGGGACCGGCTGGACGCGGCGATCATCGACTACGTGCGCAAGGAGCACGCGCTGCTGATCGGAGAGCGCACCGCGGAGGACGTCAAGGTCGGCATCGGCTCCGCCTGGCCGGTACCGGACCGGCCGGAGCTGGAGACCCGTACGCACACCGTGCGCGGCCGCGAGAAGGTCGGCGGCATGCCGAAGACGCTGGCCCTGAGCGCCCGGGACGTCCGCGCGGCGCTGGACGAGCCGATCGAGGCGATCATCGCCGCGGTCCGCGCCACCCTGGAGGAGTGCCCGCCGGAGCTGTCAGGCGACGTGATGGAGCACGGCATCGTGCTGACCGGCGGCGGTGCGCTGCTCCCCGGCCTGGACCTGCGGATGGCCTCGTCGACCGGCATCCCGGTGTTCGTGGCGGACAACCCGCTGGACTGCGTGGCCCTGGGCTCCGGCAGATGCGTGGAGGACCTCGACAGCCTGAACAGCCTCCTGACCCCCGCGAAGGCCTGAGCCACGCCCTGCGGGGCGGGCGCAGGAGCCCTCAGCCGAGCGGCAGAGTGGCGACGACCTCGTACGCGTCCTCCGTGCGCCGCGCCGTCAGGGTTCCGCCCAGGCTGCGGACGCGCTCGGACATGCTGGCCGTGCCGCTGCCCGACGAGACGGGGGCGCGGTGCGGGGTCCGGGCGGGCAGGGCGTTGCTGACGCTGATCCGCAGCTGCGGCCCGTCCGCCGCGATCGACACCTCGACGGTCTCCCCGGACGCGTGCTTGGCCGCGTTGGTCAGACACTCCTGAACCACCCGGTAGACGGCCGCCTGCCGCAGCGGCGACAGCCCGTGCGCGTCCGCGTCCAGGGCGAGCCGTACGGGCGAACCGGCCCGGCCGCTCTCCTCCGCGAGCGCCGGCAGCCCGTCCACCCCGGGGGTGGAGTCCCGCTCCCCGCGCTGCACGATGATCTCGTTGAGCACCAGGTGCGCCCGCCGCGCGGTGTCGGCCAGCTCCTCGAAGTCCTTCGCGTACGCCGTCTCGCGCGCCCGCATCGACAGCACCTCGGAGCGCACCGTCAGCAGGGTCAGCTCCCGCCCGACGAAGTCGTGGACGTCACGGGCGACCGAGGTGCGTTCCTGCTGGACGGCTTGCAGCACGTCGGACTCGGCCCGCCGGGCGTTGAGCTCGCCCACCAGGTCGTGCCGGTACGCGGCGATGCCGACGGCCGCGGCGAGCACCCCGATGGGCACGACGAGGCTGAGGAATCCGCTGAGCGTCTCGGCGCGGGACTCGGGCCAGCCCGGTACGCAGAACAGGACCAGCGCGAAGGCCACGTAGCCCACGGTGGCCAGGATCCCGGCCCGGCGCCCGCGGTAGCGGCCGACGGAGTACAGGGCGAACTGGACCAGCGTGAGCTCGTGCAGCCAGCCGATGAAGAGCAGCGCGGCGAGGTACGAGATCCACGGCATCCGGCGCCGCACCAGGAGGGTGCTGCATCCGAGGGCGAGCACGACGGCGGCGGCGGGGCCGTTGAGCGAGTTGTCCGCAGCGGCCAGCCCGGGCAGGTCGAGGGCCATCAGCGCGAGGCAGCCGAGGGCGGTGAGCACGTCGAGCGCCCTTGGTGAGCCGGCCCAGCTCTCGGTGAGCCGGCGGCCGGTGGCCGCGGCCCAGTGGAGCGCCGAGGCGAAGGGCTTGACGTGCATGCTCCCCATCATCCGTGCTCGGTGCCCGCGATCGGATCCGCCAACACCGGATAAAGAGTGATATGAGGCACTCCGGACAGGTCGGACGGGGCCCCGCCCGGGGGCCGGACGACCCTGCGCATCCGTGACCTTCCGCTCTGCCGCGGCCGGGCGGGCATCCGTAGCGTCGCGAGGATGAGCACCGACGACTCCCGCGTCGTCCGCCACACCCGGGGCACCGCCCTGCTCCTGCTGATCGGCGGCCTGATCGGCACGCTGGCCTCCGGCGTCCTCACGTACGACCGCGTCCGCACCCTGGAGGACCCCTTGTTCACCCCGGGCTGCAATGTGAACGCGGTCCTCAGCTGCGGGGACGTGATGACCACCTGGCAGGGCAACCTGCTGGGCTTCCCCAACATGCTGCTCGGCATCGCCGGGTTCGCCGCGCTCGCGGCACTGGGCGCGGCCCTGGTGGCCGGGGCGGTGTTCCCGCGCCGGCTGTGGCAGGGCCTGTGGGCCGCGACGGCCGCGGGCTTCGCCTTCACGGTGTGGCTGATCGGCCAGTGCCTGTACGTGATCGGCGCGCTGTGCCCGTGGTGCGCGGTCGTCTGGGCGGTGATGATGCCGGCCCCCGCGCGGGGAAGGCATACGGCGAAGGCCCCCGCATCGACCGACGGTGCGGGGGCCTTCACCTTGCGTTCGCCACGTGCTCGCTAGGCGGCCGGCAGCCCGTCCAGCTGGGCCTGGATCCGGGCGATGTCCGCCTCGGCCTTGGCGAGGCGGCCCTTGATCTTGTCCACGACGTTGTCGGGGGCCTTGGCGATGAACGCCTCGTTCCCGAGCTTCGCCTCGGCCTGCTGCTTCTCCTTCTCCGCGGCCACGAGGTCCTTGGAGAGTCGCTTGCGCTCGGCGGCCACGTCGATGGTGCCCGACAGGTCGAGCGCGACCGTGGCGCCGGCCACCGGCAGGGTGGCGGTGGCGCTGAAGCCCTCGCCCTCCGGCTGGAGGCGCAGCAGCTGCCGGATGGCGGCCTCGTGCGCGGCCAGCGGCGTACCGGCCAGGTCCAGGCGGGCCGGGACCTTCTGGCCGTCCTGGAGACCCTGCTCCTTGCGGAACCGGCGGACCTCGGTGACGACCGCCTGGACGCTGCCGACCTCGGCCTCGGCGGCCTCGTCGCGGAACCCGCCCGGGGCGTCAGCCCCAGGAACGAACACAGCCTTGGGCCACTCGGCGATCACGAGGGACTCGCGGCCGGTGAGGGTGGTCCACAGGGTCTCGGTGACGAAGGGGACCACCGGGTGCAGCAGCCGCAGCATGACGTCGATGACCTCGCCCAGCACCCGGCCGGAGACCTTGGCCTGCTCGCCGCCCGCGAAGAAGGTCGTCTTCGAGAGCTCGACGTACCAGTCGAAGACCTCGTCCCACGCGAAGTGGTAGAGCGCCTCGCTGAGCTTGGCGAACTGGAAGTCCTCGTAGTACGCGTCGACCTGCGCGACCGTCTTGTTCAGGCGGGACAGGATCCAGCGGTCGGTCGCCGACATCTGCTCGACCGGCGGCAGGTCGCCCTCGATCGTGGCGCCGTTCATCAGCGCGAAGCGCGTGGCGTTCCAGATCTTGTTGGCGAACTTGCTGGAGGCCTGGACCCAGTCCTCGCCGATCGGGACGTCGGTGCCGGGGTTGGCGCCCTTGGCCAGGGTGAAGCGGACGGCGTCGGAGCCGTACTTGTCCATCCAGTCCAGCGGGTCGACGACGTTGCCGAAGGACTTCGACATCTTCTTGCCGCGCTCGTCGCGGACCAGGCCGGTCAGCGCGATCGTCTTGAAGGGCGGCTCTCCGTCCATGGCGTACAGGCCGAACATCATCATCCGGGCGACCCAGAAGAAGATGATGTCGTGGCCGGTGACCAGGACGTCGGTGGAGTAGAACTTCGCCAGGTCCGGGGTCTTCTCCGGCCAGCCGAGCGTGGAGAACGGCCACAGGCCGGACGAGAACCAGGTGTCGAGGACGTCGGTGTCCTGGACCCAGCCCTCCCCCGTCGGCGCCTCGTCGTCCGGTCCGACGCAGACGACCTCGCCGTCCGGGCCGTACCAGACCGGGATGCGGTGGCCCCACCACAGCTGGCGCGAGATGCACCAGTCGTTGAGGTTGTCGACCCAGTCGAAGTAGCGCCTCGACATCTCCTCGGGGTGGATCGCGACCCGGCCGTCGCGGACCGCGTCACCGGCGTCCTTGGCCAGCGTCTCGACCTTGACCCACCACTGGAGGGACAGGCGCGGCTCGACGGTGGTGCGGCAGCGCGAGCAGTGCCCGACGGAGTGCAGGTACGGGCGCTTCTCGGCGACGATGCGGCCCTGCGAGCGCAGGGCGCCGACGACCGCGTCGCGCGCCTCGTAGCGGTCGAGGCCCTCGAACGGCCCGTGGACGGTGATCACACCGCGCTCGTCCATGATCGTCATGTTGGGCAGGCCGTGGCGCTGCCCGATGGCGAAGTCGTTCGGGTCGTGCGCCGGGGTCACCTTGACGCAGCCGGTGCCGAACTCGGGGTCGACGTGCGCGTCCGCGACGACCGGGATGGACCGGTCGGTGAGCGGCAGCTTGATGAGCTTGCCGACCAGGTGCTTGTAGCGCTCGTCGTCCGGGTGGACGGCGATGGCCGTGTCACCGAGCATCGTCTCGGCGCGGGTGGTGGCGACGACGAGGATGTCCTCGCCCTCCCCGTACTTGATGGAGACGAGCTCGCCCGCGTCCTCCTGGTACTCCACCTCGATGTCGGAGATGGCCGTCAGGCAGCGGGGGCACCAGTTGATGATGCGCTCGGCGCGGTAGATGAGCCCGTCGTCGAAGAGCTTCTTGAAGATCGTCTGGACGGCCTTGGACAGCCCCTCGTCCATGGTGAAGCGCTCGCGAGACCAGTCGACGCCGTCTCCGAGGCGGCGCATCTGGCCGAGGATCTTGCCGCCGTACTCTTCCTTCCACTGCCAGACGCGCTCGACGAACTCCTCGCGGCCCAGGTCGTGGCGGGACTTGCCCTCCTCGGCGAGCTGCTGCTCGACCTTGTTCTGGGTGGCGATGCCGGCGTGGTCCATGCCGGGCAGCCACAGCGACTCGAAGCCCTGCATCCGCTTGCGGCGGGTCAGCGCGTCCATGAGCGTGTGCTGGAAGGCGTGCCCCAGGTGCAGGGAGCCGGTGACGTTCGGCGGCGGAATGACGATGGTGTACGCGGGCTTCTCGCTCGCGGGGTCGGCCGTGAAGTACCCACGCTCTACCCAGCGCTCGTAGAGCTTCCCCTCTACCTCGGCCGGCGCGTACTGGGTCGGCAGTTCGGAGTTGGGGGCACTGGGTGTCTGCGTGTTCTCGGTCACGGGGCACAGTTTAGAGCGGTAACAGTCCAGTCATGAAACCGGCAATCCCGGGGCCCGGCGCGCTGCCCGCCGTCGGCTTCCGTCAGGATGTGTGGAACGTATAAGCAACCTCAATTGGGGGACGCGGGATGAGCTACAACCAGCCAGGGCCGTACGGCCAGCAGCCGCAGCAGCCGGGACCGTACGGCCAGCAGCCGCCGCAGCAGCAGCCCGGCCCGTACGGCCAGCCGGGCCCGTACGGCCAGCCCGCCCCGCAGCAGCCGGGCTACGGCTACCCCCAGCAGCCGGGTGTCCCGCCGCAGGGCTACCCCCAGCAGCAGCCGCAGTACGGCTACCAGCAGCAGCCCCCGTACGGCGGCATGCCCCCGCAGCAGCCCCCGAAGAAGTCGAAGACCGGGCTGATCGTGCTGTCCTCGGTGGTCGCGGTCGCCCTGATCGCAGGCGGCGGCTGGTACTTCCTGGGCGGCGGCAGTGGCGGCGCGGTGTCCGCCGACACCAAGGGCTACAAGCTGGTCGCCCCCGAGGCGGTCGACGACTTCAAGAAGGACCCGAAGTACCAGCAGAAGGAGATCACCGACAAGGACCGCACGGAGGCCGAAGCCGCCGGCATCAAGAACCCCACCTCGGTGGGCATGAACTACCAGTCGGGTGACCCGACGAACCCCATGTCGGCCAAGGCCATCAACTTCTCCGGTCTCTACGGCGAGATCGCGGACCCCGAGAAGACGGTCGACGGGTACTTCGCCATGGCGAAACTGAACATGAGCAAGGAAGGCAAGTCGGAGGCCGAACTCATCGGCAGCCCCAAGGAGATGACCCCTGCCGGGTTCGAGGGCGCCGTCATGAAGTGCCAGGAAGTCAAGTTCACCTCGAAGGACCAGAGCACCAAGGGCCCCAAGGAGGCGACGCTCCCGATCTGCATCTGGGGCGACTACAGCACCGTGGGCGTGGTCACCGCCTCGGACATCGCCTCCCTGCTCGCCGGAAAGACGGGCTACACCCTGGAGCAGAACTCCGACTACGCGGCGAAGCTCTACAAGACCGCCCGCGTGAAGAAGTAACAGCGCACTGCGGCCACACGCGAAAGGGGCGCCCCGGTCGGGGCGCCCCTTTCGCGTGCTGTACGGCTGCGGCTTGCCGTGCCGGCTACGCCGACTTCTCGTGCGGGCCCTGGTCCTTCGGGACGATGCGGGGGACCAGGGTCGGGTTCACGTTGGAGCGGACGACGTCCGAGGTGATGACCACGCGGGCCACGTCCTTGCGGGACGGGACCTCGTACATCACCGACATCAGGACCTCCTCCATGATGGCGCGCAGGCCTCGCGCGCCGGTCTGGCGGAGGATCGCCTGGTCGGCGATCGCTTCGAGCGCTTCCCGCTCGAAGTCCAGCTCGACACCGTCGAGTTCGAACAGCCGCTGGTACTGCTTCACCAGCGCGTTACGCGGCTCGACGAGGATCTGGAGCAGGGCCTCGCGGTCCAGGTTGTGCACGGAGGTCAGGACGGGGAGGCGGCCGATGAACTCGGGGATCATCCCGAACTTCACCAGGTCCTCCGGCATGACCTCCTGGAACTGGTCGCTGGCCTCGATCTCCCGCTTGGAGCGGATCGTCGCACCGAAGCCGATGCCCTTGGCACCCGCACGCGACTCGATGATCTTCTCCAGGCCGGCGAATGCGCCGCCCACGATGAAGAGCACGTTCGTCGTGTCGATCTGGATGAACTCCTGGTGCGGGTGCTTGCGGCCGCCCTGCGGCGGGACCGAGGCCGTCGTGCCTTCCAGGATCTTCAGCAGGGCCTGCTGCACGCCCTCGCCCGATACGTCGCGCGTGATCGACGGGTTCTCGCTCTTGCGGGCCACCTTGTCGATCTCGTCGATGTAGATGATCCCGGTCTCGGCCTTCTTGACGTCGTAGTCGGCGGCCTGGATCAGCTTCAGCAGGATGTTCTCGACGTCCTCGCCGACGTACCCGGCCTCCGTCAGCGCCGTCGCGTCGGCGATGGCGAACGGGACGTTCAGCATCCGAGCGAGCGTCTGCGCGAGGAGGGTCTTGCCCGAACCCGTCGGGCCCAGCAGCAGGATGTTGGACTTCGCGAGTTCGATCGCGTCGTCACGGCCCTGCGCGCCGCCGTTCTCGCCGGCCTGGACCCGCTTGTAGTGGTTGTACACCGCGACGGAGAGCGCCTTCTTCGCCGGCTCCTGGCCGACGACGTAGCTCTCCAGGAACTCGTAGATCTCGCGGGGCTTGGGGAGTTCCTCCCACCGGACCTCGGAGGTCTCCGCGAGCTCCTCTTCGATGATCTCGTTGCAGAGGTCGATGCACTCGTCGCAGATGTACACACCGGGTCCTGCGATGAGCTTCTTCACCTGCTTCTGGCTCTTTCCGCAGAACGAGCACTTGAGCAGATCGCCGCCGTCACCGATGCGTGCCACGAGGTGCTTCCCCTTCGCCTGGGAGACGCCTGGTTCAGCGCTCCTGGTGCCTCATATCCGACGGTACCTTGCCGGGGGCCCCGTGCGGGGCCCCCTTGACGTGGTTCACATCGCCGAATGCGGCGGCGTGTCCACGCCAATTGGCGGCAAGGATCAGGCCGAGCTCTTGCGGGTGGAGATGATCTGGTCGATCAGGCCGTACGCGAGCGCGTCCTCGGCAGTGAGGATCTTGTCGCGCTCGATGTCCTCGCGGATCTTCTCCAGCGGGGTGGTCGAGTGCTTGGCCAGCATGGACTCCAGCTGGTCGCGCATGCGCAGGATCTCGTTGGCCGCGATCTCCAGGTCGGAGAGCTGCTCACGGCCGGTGCCGCCGGAGGGCTGGTGGATCAGCACGCGGGCGTTCGGCAGGGCCATGCGCTTGCCGGGGGTGCCGGCGGCGAGCAGGACCGCGGCGGCGGAGGCCGCCTGGCCCATGCAGACCGTCTGGATGTCCGGCTTCACGAACTGCATCGTGTCGTAGATCGCCGTCAGCGCGGTGAAGGAGCCGCCGGGGCTGTTGATGTAGATCGAGATGTCGCGGTCCGGGTCCATCGACTCCAGGCACAGCAGCTGCGCCATGACGTCGTTGGCGGAGGCGTCGTCGATCTGCACACCGAGGAAGATCACGCGCTCCTCGAAGAGCTTCGCGTACGGGTCGTACTCGCGCACGCCCTGCGAGGTGCGCTCGACGAAGCGCGGGATGACGTAGCGGTTGTCCACCTGAGCGCCGGTGTAGAGGCCGCTCGCGGGAGAGAGGTTGTTCATGTGCATCTGGGTGTTCACCATCCTGGTGGCGTTCTGCGGGCTGTCGGCTGCTGGGTACTGACGGTGGTACCGGGATCAGGCCCCGGTGCCGCCGCCGCCCGGAACGTTGGACGCGGCCGAGATGATCTCGTCGATCAGGCCGTAGTCCTTGGCCTCCTCGGAGGTGAACCAGCGGTCGCGGTCACCGTCGCGGATGATCGCCTCGACGGTCTGGCCCGAGTGGAACGCGGTGATCTCGGCCATCCGCTGCTTGGTGCGCAGCAGGTACTGGGCCTGGATCTTGATGTCCGACGCGGTGCCGCCGATACCGGCGGAGCCCTGGTGCATCAGGATGTCGGTGTTCGGCAGGGCGAAGCGCTTGCCCTTGGCGCCACCGGTGAGCAGGAACTGGCCCATGGAGGCCGCCATGCCCATGCCGATCGTGACGACGTCGTTGGGGATGTACTGCATGGTGTCGTAGACGGCCATGCCGGCCGTCACCGAGCCACCGGGGCTGTTGATGTACAGGTAGATGTCCTTCTCCGGCTCGGCGGCCAGGAGGAGGAGCTGCGCCGTGATCTTGTTCGCGATGTCGTCGTCTACCTGCTGGCCGAGGAAGATGATGCGCTCGCCGAGCAGCCGGTTGTAGACATGGTCGCCGAGGCCGCCACCGATGGACGGCTCACCCGCGGCGTAAGGCTTCAGATTCGTCACGTATCCACCTGCTCGTCTCCGACGGCCATGTGCCGTCTCAGCGTCTCGTTCTGGGGCGCGGCCCGGCCGGTACGGACAAGTCCGCCGGCGTCCGGGTACTCCCGTGCCCTCGTATTCATGGACCCTAACGCGCAGGTAGGACAACGCCATCCCGCTTCCCGAACTGTTCGCTCGGAGCGCAAGGTCCGGGGGCCCGCCGCGGGCCATGCCGAAGGGCCCGGACGCGGCTGCGTCCGGGCCCTTCGGGGCACTGCTCAGTGGGCTGCGCCCGGGGTGTTACTTGGCCTCTTCGGCCTTGTCCTCGGCGGCGTCGGCGTCACCCTCGACGGCGGCCTCGACCGTCTCGACGGCCTGCTCCTCGTCCTCGTCGGAGAGGTCGACGACGTCACCGTTGGTGTCGGTGACCTTGGCGGCCTCGACGACGACCGCGAGGGCCTTGCCGCGGGCGACCTCGCCGACCAGCATCGGGACCTGGCCACCCTCGACGACCGCCTGGGCGAACTGGTCGGGGGACATGTTGGAGGAAGCGGCGCGGCGCATGAGGTGCTCGGTGAGCTCCTCCTGGTTGACGCCCAGCTTCTCCTTGTTGACCAGCGCGTCGAGGACGAACTGGGTCTTGATGCCCTTGATCGCCTGCTCGGAGGTCTCGGCGTCGAACTCCTCGACCGTCTTGCCCTGGAACTCCAGGTACTTCTCGATGGTCAGACCCATCTGGCCGAGCTGGTGGTGCTCCAGGTTGTGCTTGCGGGTCTGGACCTCGTCCGCGAGGAGCTTCTCGGGGATCGGGACCTCGACGAGCTCCAGCAGCTTCTCCAGGACGCGCTCCTGGGCCTGCGTGGCCTGGTCGTACTGCTTCATGTTCTCGAGGCGCTTGCGGCTGTCGGCCTTGAGGTCCTCGAGGGTGTCGAACTCGCTCGCCATCTGCGCGAACTCGTCGTCCAGCTCCGGGAGCTCCTTGGCGGAGACCTTGGTGACCTTGACGGTGACCTCGGCGTCCTTGCCCTCGGCGGAGCCGCCCTTCAGCTGGGAGGTGAAGGTGGCCTCGCCACCGGCCTCCAGGCCCTTGACGGCCTCGTCGATGCCGTCGAGGAGCTCGCCCGAGCCGATGGTGTAGGAGACGTCGGAGGCGACGCCGTCGGGCAGCACCTCGCCGTCGACCTTGGCCTCCAGGTCGAGGGTGACGACGTCACCGTCGGCGGCAGCGCGCTCGACGTCCTTGGTGGACGCGAAGCGGCCGCGCAGCTGCTCGACGGACTTCTCGACGTCCTCGTCGGAGACCTCGACCGCGTCGACCTCGACCTCGATGCCGGAGTAGTCCGGGATCTCGATCTCGGGGCGGACGTCGACCTCGGCGGTGAAGGCCAGCAGCTCGCCGTCCTTCAGCTCCGTGATGTCGACCTCGGGCTGGCCCAGCGGGTTCAGGTCCGCCTCGTTGACGGCCTCGGTGTAGAACTTCGGGAGGGCGTCGTTGACGGCCTCCTCCAGCACCGCACCGCGGCCGAAGCGCTGGTCGATGACGCGGGCCGGGATCTTGCCCTTGCGGAAGCCCTTCACCGTGACCTGCTGGTTGATCTTCTTGTACGCCGCGTCGAGGCTGTCCTTGAGCTCCTCGAAGGGCACCTCAACAGTGAGCCGAACCCGAGTCGGGTTCAGGGTCTCCACGGCGCTCTTCACGGTTCGGTCTCCTTGTGGCTGACTGCTGGGGATTCTGCCGTCACGCTGCGATTCAGCGGTTCAGCGGACTTCGGCCCGGTACATCAGACACACGGGCACGCAGCTTGCATAGTAACCGCAAGCGGCAATCAGCCCACAACGCGATCTTGTGGAAACCCCCGACAGATCATGAATGGGGACACTGCTGGTGGTCGGGGTGGCCGGATTCGAACCGACGACCTTCCGCTCCCAAAGCGGACGCGCTACCAAGCTGCGCCACACCCCGTCGGTGCGACACGTAGGGTACATGCCCGGAGACCCTCTGATGCGCGGGGTTTCACGAGTTCTCCGGCCGTTCCCGGCGGGGCGCTCCCGGAAGGTCGGCGCCACGGCCGCAAAAGGGGTGTGCGATCCCCCGGTGCGACCCGCTAGGATGCTGTCCGTGCCACGGTCCCCGGACCTGCGGCGCGCGCGTTGCGGGCGTAGCTCAATGGTAGAGCCCTAGTCTTCCAAACTAGCTACGCGGGTTCGATTCCCGTCGCCCGCTCTTGATGGCTCAGGGCCAGGTCAGAGGATGTTTCCTCCGCCTGGCCCTGATGCGTTTCAGGGAGGATCGTGGAAGGAGACCCCTGAACGCACCTGCCTCCGCCCTCCCGCCCGGGCACCGCTCGGGCGGCGACGCCGGCAGCCGCACCACCGATCCGGGAGGCACACCATGCGCAAGGTCATTGACTGCCGGGACTACCCCAGCGAGGCCAAGTGCACCCTGACCATCACGGGCGAGGAAGAGGAAGTCGTCCGGGCGGCCACCGAGCACTCCGTGTCCGTGCACGGCGAGGTCGACACCCCGGAGTTCCGCGCCATGCTGCGGACCATGCTGAAGGACGAGGTGCCGCAGCACGCCTGATGTCCAAGGCCTGGGGGTGTCTGTCCCGCCGATCGCGCAGGGCCCGGGGCGGTGGGTTCTAGGAGCGGAAGCCGATGATGCCGAAGCCGGGGCGGGACTCGGTGTGGCGGAGCCAGGCGACGATGTCCATGACGGCGTCGACCACCTCGGGGTCCAGCGGCGGGGCGTGGCCCTGGCGCTTGGTCTCCTCGAACTGTTCCAGCGCCTGCGCGCACTGCTCGGGGGTCCAGGTACCGCAGCCCGGCGTGTACGCGTACGGCAGCGGGGCGGGCAGGCCGGAGTAGCTGAACTCCTCCACCGACACGGCGGTGATGTTCAGTGCCCGCAGACCGTCGTCGACCATGGACAGCCAGTCGCCCCGGTAGGGGGAGAAGGAGGAGTTGTCGAGGAAGGAGCCGGTCAGCGAGACGAGCCGCTTGTAGGCGTAGGCGTACTGGAAGGCGTGCTCGTCCTTCTCGCTGAAGGGGCCGCCGTGGACAACGGTGCGCAGCGCCTCGTACGCGGTGGGCGCGCCGTCGTCGATCTCGGAGCTGAACCAGTCGTCGTCGTGCTTCAGGTCGTCGCCGAAGCTGTCTCGGATGACCTGGAGGAGCTGGTCGTCACCGGAACCGACCAGTGCCTGCGCAGCCTTCGGGTCGATCAGGAACACGCTCAAGGAAGAACTCATGCCCTGAACCTAACCCCGGCCACTGACATCGTCCGGCCCGGGTCGTCCGGCCGTGCGCGGCCTAGAGTTTGATGTTCGCGATCATCGTCGCGAGGGAGTTCAGGAAGCGGTTCACGTCGTCCGCGATGGAGCTGGACGCCAGGAAGAACCCGAAGAGGGCGGCGACGATGGCGGGGCCGGCCTTGATGTGGTTGCCACGGATCAGCACCACCAGGATGACCCCCAACAGAACCACCACTGACAGCGAAATGGCCACTACTGATCACACCTTCGGTCGTCCCCTGGTCGGCCCGGGGCGTGCGGCCAGGCGCACCCCCACATGGAGCATCCTCCCACCAACGGGCCTCGGCTATCCGCTCCGTGACGTATCGCCATCATTCTGTTTCCGCCAAGCGCAGGTGCACTGGGCATATTTCGGGCGCGGGGCCCGGGTCACGGGGCGGTGAGGCCGAGGAGGGAGCGGACACGGGCGTACTTGGCGGACAGCCGTTCACGCGTGGGGCCGTCGAGTACGGCGAGCCGCGCGGGGTCGGCGTTGTGCGCGAGGTCGGCCTCCTTGACCAGGAGGGCGCCCGGCGTGGCGAGAATGCGGGCCGCGTACTCCTCGACCGGTTCGCCGGGGCGCTTGGTGACCGCGAGGACCATGTCCTTCACCGGCTGCGGGAGGGCCGCCGCGTCCAGCCAGTGCAGGCTGAGCGCCTCGTCCTCCACGGCGTCGTGCAGCCAGGCCGCGGCCTGCTGGTCCGCGGTGCCGCCGCGCAGCCGCACGCCCTCGGCCACGGCCGCGAGGTGCTCCGCGTAGGGCCGGCCGGCCTTGTCGGTCTGGCCCTCGTGCGCGGCACGCGCGATCGACTCGACCTCCATGAGCGTCAGGGGGCTGCTCGTCATGCGATCTCCTTCGCTGCGGTGCCGAGGGCCTGCGCGACCCGGTCCACGTCGGCTCGCGTGGTACGCCAGTTGGAGAACGCGGCGCGCAGGGCGGGGGTTCCCCCGTAGACGGTGGGGGTGACGAAGACCTCGGCGGCCACGGCCTCGCGCAGGGCGGTCAGGCGGGCCGGGGTGGGGCCGTCGGCGAGGGTGAAGCAGACCACGTTGAGGCGGACCGGGGCGAGCAGGGTGAGGGCGGGGTCCCGGGAGAGCCGCTCGCCCAGGGCGCGGGCGCAGGCGATGTCGCGTTCGACGATCTCCCGGTGGCCCTGGCGGCCGTACGCGCGGAGGGTGAACCAGGCGGCGAGGGCGCGCAGCCGGTGGGAGTTCTCCGGGGTGAGGTGGACCAGGTCGGGGTGCTCGCCGAGGGGGCCGAGGTAGGCGGCGCCCTCCTGAAAGACACGAGCCTGGAACACGCGGGCCTGGAGGTCGCGGCGGCGGGTGAACTGGACGGCGCTGTCGTAGGGGACGTTCAGCCATTTGTGCAGGTCGACGCAGAGGGAGTCGGAGGCGTCGAGGCCGTCGGCGAGGTGGGCGTGGTCCGGGGAGAGGGCCGCGAAGGCGCCGAAGGCGGCGTCCGTGTGCAGCCAGAAGTCGTGGCGTTCCTTGAGGGCGGCGACGGCACGGAGGTCGTCGAAGTCGACCGTGTTGACGGTGCCGGCGTTGGCGACGACGACGGCGGGGCCGGGGGTGTCGGCGAGGGCGCGTTCCAGGGCCGCGGGGTCGACGGCCTCCCGGCCGGGGAGGGTGGGGACGGGGACGAGGGAGCGGCGGCCCAGGCCGAGGACCGAGAGGGCCTTGCCGATGGAGGCGTGCGGGGCGCCGGACAGGACGCGGACGGGGCCGAGCGCGGCGGCGCCGTCCTGGGCCGGGGAGACGCCGAGGCGTTCGCCGAGCCATTCGCGGGCGATGGCGAGTCCGGTGGTGTTGGACATGGTGGCGCCGCTGACGAAGGTGCCGGTGTGGGCGGCGGAGAGGTGGAAGAGCTCGCGGAGCCAGCCGACGGTCTCGCGTTCGAGGTCCTGGCCGGCGCCGTCGAGGGCGGAGTTGGAGTTCTGGTCGTGGGCGGCGGTGAGCCAGTCCCCGGCGAGGGCCGCGGGGGTGGCGCCGCCGGTGACGAAGCCGAGGTAGCGGGGGCCCGCGGAGGCCGACAGCCGCGGGGCCCAGCGGTCCTGGAAGGCGGCGAGGGCCTCTTCCGTGCCGGTGCCGTGCTCCGGCAGGGGCTCGGGGTCGTGCGGCTTCCCGGCGGGCGGTACGACGGGACGCGCGTCCAGCGTGGCGAGCGCGTCGGCGGCGGCGCGGCGGGTGGCGTCGAGGAGGTCGGGAAGCCGGGCGAGATCTGCGGCGAGCGTGCGGTCCATGGGGGCACGGTAGGCGCCTGCGGGGCCGTGGGGGCGGGCCAATCCGCACCGGGTGGCCGGTCCTGGCCCCGTGGGGGCGGCGTAGGGATCGCGGGGGCGGTGTACGGATCGCGGCGGCGGCGTAGGGATCGCGGCGGCGTAGGGTCGCGGAATGATCGTGAAGCGGTGGGGGCGGGGCGTTGTCGGGGGCGTGGTGGCGGCGGGGGTGCTCGCGGGGGTGTTGACGGGATGCGACGCGCCGCCCGCGCCGAGGTCCGCGCCGGGGCCGACCGCTCCCCCGACGGTGGCGCAGCAGCCGTGTCCCGAGGGCGGGGTTCGGCTGCTGGAGGCGTCCGGGGACGCCGCGATGGGGCTGCGGGTGGAGGGCTACCAGCTGGTCAACTGCGGTACGGGTGCGTACGGGCTGGAGGGTTTCCCGGAGGTCCGGCTGCTCGACAAGCAGCGGCGGCCGGTGGAGGTGTCGGTCGGGCACGGTTCCGCGCCGATCACCTCGGAGATCCCGGCCGTGGACGCCCCGCCCGAGCGGGTGGAGCTGAAGCCGGGGGAGGCCGCGTCGATGACGCTGGTGTGGCGAAACCGCGTCACGGACGTGACCACTCCGGCGGTCGAGGGCTGGGCGCTGGAGGTGACGCCGAAGCCCGGCGCCCCGCGCCTGCTGCTCCCGCTGACCCGGCCCGTCGACCTCGGCAACACCGGGCAGTTGGGGATCGGGCCGTGGCGGAAGTCCACGCCCTAGGTGTGTTGTCCGGGCGATCTTCGCGGGCCCGCGCCGCCCGGCACGGCGCCTCGCCGCGTTGTCGGACCACGCGAGTAGGGTCGAGTACGAGCTGCGCTCCTCCGCCTTGCGATGCACCGCACCGGACGACGCGACCCGGCAAACCTTCCGGCCACAGCACTAGCCGGCGGGGCGCAGGGCGCGGCGGGCCGGGAGGGTGGTGGAGGCGAGGCCCAGGAGGAGCGCCGCGGCCACGAAGGAGCCGTAGAGCAGCGGGGGGATGTGCGGGGCCGCGCCCGTGAGGGCCCGGGTCAGCGGGAACAGGGTGGCCAGGGCGATCGCGGAGCCGAGGGTGATGCCCGCGCCGGTGATCAGGAGGGCCTCCCAGCGGAGCATGCGGAGCACTTGGCGGCGGGTGGAGCCGACCAGGCGCAGCATCCGCAGTTCGCGGCGGCGGTCCAGGACGGTCATCACCAGCGTGTTGGCGGCGGCGACGGCCGCGAAGCCGCCGAGGACGGCCGCCATGGTCGTGTTGGCCCAGGCGTTGAGTTCGCGGCCCTGGTCCTGGGCGGCGGTCCAGCCCTTCCGGTCGGTCACCGCGCCGAGCTCCGCGAGGGCGGGTGAGCCGCCGCGGACCAGGAGTTCGGTGGGGGCGGGAGAGGTGATGTGGCCGGTGAGGTCGGCGGCCGGGAGGGTGACCACGCCGAGGCCGAGGCCGCGGGTGTAGACGGCGACGATCTCGGGGGCGGCCGCGGTGCCGTCGGGCAGGTGCAGGTGCAGGCGGTCGCCGAGGCCCGCCTTCGCGGAGTCGGCGAGGGTGCGGTCGACGGCGACGGTGCCGGGGCGCAGGGCGGCGAGGCTGCCTTCGCGGACGCCGAGGTCCTGGACCTGGGCGAGGTCCGCGCCGGAGCCGGTGACGGCCTGGGCGGTGGCGCTCTGCATCCAGCGGTCGGCGCCGGAGCCGAGGACGGCGAGTACGGACGTACGGGTGACGGGGACGGCGGCGGTGACTCCGGCGGGCAGGGGCCGGTTCGCGACGTCGGAGGGCGGCGCCGTGACGATGTGGTCGGCCAGCAGCCCGGTCTCCTGCTGCCGCAGGACGGCGCGGTCCTCGCTGGTGTGGAGGAACACCAGGGTCGAGGAGAAGGCCATGGCGAGCACGATCGGGGTGATCGCGGAGGCGAGACGGCGGGCGTGGGTACGGGAGTTGGCGGCGGCCAGCGAGGCGGAGGGGCCGCCGACGCGCAGCGGGAGTCCGAGGACGGCGGCGCAGGCGCGGGCGATCAGCGGGCCGAGCAGGGCCACGGCCAGCATGAACAGCATGACGACGCCGAGGGAGGCGTCGGCGGCGTCGGCGCCGCTGCCGGTGGCGGCGAGGCCCGCGCAGGCGGCGCCGCCGGCCAGGGCGGCGAGGCCGAGGGGCGTACGGATCCAGCCGGGGCGGAGGCGTTCCACCGCGGCGGCGGCGAGGGCCTGGCCGGGGCGGATGCGGGCGGGCCGGCGGGCGGCGGCCCAGCCGGCGAGCAGGGCGGTGGCGAGGCCGATGCCGACGGCGGCGGCCAGCGGGATCCAGGAGGCGGAGAGTTCGACGGCGTCGGGAACGGCGCCCTTGGCCTTGAGCCGGCCGAACCACCAGGACGCGAGGGCGTACCCGGGGAGGCAGCCGAGTGCTCCGGCGGCGGGCGCGACGAGGAGGGCTTCGGTGGCGACGGTGCGGCGGATCTGGCGCGGGGTGGCTCCGACGGCGCGCAGCAGGGCGAACTCGCGGGAGCGCTGCCCGACGGAGAGGGCGACCGTCCCGGCGGCGGTGAAGACGGCAACGAGGGTGGCCGTGCCGCCGAAGGAGCCGCCGAGTGCGGTCAGCAGGTCCTTCGCCCCGGCCAGCGCCGGGTCCATGGCCCGGTCCGCCCCGGTGAGGACCTCGGCCCGCCCCGCGACGGCAGCCTCGGCCGCGGCGGCGAGCCGCTCCCCGGAGCCGGCCGCGGGGGCGGATGCGGGTGCGGGTGCGGCCGCGGATGCCGGTCCGGCGGCGGGTGCGGCGGGTGCCGGTCCGGACGCGGAAGCGGAAGCCTGCCCGGCGGCGGAAGCCGGTCCGGCGGCGGGTGCAGCAGCGGATGCCGGCCCGGCCGCGGAGCCGGCCGCGGAGGCCGGGCCGGTCGCGGAAGCGGAAGCCGGTCCGGCGGCGGGTGCAGCAGCGGATGCCGGTGCGGCCGCGGAGTCGGCAGCGGATGCCGGTGCGGCCGCGGAGCCGGCAGCGGATGCCGGTGCGGCCGCGGGGAGGAGGGCGATGGCGTCGAGCGTGTCCGGGTGGCCGGACAGGGCGCGGGCCTCGGCGTCGGAGAACCAGACGCCCTGGCCTTCGGCGTGCCCGACGACGCGGAACTCGCGTTTCCCGACGGGGGTCTCCAGGCTCACCCGGCCGTCGCCGCCGGCTCCGCCGAGGACCACCTCGCCCGCGCCGGGCGCCCGGCCCGCGCTGAGCCCCGTACCGGTGAAGGCGGTGGAGCCCCAGCCGTAGGCCTCGGACGTGGCGCCCGTGGCGTCGCGCACCGGGAACACCACGTCGGGCACGGCGCGGCCCAGCGGGGCCAGCCGGTCCAGCAGGGCGGCGTCGACGCGGGCGCGTTCGGGGACCGGCGCCGAGACCTCGTAGGCCCCCTCTCCGCTGCCCGACCTCATGTGGACCTGCTGGTCGGCGGCGATGACGACGGGGACGGCGGCGTACCGGGTCGGCGGGGCCTGCGCCCGCAGCCCGGTTTCGAGCAGGATGCCGCAGGCGGAGACGATGGCGACGGTCATGAGCAGGGCGATGAAGGTCCCGGCGAACGCGGCGGGCCGGAAGCGAACGGCCGCGCGGGCCAGGCCGTTGGGGCGCAAGGGCATCAGGCGGCCGCTCCCGCGTGGACCGGGGCGGCGGGGCGCGCGGTCAGCGTGGCCATCCGGGCGGCGACGGTGGCGGCGGAGCTGCGCGGCAGCCGGTCCGCGATGAGCCCGTCGGCGAGGAAGAGCACCTGGTCGGCGTGGGAGGCGGCGACGGGGTCGTGGGTGACCATGACGACGGTGGCGGTCAGCGAGTCGACGGCGTCGCGCAGGAGCGCGAGGACCTCGGCCGCGGTGGTGGTGTCGAGGGCCCCGGTGGGTTCGTCGGCGAAGACCACGTCGGGGTTGGTGACGAGCGCCCGGGCGATGGCGACGCGCTGCTGCTGGCCGCCGGAGAGTTCGGCGGGCCGGCGGCGGCCCTTGCCCTCCAGGCCGACCCGGGCGAGCAGGTCCGCGGCGCGGTCCTGGCCCCGGGAGGCGGCGCGGCCGCCGGCGAGCCGCACCGGGAGCAGCACGTTCTGCTCGACGGTGAGGGAGGGCAGGAGGTTGAAGGCCTGGAAGACGAAGCCGAGGCGGCTGCGGCGGAGTTCGGTGAGCTCGTTCTCGTTCATGCCGGTGATCTCGGTGCCGCCGAGGCGTACGGAGCCCTCGGTGGGCAGGTCGAGTCCGGCGGCGCACTGGAGGAAGGTGGACTTGCCGGAGCCGGAGGGGCCCATCACGGCGGTGAAGCTGCCGCGCGGCAGGCTGAGGTCGATCCCGCGCAGGGCGTGCACGGCCGCGGCTCCGCGGCCGTACTGGCGGCGGACGCCGCGCAGTTCGACGGCCGCGGTGGTGTCGTACCCGGGCGCCGCCGCCTCCCGTCCGGCCGAGGTCTCCCGGTGCCGCCGCTTGCTCCGCCGGAGCCCCATGTGTGCCGCCTTCCGTGCCGTGGTGCGTCGTCGTCTGTGGTGTCTTCGACGCTACGGATCGGCAGGCGGGTGGGACATGGCGGGAGCTGGCCGGTGCGGGGTGGGGTAAACCCCACCGGGTGCGGGCGCCGGCCGCCGGCCGCCGCGCACCGGGCACCGGGCACCGGGCACCGGGCACCGGGCGGTCAGGGTGAGCGGCGGATGAGGAGGAGGGCGCGGTCGTCGTTGACGTCCTTGGCGACCTTCTCGATCAGGTGCCAGGCGGCGCCGTCCCAGCCGGAGGCGACGTAGCGGTCGGCTTCGCCGGTGAGGCGGTCGATGCCTTCGCTGATCTCGCGGTCGGCCGTCTCGACGAGGCCGTCGGTGAAGAGCATGAGGACGTCGCCGCGGCGCAGGTTCCCGCGGGCGGGGAGGAACTCGGCGCCGTCGTAGACGCCGAGCAGCGGGCCCTCGCCGGTCATCTCCTGCCAGCGGCCGCTGCCGGCGGAGAGCTGGAGGGCCGGGAGGTGGCCGGCGGAGAGCAGTTCGTAGTCGCCGGTCTCCAGGTCCAGGACGAGGTGGATGGAGGTGGCGAAGCCCTCGTCCCAGTCCTGGCGGAGCAGGTAGCCGTTGGCGGCGGGCAGGAAGCCGTGCGGGGGCAGGGCGCCGAGCAGGCCGCCGAAGGCCCCGGACAGCAGCAGGGCACGGGAGCCCGCTTCCATCCCCTTGCCGGAGACGTCGGTCAGGACGATCTCCAGGGTCCGGCCGCCGTTGGTGCGGGCCGCGACGACGAAGTCGCCGGAGAAGGACTGGCCGCCGGCCGGGCGCAGGGCCATCTCGCGGTGCCAGCCGCGCGGCAGGGCGGGCAGTTTGCTCTGGATCCGGATGCGTTCGCGGAGGTCGAAGAGCATGGTGCCGCCGCGCCGCCAGGGGACGCCGACGCGGCTGCGGAACTGGGCGATGACCAGTCCGAAGAATCCGCAGGCCGCGACCACCAGGACGGTGCCGGGGGTGACGCGGGCCGGGCCCTGGGTGTACGGGCCGAGGACGAGGGCCTCGACGATCAGCGCGGTCGCGGAGGCGGCGTACAGGGCCAGGAGGCTGGCGGGGCGCAGCAGCAGTCCGCCGGCGACGATGGGCAGGACGAGCGCGGAGGGCGAGAACCAGACGGGCAGCATGAGCGTGCCGAAGGCGATCGCGGGAACGGTGGCCAGCAGACCGCCGAAGGCGAGCCAGTCGGAGCCGTCGCCGCGGAAGTAGTCGACGGCGGATTTGCGCAGGGCGGTGCGCCCCCGGTGCGACAGCATGCGCATCCGGGCCATGAGGGATTCCACGCGTGCTCCGGCCATTGCATCGGGACCTTATCCATCCTGGCTGTGGATGCGCAGGGGTACCCCTGGACCTTGGGCACATTGCCTCCGGAAAACCCTTCGACCGCGGCGGAATGCCCGGGTAAGGATGGCCACATGGCTCTTGAGATGCGCGTTTTGAGGTCCGGCGAGTGGGATGTCTGGTTCGACCAGCTGGAACTGGCTTTCGGTGGTGTGTCCGAGCCCCCTCAGCGGCGGGAGCTGTACCGGTCCTTGACGGAGCCGGAGCGTTCCCTGGGCGTCTGGGACGGCGCGGAGTGCGTGGGTTCGGCCTCGGCGTTCAGCTTCCGGATCTCGGTGCCGGGCGGGGCGGTGGTGCCCGCCGCCGGGGTCACGATGGTGGGCGTCGCGCCGACGCACCGCCGCCGCGGGGTGCTCAGTTCTCTGATGCGGCGCCAGTTGGACGACGTCCGGGCGGCCGGTGAGCCGCTCGCGGTGCTGACGGCCTCGGATCCGGCGATCTACGGGCGCTTCGGCTACGGCACGGCGACGTACGCCCTGTCCGTGGAGGTCGACACGGCGCGGGTACGGCTCGCAGTGCCGCCGGGGACGGACGAGGTGCGGCTGCGGCTGGTCGACCCGCAGCAGGCGCTGGCCGACTGCGAGCGGGTGTACGCCGAGCTGGTCACGCGGCGGCCGGGGACGCCGGCCCGGCAGCCCGGCTGGGAGCGGCAGACGGTCATGGATCCGCCCGAGGACCGGGAGGGTGCTTCGCCGCTGAAGTGCGTGGTCGCCGAGCGGGCGGACGGCGGGGTGGCGGGGTACGCCCGCTACCGGGTCAAGCCGGACTGGGATCCGGCCGGTGCGGCCGGGAAGGTCGAGGTCGTGGACCTCGACGCGCTGGATCCGGCGGCGACGGCCGCACTGTGGCGCTACCTGTTCTCCATCGACCTGACGTGGACGGTGCGGGCGGGCGGGCGGCCGGTGGACGATCCGCTGCTGCACCTGGTCAGCGATGTCCGGCGGTCGCGGCCGACGGCGCGCGACTCGCTCCACGTACGGCTGGTGGACCTGCCGGCGGCGCTGGAGGCGCGGACCTACGGGTCCGCGGTGGACGTGGTCCTGGAGGTCGAGGACGCGTTCTGCCCGTGGAACGCGGGGCGGTGGCGGCTGACGGCCGGTGCGAGCGCGGGCGACGGCGCCGGGAAGGTCTCGTGCACCCGGACCGCGGAGCCGGCGGAGCTGGCGCTGTCGGTACGGGAGCTGGGCGCGGCCTACCTGGGCGGGATCAGCCTGACCTCGCTGGCGGCGGCCGGCCGGGTCCGCGAACTGCGGCCGGGCGCCCTGACGGAGGCCTCGCGGGCCTTCGCCGGGGACGTGGCCCCTTGGCTCCCGCACGGGTTCTGAGGGGCGCGTCGGCGCGTCGTACGCGCACGGGACGCTGAGGCGGTCAGCGCGGCCCGCAGGCGGCACGGAACCTCAGGGGCGTCAGCGCTTCTGGCAGGCCGGGCACCAGAAGAGGTTGCGGGCGGCGAGACCGGCGGTGCGGATCTCGCCCCCGCAGATGTGGCAGGGCAGGTTCGCCCTCCTGTAGACGTACACCTCGCCGCCGTGGTCGTCCACCCGCGGCGGACGGCCCATCGCCTCGGGCAGGTGCTCGTCGCGGACGGTGTCGATGCGGTTGTTCCGTACGCCCTCGCGCATCAGTCCGGCCAGGTCCTCCCACATGGCGTCCCATTCGCCGCGCGTGAGGTCCTTGCCGAGCCGGTACGGGTCGATGCCGTGCCGGAAGAGGACCTCGGCGCGGTAGACGTTGCCGACGCCCGCGACGACCTTCTGGTCCATCAGCAGGGCGGCGACGGTGGTGCGGGAGCGGGAGATCCGCTTCCAGGCCCGTTCGGGGTCGTCGTCCGGCCGCAGCGGGTCGGGGCCGAGCCGGTCGTGTATCGACTTCTTCTCGCCCTCGCCGATCAGCGCGCAGGCGGTGGGTCCGCGCAGGTCGGCGTAGTGCTCCTCGTTCAGCAGGCGCAGCCGGACCGTGTCGGTCGCGGGCGGAGCCGGGGCGGGGCCGAAGCCGAGCTTGCCGAAGAGTCCGAGGTGGATGTGGATCCAGGCGTCGCCCAGCTCCAGGAAGAGGTGCTTGCCGTGCGCCTCGGCGCTCTCCAGTTCGCGCCCGTCGAGCAGGGCCGCGCTCTCGGCGAAGCGGCCCTGGGGGCTGCTCACGCGGACCGGACGGTCGGCGAACCGCTCTGTGTGGTCCTGGGCCAGGCGGTGGATCTTATGCCCCTCGGGCACGGCGGACTCCTGAGAAGAATGAAAACGGCCGTGCCACCCCCGCAGGGAGCGGCACGGCCGGAAGGCGGGATCAGCCCTGCGGGTGGTGGGCCGGGATCGGGGGGAGCTCGCCGGTCTGCTCGTAGGCGGTGAGCATGTCGATGCGGCGGGTGTGGCGCTCCTCGCCGGAGTACGGGGTCTTCAGGAAGGCGTCGATGAAGCTGACGACCTCGTCCTGGGTGTGCATGCGGCCGCCGACGGAGATCACGTTGGCGTTGTTGTGCTCGCGGCCCAGCTCGGCGGTCTGGACGCTCCACGCGAGGACGGCGCGGATCCCCTTGACCTTGTTCGCGGCGATCTGCTCGCCGTTGCCGGAGCCGCCGATCACGATGCCGAGGCTGCCGGGGTCCGCGGCGGTCTTCTCCGCGGCGCGCAGGCAGAACGGCGGGTAGTCGTCCACGGCGTCGTAGATGTGGGGCCCACAGTCGACGGGCTCGTGGCCGTTGTTCTTGAGCCAGTCCACGAGGTGGTTCTTGAGCTCATAACCGGCATGGTCGGATCCGAGGTACACGCGCATGGGTCGAGTGTGGCACGAGGGGGCCCGGCGACTCGCAGCGGGTGTCGCGTAAATCACTTCTAAAGCTCAAGTAAACCCAAAGAACGCAGATGAGACACGGGGGCCACAGGTCCGGGCCGTTGGTCCTTACGCAACGATCCGGACTGAGGTCTTCCGTCCTGCGTTCATCTCAGGTTTGAATGCCGGGGCTCGCAACCCGAGAACCTAAGGATCCGTCCATGAGCTCCACGACGACCCTTCAGAAGGAAGGCAACCCCACTGGTAACCCCGGTGACGGTCAGCCCTCCGACGGTCTGAAGGCCGGTCTCAAGAACCGCCACCTGTCCATGATCGCCATCGGTGGCGTCATCGGCGCCGGCCTCTTCGTCGGCTCCGGTGGCGGTATCGCCAAGGCCGGTCCCGCCATCCTGATCTCCTACGCCCTCGTCGGCGCGATGGTGGTCTTCGTGATGCGGATGCTGGGCGAGATGGCCGCCGCCAGCCCGAACTCGGGCTCCTTCTCCGCGTACGCCGACCGGGCGCTCGGCCGCTGGGCCGGCTTCTCCATCGGCTGGCTGTACTGGTTCTTCTGGGTCGTTGTACTGGCCGTGGAGGCCACCGCCGGTGCCGCCATCCTGGAGAACTGGATCCCGGCCGTCCCGCAGTGGGCCTGGGCGCTGATCGTGATGGCGGTCCTGACCCTCACCAACCTCGGGTCGGTCGCCTCGTACGGCGAGTTCGAGTTCTGGTTCGCGGGCATCAAGGTCGTCGCCATCGGCGCGTTCGTGATCATCGGCATGCTGGCCGTCTTCGGCGTGCTGCCGGGCTCCGACAACCCGGGTGCGGGCTTCGCCCACCTGACCGACGCGGGCGGATTCTTCCCCAACGGCTACGGCGCCGTCCTCACCGGTGTGCTGATGGTCGTCTTCTCCTTCATGGGCAGCGAGATCGTCACGCTGGCGGCCGGCGAGTCGGAGAACCCCCGCAAGGCGGTCACCCAGGCCACCAACTCCGTCATCTGGCGGATCGGCGTCTTCTACCTGGGCTCGATCTTCATCGTGCTGACCCTGCTCCCGTGGAACGACAAGTCGATCACCGAGAAGGGCTCGTACGTCGCGGCCCTGGACTCGATCGGCATCGCGCACGCCGGCACGATCATGGAGGTCATCGTCCTGACCGCCGTGCTGTCCTGCCTGAACTCGGGCCTGTACACCGCCTCCCGCATGGCCTTCTCGCTCGGTGAGCGCGGCGACGCCCCGAAGGCGTTCGCCAAGGTCAACGCCAAGGGCGTGCCGGTGGCCGCGATCCTGGGCTCCACGGTCTTCGGCTTCGTGGCCGTCTACTTCAACTACGCCTTCAAGGACACGGTCTTCAACTTCCTGCTGAACTCCTCGGGTGCCATCGCGCTCTTCGTCTGGCTGGTGATCTGCTTCACCCAGCTGCGGATGCGCGGGATCCTGGTCCGCGAGGCCCCGGAGAAGCTGACCGTGAAGATGTGGCTCTTCCCGTGGCTGACCTGGGCCACCGCCGCACTGATCGTGTTCGTGATCGGCTACATGTTCGTGGACGACGCCAACCGCGAGGTGGTCACCCTCTCCACCCTGGTGGCCGGCCTGGTCGTGGCCGTCGGCGTGGTGCTGGACTTCCGCCGCAAGCGGGCGGCGCTCCAGGGCTGACCCCTGGTCCCCCCTCCGTACGCCAGAGCCCGGCCCGCCGTCACAGGCGGGCCGGGCCCCGGCGCATCTGGGGAGTGTTCAGCCCCGGCGGCCCGCCAGCTTCCAGGCGGCCGGCAGCGCGCCCATGGCCAGCGCGGCCTTGAGCGCGTCGCCGATCAGGAACGGGACCAGGCCGGCCGCGACGGCCGCGCCCAGCGACATCCCGGTGGCGGCCATCAGGTACGGCACGCCCACCGCGTAGATGACGGCGGAGCCCAGCACCATCGTGCCCGCCGTACGCAGGACCGAGCGGTCGGCGCCGCGCCGCGCGAGGGCGCCGACGAGGGTGGCGGCCAGCAGCATGCCGAGCACGTAGCCGAAGGAGGCGCCGCCCGCACCGGAGGTGCCGTTCGCGAACCACGGCACGCCGGCCGAGCCGAGCAGGGCGTACAGGCCCAGCGCGAGGAAGCCGCGGCGGGCGCCGAAGGCGGTGCCGACGAGCAGCGCCGCGAAGGTCTGGCCGGTGACCGGGACCGGGGAGCCGGGGACGGGCACCGCGATCTGCGCGGCCAGGCCGGTCAGCGCGGCTCCGCCGGCGACGAGCGCGATGTCGCGGACGCGGCTCGCGGGCAGCAGGTCGGCGAGGACGGCGCCGGGCCGGAAGGAGACGGAAGCGGTGCTCATCGGAGGGCTCCGGAAGATCGTGGTGACAGGACGATCACCGACGTTAGTCCGCGGCCCGCCACCGCCCCACCGCCGCCCGGCACAAAGGCATACTCCCCGGTTTGGTGGGGACCGCACAAAGACTCCCACTCCCACTCCCGACGACGTGATCCGCGTCACGGCGAGGATTCGACACCACGTCCGTTTTGCACGGAAGGCCGCTGCCCAGTGAGACTGTAGGGTCCCGCCAATCCTGATACGGAGCCCCCACCGCCGCTGGGCCGAACGAGAGTACGAGCGCCCCTCATGCCCAACCGTCAGCAAGAAGCTTCTCCCCTGACTTCCGACCTGCCCGAGGAGCCACTGAGCCACAGCCTCAAGCAGCGCCACCTGACCATGCTGGGCCTCGGCGGCGTGATCGGCGCCGGGCTCTTCGTCGGCTCCGGCGCCGGCATCGGCATCGCCGGTCCCGCGATCATCTGCTCCTACCTGCTCGCGGGCGTCCTCGCGATGCTGGTCATGCGGGCGCTCGGCGAGATGTCCGCCGCGATGCCCGCCTCCGGTTCGTTCTCCGTCTACGCGGAGAAGGCGCTGGGGCGCTGGGCCGGTTTCTCGGCGGGCTGGCTGTACTGGTTCCTGCTGGTCGTGGTGCTCGCCGTGGAGGCGACCGGCGCCGCGAAGATCGCGAACGGCTGGGTGCCCTCGGTCGACCAGTGGGTCTGGGTGCTGCTGTTCATGGTGGTCTTCACCGTCGCCAACCTGGCCGCCGTGCGGAACTTCGGCGAGTTCGAGTTCTGGTTCGCCGCGCTGAAGGTGGGGGCGATCGTGCTCTTCCTGATCCTCGGCACCCTCGCCGTCTTCGGTCTGCTCCCGGACACGGATCCGGTGGGCATGACCAACCTGACGGGCCAGGGCGGCTTCTTCCCGGCGGGCATCGGCGGGGTCGTCGCCGGCATGCTCGCGGTGGTCTTCGCCTTCGGCGGCCTGGAGGTCGTCACCATCGCGGCCGCCGAGTCGGACGACCCGGCGCGCTCGGTGGCCCGCGCGGTGCGCAGCGCGGTGTGGCGCATCCTCTTCTTCTACGTCGGCTCGATGGTGGTCATCGTGACCCTGCTGCCGTGGGACTCGCTGGAGCCGGGTGAGAGCCCGTACGTGGCCGTCCTCGACTCCATCGGCATCCCGGCGGCCGGCCAGATCATGAACATCGTGGTGTTCGTGGCCCTGCTGTCGGCGCTCAACGCGAACCTGTACGGGTCCTCGCGCATGGTGTTCTCCCTGGCCGAGCGGGGCGAGGCGCCCAAGGCGCTGCTGAAGGTCTCGGGCGGCGGGGTGCCGCGCCGGGCCGTCTTCGCGTCGGTGGCCTTCGGCTTCGTGTCGGTGGTGCTGAACCTGCTGTGGCCGGACACGATCTTCCTCTACATGCTGAACGCGGTCGGCGCCGTGCTGCTCTTCGTGTGGGCCCTGATCGCCGTCTCGCAGCTGAAGCTGCGCCGGGTCATCGAGCGGGACATGCCGGAGCGGCTGACGCTGCCGATGTGGCTGTTCCCGTACCTCACCTGGACGGCGCTGATCGGCATGGCGACGGTGCTCGTCCTGATGCTGTTCGACGACTCCGCGCGGCCCCAGCTGCTCTGGTCCTCCGGCGCGGCCGCGGCGGTGCTCGCGGTGGCGGGCCTGCGCGAGCTGCGGGCCCGCCGGAACGAGAAGCTGCCCCAGGCGTAGTCCGCGGGGCCGGACTCGGTCCGAGGTGTCAGGGGGTGTCCGGCGGTCGCGGCCGGGCACCCCTTTGACGTCGAGGAGGGGCGTGATCACGATCCGTGAAGCGTCCGTCCGAATACCGGACGAAGAACGTCCGACTATCGGACGACGGAGACACTGGCCCGCATGAGTCAGAGCACGATCACCCCCCACCCGCAGCAGGTGCCACCGCAGGGCGGCGCCGGTTCCCCCCTCGGCAACGGCCTCAAGCAGCGCCACCTCTCGATGATCGCCCTCGGCGGGGTCATCGGCGCCGGGCTCTTCGTCGGCTCGGGGGCCGGGATCGCCGCCGCCGGCCCCTCGATCGTGCTCGCCTACGCGGCGTCCGGGCTGCTCGTGATGTTCGTGATGCGGATGCTCGGCGAGATGTCCGCGGCGAACCCCGCTTCCGGCTCCTTCTCGGTGCACGCGGAGCGGGCCGTCGGCCCCTGGGCCGGTTTCACGGCGGGCTGGATGTTCTGGACCCTGCTCTGCGTGGGCGTGGCCATCGAGGCGATCGGCGCGGCGCACATCATGACCGGCTGGTTCCCGGGCACCCCCTCCTGGATGTGGGTGCTGGTCTTCATGGCCGTCTTCTGCGGGTCCAACCTGGGCGCCGTCTCGCGCTTCGGCGAGTTCGAGTTCTGGTTCGCCGCCCTGAAGATCGGCGCCATCGGGCTCTTCCTGGGCCTGGGCGTACTGGCCGTCATGGGGCTGCTGCCCGGCACCTCCTCCCCCGGCGCGGCCAACCTGGTGCACGACGGCGGCTTCCTGCCCAACGGGATGGACGGCCTGCTCGTCGGACTGCTGGCCTCGGTCGTCGCGTACGGCGGGCTGGAGACGGTGACCATCGCGGCCGCCGAGTCCGAGAACCCCGTCAAGGGCGTGGCCAAGGCCGTGAAGACCACCATGTGGCGCATCGCGATCGTCTACGTCGGCTCCATGCTGGTCATCGTCACCCTGCTGCCCTGGAACGACCCGGCGGTCACGGCGGACGGCCCCTACGCCGCCACCCTGGACCACCTGGGCATCCCGGCGGCCGGCGAGATCATGAACGTGGTCATCCTGATCGCCCTGCTGTCCGCCATGAACGCCAACATCTACGGCTCCTCGCGCATGGCCTACTCCCTGGTCTCCCGCGGCCAGGGCCCCAAGGCGCTGGGCAAGGTCACCGGCGGGGTCCCGCGCCGCGCGGTGCTCGCCTCCTCCGGTTTCGGCTTCGTCACCGTGCTCCTCTCGTACTGGTACCCGGACACCCTGTTCGCCTGGCTGCTGAACATGGTCGGCGGAGTCATCCTCGTCGTCTGGGGCTTCATCGCCGTCTCGCAGTTCGTGCTGCGCCGCCGGCTGGAGCGCGAGGCCCCCGAGAAGCTGGTCGTGAAGATGTGGGGCTTCCCGTACCTGACCTGGGTGGCGCTGGCCGGGGTGGCCGGGGTGCTGGTCCTGATGGTCCTGGGCGAGGACACCCGCGTCCAGGTCGTCTTCACCGGAGGCCTGACGGCCGCGCTCGCGGTGACCGGCTACGTCATGCAGCGCCGGGCGGCGGCGGGCGCGAAGGCCTGACCCCACCTCAGTTCCGCTTCCCGGAGGCCGGGCCCGTGCGATCGCATGGGCCCGGCCTCCGGCGTTCGGCAGGACGCGACAAGAGAGGCGACCCTTACATGCGAGGGGGAATAGCTACTGCTAGCGTGCAGTTGCGCATTGATTGCAATAAGCAGTTGGCACGCCGAGGGGACCGGATACACGCATGGCCATCTACACGCTTCCTGAGCTTCCTTACGACTACGCGGCGCTGGAGCCGGTGATCAACCCGCAGATCATCGAACTGCACCACGACAAGCACCACGCGGCCTACGTCGCTGGCGCCAACACCACGCTGGAACAGCTGGAGGAGGCGCGCGACAAGGAGAACTGGGGCGCGCTGAACGGCCTGGAGAAGAACCTCGCGTTCCACCTCTCCGGCCACATCCTGCACAGCATCTACTGGCACAACATGGCCAGCCCGAAGACCGGCGACGGCGGCGGCGTCCCGGACGAGAAGGACGGCCTGGGCGAGCTCCCGGCCGCGATCACCGAGTCCTTCGGTTCCTTCGCCGCCTTCAAGAAGCAGCTGACCTTCGCGTCCTCCGCGACGCAGGGCTCCGGCTGGGGCGTGCTCGCGTACGAGCCCATCAGCGGCCGTCTGATCGTCGAGCAGATCTACGACCACCAGGGCAACGTGGGCCAGGCCTCCGTGCCGATCCTGGTCTTCGACGCCTGGGAGCACGCCTTCTACCTTCAGTACAAGAACCAGAAGGTGGACTTCATCGAGGCCATGTGGAATGTCGTCAACTGGCAGGACGTGGCCAAGCGCTACGCCGACGCCAAGGCGAACACCCCGCTGCTGATCCCGGCCAAGGGCTGATCGGCACCCCGAACCCGTCCGCCTCGTGATCGTCTTCTCAACCTTCACCGGCGGGCGTGTCCACCAGAAGGCCCCCGCGAGGACGTGACTCGCGGGGGCCTTCTGCGTACCTCCGGGCTGCGTACCTCCGGGTTACTCGAAGGACGGGCCCTGGGTGCGAGTGCGCTTGATCTCGTAGAAGCCCGGGGTCGAGGCGACCAGCAGGGTGCCGTCCCACAGCCGGGCGGCGGCCTCGCCGCGCGGGGTCGGGGTGACCACGGGGCCGAAGAAGGCCACCTCGTCGCCCTCGGCGCCGGGCACGGAGATCACCGGGGTGCCCACCTCCTGGCCTACGCGCTCGATGCCGTCGTTGTGCGAGGCGCGCAGCACCTCGTCGTACTCCTCGGAGTCCGCGTACGCGAGCAGCTCGGCCGGCAGGCCGACCTCGGCCAGCGCCTCGGCGATCACCTCGCGGGTCGGGCCCTTGTCCTCGTTGTGGATGCGGGTGCCGAGGGCGGTGTAGAGCTTGCCGGTGATCTCCTCACCGTGCTTCTGCTGGGCCGCTATGACCACGCGCACGGGGGCCCAGCCCTTGGGGCCGAGCAGCTCCCGGTAGCGCTCGGGCAGCTCGTCCAGCTTGTTCTCGTTGAGCACGGCCAGGCTCATCACGTGCCAGCGGACCTCGACGTCGCGGACCTTCTCGACCTCCACCATCCAGCGGGACGTCATCCAGGCCCAGGGGCAGAGCGGGTCGAACCAGAAGTCGACGGGGGTCTTCTCGCGCACCTGGGTGTCGGTCATGTCTCTCCTCAAGCCTCATGTCGGGAAAAGGGACGTCCCTGCCGTCCCGTCCCCGTCGCCAACCAGGCCCCCGGCGCCCGCATTCCCTGCGTGCGAGGATTCGTCAGGTAGAACACGATCACGCACGAAGGAGTGCACGTGCCCGGAGAGAATCTGTCCCGTGACGAGGCCCGCGAACGGGCCGAGCTGCTGTCCGTCGACGGGTACGAGGTGGTCCTCGACCTGAGGTCCGCGGTGGACGAGGCCGAACCGGCCGACGGCCCCCGGACCTTCCGCTCGGTGACGACCATCCGCTTCCGGGCCACCACCCCGGGCTCCGCCACCTTCGCGGACCTGATCGCCCCGTCGGTGAACGCCGTCACCCTGAACGGACGCCCGCTCGACCCCGCCGAGGTCTTCGACGGCGCCCGCATCGCGCTGGACGGCCTGGCCGGCGAGAACGTCCTGGTGGTGGACGCGAACTGCGCGTACAGCCGCACCGGCGAGGGCATGCACCGCTTCGTGGACCCGGAGGACGGCGAGGTCTACCTCTACACCCAGTACGAACCGGCGGATGCCCGGCGGGTGTACGCGAACTTCGAGCAGCCCGACCTGAAGGCGCCCTACCGCTTCGAGGTGAGCGCGCCGGAGGGCTGGCAGGTGTGGAGCAACGGCGCGGAGGAGTCGCGGGAGGGCGGCGTCTGGCGGTTCGCCGAGACGAAGCCGATCTCCACGTACATCACGTGCGTGGTGGCCGGCCCCTACCACTACGTGACCGACTCCTACACCCGCGGGGACCTGACGATCCCGCTGGGCGCGATGTGCCGCAAGGGACTGGCGAAGCACTTCGACGCGGAAGACGTCTTCCTCGTCACCAAGCAGGGCTTCGACCTCTTCCACGAGATCTTCGACTACCCGTACCCCTTCGGGAAGTACGACCAGGCCTTCGTCCCGGAGTACAACCTGGGCGCGATGGAGAACCCGGGGATGGTGACCTTCCGCGAGGAGTACATCTTCCGCGGGAAGGTCACGCAGGCCTCGTACGAGCGGCGCGCGAACGTCATCCTGCACGAGATGGCGCACATGTGGTTCGGCGACCTGGTCACCATGAAGTGGTGGGACGACCTGTGGCTGAAGGAGTCCTTCGCCGACTTCATGGGGTCCTTCGGACTCGTCGAGGCCACCCGCTTCGACCAGGCGTGGGTCACCTTCGCCAACAACCGCAAGGCCTGGGCCTACCGGGCCGACCAGCTGCCGTCCACGCACCCGATCACGGCCGACATCCGTGACCTGGAGGACGCGAAGCTGAACTTCGACGGGATCACCTACGCCAAGGGCGCCTCCGTCCTGAAGCAGCTGGTCGCCTACGTGGGGCGGGATGCGTTCCTGGACGGCGCGCGGCGGTACTTCAAGGCCCACGCCTACGGGAACACGCGCCTGGAGGACCTGCTGTCGGTGCTCGGCGAGGTGTCCGGGCGGGACATGGCCGAGTGGTCGCGGGCCTGGCTCCAGACGGCCGGCGTGAACGTGCTGACGCCGGTGGTCACCTGTGACGCGGGCGGGCGGGTGACCGAGCTGGCCGTGCTCCAGGAGGGCGACGAGCTCCGTCCCCACCGGGTCGCGGTCGGCCTGTACCGGCTGGAGTCCGACGGCACCCTGGTCCGCTACGCGCGGGCCGGGGCGGACGTGGCGGGCGCGCGGACCGTGGTCGAGGAGCTGGCGGGCCTGGAGCGGCCCGACCTGATCCTGGTCAACGACGAGGACCTCACCTACTGCAAGGTCCGCTTCGACGAGGGCTCGCTCACCACGCTGCGGGCCCACCTGGGCGACATCACGGACCCGCTGGCCCGGGCGCTGAGCTGGTCGGCGCTGTGGAACCTGACGCGGGACGGACTGATGCCCGCGCGTGACTTCGTGTCGCTGGTCCTGGCGCACGCGGGCCGCGAGACGCACGTCGGCGTCCTGCAGATGGTGCACAGCCAGACCCTGACGGCGGTCACCCGCTACGCGGCGCCGGACTGGCGCGAGCAGGGCGGCCGGGAGCTGGCGGCGGGCGCGCTGCACGAGCTGCGGCTGGCCGAGGCCGGTTCGGAGCACCAGCTGACCTGGGCCCGGTTCTTCGCCGCGAGCGCGGCCACCGAGGGCGACTTCCAGCTGCTGCTGGGGCTGCTGGAGGGGTCCGCGCGGATCGACGGGCTGGACGTGGACCAGGAGCTGCGCTGGGACTTTCTGCTGCCGCTGGCCGCCCACGGGGCGGTGGACGAGGACACGCTGCACGCCGAACTCGCGCGCGACGACACGGCCTCGGGCAAGCGGCACCAGGTGCGGTGCCTGGCGGCGCGACCGTCGGAGGCGGTCAAGGACCAGGCCTGGGCGGCGGTGGTCGAGTCGGACAGCCTGTCGAACGCGCTGGTGGAGGCGACGATCGCGGGCATGCAGCAGCCCTCGCAGCGGGGCCTGCTGGCGGCTTACTCGGAGCGCTACTTCGAGGTGATCGAGCGGATCTGGTCGGAGCGGTCGATCCAGATCGGCATGGACGTGGTGAAGGGGCTGTACCCGTCGCTCCAGGACTCGGAGTCCACCATCTCGGCGACTGACGCCTGGCTTTCCGCCCACCCGGACGCGGCCCCGGCGCTTCGCCGCCTGGTGCTGGAGTCCCGGGACGACCTGGCCAGGGCGCTTGCCGCGCAGCGGTGCGACGCCGCGGCCGGCAGCTAACCCGCTGCGCCGCTGTCGGGGCTCCGCCCCCGACAGCGGCGCAGCCTATCGGCCATCGAACGCCCGTACTTTAGCCCCGGCTTGTCCCGGTTTGCCGACGGGCGTGTAACAGGGGTTAGCGAGGCCATGGCCTGAGGGAATCACCGCGTCATGAACCACAACGCACCCCTCCCCCTCGCCCACCTCACCGGCAGCCGCCCCCGCGTTCTGACCCTGGCCCAGCTGCGCGAGCACGGCGTGACCGCCTCCGACGCCGCCGGGCGGCCCTGGCAGCAGATCCTTCCCGGGGTGTTCCTGCTGCACTCCGGACCGGCGACCAGCGAGGAGCGCCTGCACGCCGCACTGCTGTACGCGGGGCGGCGCGGCGGGGGCGAGGCCATGATCACCGGGTTGGCGGCGCTCGCGCTGTACCGCTTCTCCTCCGCGCCCGCGCTGCTCGCCCTCGCGCACATCGACGTACTGGTCCCCGGCACCCGGCGGCTGCGGCCCGCCGGGGACGTACGGATCGTGCGCGCGCACACCCCGCCCCAGCCCCAGGAAGTGACCGGCCTGCCGGTGGCGCCCGTGGCGCGGGCCGTCGCGGACGCCGTCGCCCAGCTCTCCGACGCCGGCACCGTACGCCGCCTGCTCAGCGAGGCCGTGCGCGGCGGGCACTGCGAACCGGGCGCCGTCGTACGGGAGCTGACGGTGGCGCGGCTGCTGAACCGGCCGCACGTGGTCGACGCCGTGGAGTCCCTCCTCGCGGAGGGCCGGGCCATCGCCGAGGACCGGCTGTACCACCTCGTACGGGGCTACGAACTGCCCGAGCCGGTCTGGAACGTGGACCTGCGGCTGCCCGGCGGCCCGCACCTCGGCGGGGTGGACGCCTACTGGCCCGAGCACGCCGTCGCGGTCGAGATCGACACCCGCGCCCCGCGCCAGGGGGAGGACGAGCAGTGGTCGGAGTGCGTCCGCAAGCGGGAGACCCTGGAGCGGCTCGGGGTCACCGTCATCCACGTCACCCCGCGCAAGCTGCGCGACTGGCCCGAGCAGCAGGCCGCGGTCGTCCGGACCGCCCTGACGGCCTGCGGCGACCGCGAGCCCGCCGCCTACCTGGTGGTGCTGCCCAGGTGAGGCGAGTACTCCGGAGCGCTCCACCGCAGCCGCCCCGGATGCACGCCCTCCACCACCGACTCCACGTGGAAGCGGACGCGCCGCTCCCCGTCGGCCCCGAACTCGGTTTCCGCCCGGCCGCTGAGCTGGAGCACCGCCCCGCTCTCCCAGTCCGGGAAGAGCAGCCCGGCCCGCGGGTCGGCCGTCAGGTTCCCGAGGGTCAGGAACATGGCGTTGCCCGCGTAGTCCGGCCAGGTCAGCTCCACCGGCGAGAGCACCTCCACGAAGCCCGGCAGACCGCCCCGGTGACTGGCGTCGGCCCCGTCCGCCTCCGCCGTGGTGGCGACGAAGAAGGTGTCGGCGCCGCGCACGGCCCGCTCCTGGCCGGGGGTGAGCGCGTTCCCGCGCCGCACGACGCCCGGCCCGTGCGCGGCCACCTCGAGCGGCTGCCGTTTCTGCAGGTACTTGGGGCAGTTGGCGAAGACCTGCTCGGCCTCGACCGCGAAGCCCCGGGGCGTCGGATCGAGGGTTCCGTTCAGCCGCATCCGGCGCCGGGTGCGCGGGTCGAGCGCGATCGTCCCGACCCGGGTCCCGGCCGTGGCCAGCGCCTCGGCGAGCGGATCGCCCGGGGGTAGTCCGCCCGCGACCGCGATCCGGTCGGGCCCGGTGGCCCGTACGAAACCGGGCGCGCCGGTGAGCAGCGAGGCCCACATCCGTCCCGCGCCGTCGGCCGCCCCCACGACCAGGTGCGGCTGGAGCCCCAGGAAGGCCGCGGCGACGTCCCGGATGCCCGTTCCGATCGAGCGCCCGACGTGCTCGGCGAGGTCCCGTACGCCGACCCGCTCCTGCACGGCCAGCGAGCCCCAGTGGTAGGCGCCGCTCATTAGAAGAATCCGCAGGTCGGCGCCCCCGCGACGGGGGCGGGCACACCCTCGGCGCCGGTCGGGACGGAGATCTCCAGCCGGATGCCGTCGGGGTCGTGGAAGAAGATGCCGCCGGAGGCCGCGCCCTCGCCGTGCGCGACGACCCCGTCGTACGCGAACTCGACGCCCAGCTCCCGCAGTCGCGCCTCGTACTCCCGTACCTCCTCGATCGCGCCGGCGGAGAGCGCCAGGTGGTGCAGTCCGGCCGCGGCCGGGGCGTAGGAGCTGTCGGCCTGCTGCCAGAGGGTGAGGACGAGCTCGCCGTCCTGGCCGAGGAGGGCGAAGCGGCGCCCCTCCTCCTTGCCCTCGGCCAGCGGCTGGAAGCCGAGGACGTCCCGGTAGAAGGCGAGCGAGCGCTCCAGATCGGTGACGTTGAGGCCCACGTGGCCGGTGCGGAGCTTGCTGATGACGGTCGTCATGGCGGTACCTTCCCCAGAGGATTTCTAACCTTCTAAATCGACGATAGAGGTTAGGAAGATCCTCGTCAACCCGTCACGTACTCTTGAGGGGTTAGCAAGGCGGCAGGAAGGGTCGGAGACATGACGGCGGCGGACCCACGACCCCTGACCGGCGAGCCGGTCGCGCTCGACCTGCTGAACACCCGCTGGGTCACGGAGGGCGAACCCCTCGACCTCTTCGCGGGCGCCGCCGGGCTGAGCCGGGTGGAGGGACTCGCCGTCTGGCTGGAGGCCACCGGGCTGGCCGGCCGTTTCCGCGCCGACGCCCCGACCCTCGTCCACCTGCTGACCGCCCGCGAGGCACTCGCCCGGGCCGTCGCGGACCCGGCGGACGAGAAGGCGCGCGCCCTGGTCGACGCCGTCCTGGACCACGGCCGCATCCGCGCCACCCTCACCGCGGAAGGCCCGGGCGAACGGGCCGAGTTCGACGATCCCGCCTGGGGTCCCGCCTGGATCGCGGCCCGCGACTACCTCGGCCTGCTGGGCTCGGCGCCCGACCGGATCCGCGCGTGCGCGTCCGAGAGCTGCGTCCTGCACTTCTTCGACGTCTCACGCAACGGCACCCGCCGCTGGTGCTCGATGGCCGCCTGCGGAAACCGGGCGAAGGCCTCGCGCCATTACGCGCGCACGCGCGTGCGCTGAACCGTCGAAATCTGTCACACCCGCCCCGGGGCGAAGCCGCGCCCCGGGGCCTACGCATGGCCTCCAAATCGATAAATCGACTCATCAGCCCTTGAGGTTCGCACCGGTGTGCCCCGGTTGGCTCCCGTTGGCGGATACACCGCGTTGACGGGTATCCGCCATGGCAGGTCTCGGTCAATGACAACTCTCCCCAAAGAGCTGTCGCTTGCGCAAAGCTGACCGGTCATCCGGCACCGAAATCCGGACCGTTTCTTTCACTTACCAGGGATGCTGATGACCCTCGAATCCCCCAGCTCCATACCCGGGGCCAGACGCGTCGCCCGCGTCGCGGCAGCGGCCGGTCTGGTCGCCGCCCTCGCGGCGACCGGCGCCGTACCCGTCTTCGCCGCGACGGGCGCCGACCAGCCGGGCACCAACCCGGCCGTCAAGTCCGCGGAGCAGAAGCTCGGTTCGGCCGACGCCGAGCTGCTCCAGGAGGCCAAGGCCAAGGGTGACGCCAACGTCACCGTCATGGTCGCGACCGCCCCCGGCCAGACCAAGCA
This sequence comes from Streptomyces sp. NPDC048255, assembly GCF_040652415.1. Classification (NCBI taxonomy): domain Bacteria; kingdom Bacillati; phylum Actinomycetota; class Actinomycetes; order Kitasatosporales; family Streptomycetaceae; genus Streptomyces; species Streptomyces sp. NPDC048255. The sequence continues at coordinate 119,707 of NZ_JBEZMA010000003.1, forward strand.
GGTGGCCGACCAGCTCGACGCCGTCCAGGGCGGCTCGGTGGGCCAGACGTACGACAACCTCGGATACGTCCGCGCCACCCTGCCCACCGCCCAGGCGGAGGCCGCCCTGAAGGCGGCCGCCAAGCTGTCCTCCGTGCACGGCATCGACCTGCGGCACGAGATCCAGCTGCCGAACCCGCGCCCCGACGCGGACCGCGAGACCGGCACGGTCAAGAAGACCGCGGCCGAGACCTACGCGGCGCCGGACAAGAACACCCCGGCGAAGAACCCGTACAACCCGTCCTTCGAGACCGGCGCGGTGGACTTCGTCGAGCAGAACCCGCAGGCCGACGGCCGCGGCGTGACCATCGGCATCATGGACTCGGGCGTCGACCTCGGCCACCCGGCCCTGCAGACGACCACCACCGGCGAGCGCAAGATCGTCGACTGGGTCACGGCGACCGACCCGATCACGGACAGCGACGGCACCTGGCGCGCCCAGATCACCCCGGTCACCCCCTCCGGCGGCACCTTCACCGCGGGCGGCCAGAGCTGGAAGGCCCCCGAGGGCAACTTCCAGTGGAGCCGCTTCAGCGAGTCGATCACCGCCAACGGTGACATGAAGGGCGACGTCAACCGCGACGGCGACACCACCGACCGGTTCGGCCTGCTCTACGACGCCGCCGCCGGCACCGTCCGCGTCGACACCGACCAGGACGGCGACTTCACGAACAACGAGCCGATGAAGCCGTACAAGGACGGCTACCAGATCGGCTACTTCGGCACGGACAACCCGGCGACCGAGGTCGCCGAGCGCATCCCGTTCGTGATCGAGATCCGCAAGGACGTCCCGATGGACCCGCTGGGCGGTGACTGGGTCGGCAAGAAGGCCGACTTCGTCAACGTCGGCATCATCGAGTCCGAGCACGGCACGCACGTCGCCGGCATCACCGCCGCCAACAGCCTCTTCGGCGGCAAGATGAACGGCGAGGCGCCCGGCGCCAAGCTCGTCTCCTCGCGCGCCTGCTCGTGGTCCGGCGGCTGCACCAACATCGCGCTGACCGAGGGCATGATCGACCTCGTCGTCAACCGCGGCGTGGACATCGTGAACATGTCCATCGGTGGTCTGCCGGCGCTGAACGACGGCAACAACGCGCGCGCCGAGCTCTACAAGAACCTCATCGACACCTACGGTGTCCAGCTGGTCATCTCGGCCGGCAACTCGGGCCCGGGCGTCAACACCATCGGCGACCCGGCCCTCGCGGACAAGGTCATCTCCGTGGGCGCGGCGGTCTCCAAGGAGACCTGGGCCGCCAACTACGGCTCCGGTGTGTCGACGAAGTACAACATGTTCAACTTCTCCTCGCGCGGTCCGCGTGAGGACGGCGGCTTCACGCCGACCATCACCGCCCCCGGCGCCTCCATCAACACCATCCAGACCTGGCTGCCCGGCGCGCCGGTGAAGGAGGCCGGCTACGAGCTGCCGGCCGGCTACGGGATGCTCCAGGGCACCTCGATGTCCTCGCCGCAGGCGGCGGGCGCCAGCGCCCTGCTGATCTCGGCCGCGAAGCAGCAGAACATCAAGCTGACGCCGGCCTCCCTGCGGGTCGCGCTCACCAGCACGGCCAAGAAGATCGACAACGTCCCGGCGCACGCCCAGGGTTCGGGTCTGATCGACGTCCCCGGCGCGTGGGAGTCCATCCAGCGCGACGCGAAGGCCAACGAGTTCACCGTCAAGGCGCCGGTCGACACCGCGATCGACCAGTTCCTGAAGACCCCGGGCTTCGGCACCGGCCTCTACGACCGCGAGGGCGGCCTCAAGGTCGGCCAGAAGAAGGTCTACAACGTCGTCGTCACCCGCACCACGGGCGTCAAGCACGGCACCCGGCACGACCTGAGCTGGCGCAACAACGACGGCACCTTCAAGGTCATCGGCGGCTACGACTACGTCACCCTGCCGCTGAACAAGCCCGTCACCATCAAGGTCGAGGCCAACGCCAAGTCGGCCGGCGTCCACAGCGGCATCCTGCAGCTGGACGACGAGACCACCGAGGGCATCGACAAGCAGATCCTGACGACCGTGGTCGCGGCGGCCCCGCTGGCCAAGCCGTCCTTCGCCGTGTCGGAGTCCTCCTCCGTGCAGCGCAACAGCCACAAGTCGTACTTCGTGACCGTCCCGCAGGGTGCGAAGAGCCTCGAGGTCGCCCTCAGCGGTCTCGCGGCGGGCAGCCAGACGCGCTTCATCGCGATCCACCCGTACGGTACGCCGGTCGACCCGACGTCCACGGTCAACTGCTACCCGAACTATGACAACCCGGACAACACCTGCCGCCCCGACGTGCGCTCGTACCCCGAGCCGACGCCGGGCGTCTGGGAGATCGAGGTCGAGTCGCGCCGCACGTCGCCGCTGCTCGACAACCCGTACAAGCTGGACGTCTCGCTGCTCGGCGCCGCCTTCGACCCCGCGGTCAAGGTCCTGCCCGAGGTGAAGCAGGGCACCCCGGCCCCGGTCCAGTGGAGCGTCCGCAACGACGCCGCGGCCATCACCGGCGGCAAGCTCCAGGGCGGCCCGCTCGGCTCCGCGAAGGTCGCCAAGCCGACCATCGCGAACGGTGAGACCCACACCACCGAGGTCACGGTCGCCGCGGGCACCTCGCGCCTCGACGTCGCGATCGGCAAGGTGTCCGACACCGCCGCCGACCTCGACCTCGAGGTCTACAAGGACGGCGTCAAGGTCGGCTCCGCCGCCGACGGCGACTCCGAGGAGGCCGTGAGCCTGGTGAACCCGGCCGCGGGCACCTACACCGTGAAGGTGATCGGCTACGCGGTCCCGTCCGGCTCCACCACGTACGACTACCGCGACGTGTTCTTCTCGGCCGCCCTGGGCTCCGTCCAGGTCGACGAGGCCGCCGCGGTGAACCTCGCCACCGGCGCCACCGCGCAGGTCTCGGCGAACGTCCTGGTCACCAGCGCGGCCCCCGAGGGCCGTCAGTTCTTCGGCCAGGTCCAGCTGCTCAACGCCCGCGGCACCGCCGCCGGCACCGGCAGCGTGCAGATCGAGAAGGTCCTGCCGTAACGGCGGCCGGCTGATCGCATGACGGAGGGGCGGGCGCCCGGATCGAGCGCCCGCCCCTTCGCCGTTCCCCGGGACCGGGCCCCCCGGCGGCGGCCCCGGTCCGCGGGACTACTTGCCCAGCGACCGCAGGGACTCGGCGTAGGTGCCCACCGCGTGGGCGATCACGTCCAGATTGGTGTCGAAGGCCTTCAGGTCCAGGTTCCGCAGGTCGTCGCCCGCCCCGTGGTAGTTCGGGTCGTACGGGGCCCCGGCCGTGCCCCCGTACCGCCTGGCCTGCTCGGCGGTCTTGATGCCCTCGGCGCCGGTGAAGGTGCCGCCGGCCGGGATGCCGTTCGCGATGAACGGGCCGTAGTCGGAGCGGCCGTCGAAGTCACTGCCCTCGTGCGGCTTGTGCTTCTTGTCCAGGAAGCCGTTGATCAGAGCCTCGATCTGCGCCGAGCCGGCCGGGCCCGCGCCCGCGCCGGTCCTGTCCGAGTCGTCGCCGTCGTAGACGAACTGCACCGGGTTCGGCGAGGCGATCATGTCGAAGTTCAGGTAGAGCGCGATGTCCTTCTTCTGCTGCTCCGACAGCTGCGCCACGTAGTGCTCGGAGCCCAGCAGGCCCAGCTCCTCGGCCGACCACCAGGCGAAGCGGACCTTGTTCGCGGGCCCCTTGCCCTTCTTGTTCGCGCCCTCGTCCGCGAGCTTCAGCGCGACCTCCAGCAGGCCGGCCGAACCAGAGCCGTTGTCGTTGATGCCCGGGCCCTCGGCGACCGAGTCCAGGTGGGCGCCGACCGTCACCACGCGGTCGGAGCGGCCGCCGCGGGTCTCGGCGACCACGTTGCGGGTGGTCTTGCGCACGTGCTCCTGGTCCAGGTCCAGGCGCACCGTGACCTCGCCCGCCGCGGCCGCCGAGGCGAGCGCCTCGCCGTCGGCCAGGGCGAGGCCCGCGCTCGGGACGAGCCCCTCGGCGGGCGAGCCGAACCCGCCGCGCACCGGGGCCGTGCCGCTGTGGTTGTAGACGATGACGCCGAGCGCGCCGGCCGCGGCGGCGGCGTTCTGCTTCTCCACGAAGGTGCAGGAGCCGCGCTTGACCAGGGCGATCTTCCCGGTGAAGGCGCCCGCCGGGTAGTCGTCGGCCGTGCAGCCGGGGCTCTCGTCGACCCGGGCGAGGGCGAGCGGAGCGGTCAGGCCGCCCGCCGGGGTGGACTTGGTGAAGGTGAAGGCGGCGGTGGCCAGCTCACGGCCCTCCGCGCCGCCGGCGCCGCCGAGGACGGTGGTCCTCTCCGTCTTCGTGCGCGCCTCGTGGATGTCGAAGTCCTGGTACGAGACCTCGTACCCGGCCTTCTTCAGCGTGTCGTGCACGTAGGCAGCGGACGCGGCGTGGCCGGGCGTGCCCGCGGCGCGGTTGCCGCCGTGGGCGTCGGCGATCTGCTGGAACTTCGCGAGGTGGCGGTAGGCGCCGCGGGCGGTGACCTCCGCCACCAGCTCCTCGGCCAGCCTGCCCTCGCGCGGATGGGCCGCGGCCGGGGTGGCGGCGAGCAGGACGGGTGCGGCGACGGCGGCTGCCGCGAGGGCGGCGAGCGCCGGTATGGACCGGCGGCGGCGGTGGCGGATGGCGCGCACGGTGGATCTCCCCGATTCGGATGGTCGGTCTGCGGTCTGCGATGTTCGGAAACCGAACACGGCAGATCGGACGCTAACCAGCTCCGACCAGGCAAAACGGACCTTCGGAGGGCCTGCAACACTCCCGCCACGGACTCGTCACAGGGGTTCACATCCAGGACACCGTCCGTTCCTCGGACAATGGATTGGACAAGGCTCGTGGGGTCGAACGCATGATGGCTTCACGCGCGCCCGCGTCGTACGTACCAAAGGAGTCACCGTGAGGGTCGGAATCGTCGGAGCCACCGGACAGGTCGGCGGAGTCATGCGCGGCATCCTCGCCGAGCGGAAGTTCCCGGTGGACGAGCTGCGGCTGTTCGCCTCGGCCCGTTCCGCGGGCTCCACCCTCGAATGGGAGGGCCAGGAGATCACCATCGAGGACGCCTCGACGGCCGACTACTCCGGCCTGGACATCGTGCTCTTCTCCGCGGGCGGCGCCACCTCCAAGGCCCTGGCCGAGAAGGTCGCCTCGCAGGGCGCCGTAGTGATCGACAACTCCTCGGCATGGCGCAAGGACCCCGAGGTCCCGCTCGTGGTCTCCGAGGTCAACCCGCACGCGATCAAGAACCGCCCCAAGGGCATCATCGCGAACCCGAACTGCACCACCATGGCCGCGATGCCGGTGCTGCGCCCGCTGCACGACGAGGCCGGCCTGTCCGCGCTGATCGCCACCACCTACCAGGCCGTCTCCGGCTCGGGCCTGGCCGGTGTCGCCGAGCTGCGCACCCAGGCCTGCGCGGTCTCCGAGGCCGCCGACCAGCTGACCTTCGACGGCGGCGCGGTGGACTTCCCGGAGCCGGGCGTCTACAAGCGCCCCATCGCCTACAACGTGATCCCGCTCGCGGGCTCGATCGTCGACGACGGCTCCTTCGAGACCGACGAGGAGCAGAAGCTCCGCAACGAGTCCCGCAAGATCCTGGAGATCCCGGAGCTCAAGGTCTCGGGCACCTGCGTGCGCGTGCCGGTCTTCTCCGGCCACTCCCTCCAGATCAACGCCCGCTTCGACCGCCCGATCAGCGTGGAGCGCGCCTACGAGCTGCTCAAGGACGCCCCCGGCGTCGAGCTGTCGGAGATCCCCACCCCGCTCCAGGCCGCGGGCAAGGACGCCTCGTACGTGGGCCGCATCCGCGCCGACGAGACGGTGGACAACGGCCTCGCGCTGTTCCTGTCGAACGACAACCTGCGCAAGGGCGCGGCCCTGAACGCGGTCCAGATCGCGGAGCTGGTGGCCGAGGAGCTGCGCGGCTGATCTGCCGGACGGCCTGAAGGGGAGGGAGCCCGCTCGGCTCGCTCCCCTTCGCCGTCGGTCTCATCGCCCAGGCGCCCTAGTTGTATTGCCTCGTTAGGTCGGGGACGCGGCTTGCGGGTGCTTTGCCTGCGAGTGCGGTGTGTCCGCGGTGGTCTGGCGTTGAAGTCGTACCAGCGGATGGGCCGGTTCCCGAGGCCGGAGGAGTATCCGGAGGCGGTGGTCGATTTCGTGCGCCGCGCGGTGGAGCTGCCGGAGGCTACGCCGGTCCGGGTGGGTGGCCGTACGGCGGTGCGGAAGCGGCGGGTGGTGCATTCGTCGACCCTTGACGGCCTCGGTCTCCTGTCCCAGACCCGGGTGCAAAGCAGGCGTCTCAGCTCTCGGCGTGGGCGGCGGGGTTGGTCTGCTTGCCGGGAATCGGATCGCCATCAACGGGGTTGGTGGGGGATGAGCCGTTAATCGCCATCAACGGGGTTGGTGGGGGATGAGCCGTTATTGGAGGGCCATGCGAGCGATTCAGGTGTACGAAGTGGGCGGTCCCGAGGTGCTGCAGGAGGCCGAGGTGGACCAGCCGCGGCCGGGTCCGGGCGAGGCGGTCGTGGAGGTCGCCGCATCCGGGGTCAACTTCCTCGACGTCTACCACCGCGAAGGCCGGTACAGCCTCCCGCTGCCCTTCACCCCGGGCGCTGAGGGCGCCGGCACGGTCGTCGAAGTTGGACCCGGCGTCGCTGACGTCGCAGTCGGGGACCGGGTCGGTTGGGTGGAGATTCCCGGCACGTATGCCGAGCGGGCCGTCGTGGACTCCTCCCGGCTGGTGCCGCTGCCCGACGATATCGGCTTCGAGACTGCCGCCGCCGTGCTCCTCCAAGGCATGACCGCGCACTATCTCGTCAAGGACGCCTACCCGGTTCAGGGGGGCGACACGGTGCTCGTGCATGCAGCTGCTGGTGGCATGGGGCTGCTTTTGACCCAGCTCATCACCCATCTCGGCGGCAGGGTGATCGGCACGACGTCGACCACGGCGAAGGCCGAGCTGGCGAAGCGTGCCGGGGCCGCTGAGGTGATCCTTTCCTCCGCAGTCGACGATCTCGCAGCCGAGGTGAGGCGGCTCAACGGCGGTCAGGGACTGCCGGTTGTCTTCGACGGCGTCGGCGCGCACACCTTCGATGCGAGCCTCGCCAGCCTGCGAACCCGCGGCCATCTCGTGCTCTTCGGCGCGGCAAGTGGTGCCGTGCCGCCGTTTGATCCGATTCGGCTCGCCCACGGCGGTTCGCTGACCCTGATCCGGCCCAGCCTCGGGGACTTCATCGCCGATCGGTCCGAACTGCTCCGACGGGCCGCCGATGTGTTCGAGTGGGTGCGCTCCAAGGCGCTTGAGGTCACCGTGACGGGCCGCTACGCATTGTCCGAGGCCGCCCAGGCCCACAGCGATCTGGAGGCTCGGCGTACCACCGGCAAGCTGCTCGTCGTACCCGATGCGGCCGCTATTGGACGCCGCGAGGAGACGCAGAGCTGATCGCGGGTGACGAGGTCGGGGATCTTGGAGACTGAGATGTCGAGGGCATGGCCGACCGTCATCGCCAAGATCCCCGACACCGTCAGGCACTCAGCAGGCCAAGATCAAGTTCTGGCGGGTTTCTGGCGTATCTGGGTCACACCCCTTCAAGACCCCTCAGCCGAGACCTGGCTCACCCGTCCACAACCTCCCGGGACAGAACACCTAGTGCTGTCGCACGCCACTGCTCGGCGGGTCTCCGGCCTCGCGTTCGCGGCGCAGCCGGTCGGCAGACTCACACTGATCTTCACGGATCAGGCGACCTTCACCGTGACATCGCCGCGCCGGACGATCACCGACACCTCGCCACCCAGCACGGCCGCGTAGGCCCGCAGGACGTCGAGGCTGTCCACCTGCCCGTGCTCGATCTGCGACACGCGCGCCTGGCTGATACCCAGAGCGGCAGCGACATCGGCCTGTGTGAGCCCGGCAGAGCGGCGGAGCCCGGCGAGTTCATGCCCCCGGATCCGGGCGGTGTTCTCCGCCCGCGCCCGGGCCCTCTGCTCCTCCGCCTCGGCGGTGTCGAGCAGCGGCTGGCGCTGCAGGGCCTCGGCGCGTACCTCCCGCCACGGACGTCCCTTCACCTCGTGCCTCCTCGTTCCTTGCCGGACACGTACCGCTCGTAGCGTTGCTCGGCGACCGGGATGTTCTCCTCGTACCAGCGGCTCCATTGGCCCGCTTTGTCTCCGGCTGCCAGGATGACCGCTTCCCGGTCCGCGTCGAAGACGAACACCATCCGCACCTCGGACCGGCCGGCCGAGCCGGGCCTCAGCTCGTTGGGGTTGTGCAGCACGCTTCGATGGATTCGGTCCACCATCGGCCTGCCCAGGCCAGGTCCCTCCGCGGCCAGGTGGTCCAGGGCGTCCACGATCCGGTTCGCGGTCCCGGGCTCGTCTTCGCAGAGCAGGGGACCCGTCCCCCATGGAAGGATGGGCCGGAACGTCACCATCGAAGGAGATGACCGCGTGCCAGGCACGAATCTCACCCGTGAAGAGGCTCAGCAGCGCGCGAAGCTGCTCACCGTCGACTCGTACGAGGTCGAACTCGACCTCAGCGGCGCGCAGGACGGGGGCACCTACCCGTCCGTGACCACCGTGCGGTTCCAGTCCGCCGAGGCCGGTGCCGAGACCTTCATCGACCTGGTCGCCCCGGCCGTGCACGAGGTCGTCCTGAACGGCAAGGCGCTGGACGTCGCCGCCGTCTTCCGGGACTCGCGGATCGCGCTGAAGCACCTGGCGGCCGGGGCCAACGAGCTCCGGGTCGTCGCGGACTGCGCGTACACCAACACCGGTGAGGGCCTGCACCGCTTCGTCGACCCGGTCGACCAGCAGGCCTACCTCTACACCCAGTTCGAGGTGCCGGACGCGCGGCGGGTCTTCGCCAGCTTCGAGCAGCCCGACCTGAAGGCCACGTTCCAGTTCACCGTGACGGCCCCCGAGGGCTGGACGGTCATCTCGAACTCTCCGACCCCCGAGCCGAAGGACCGGGTCTGGGCCTTCGAGCCGACCCCGCGCATCTCCTCGTACATCACCGCGCTGATCGTCGGCCCGTACCACGCCGTGCACAGCTCCTACGAGGGCCCGGACGGGCAGTCCGTCCCGCTCGGCATCTACTGCCGGCCCTCGCTCGCCGAGTTCCTCGACGCGGACGAGATCTTCGACGTGACGCGGCAGGGCTTCGACTGGTTCCAGGAGAAGTTCGCCTACGACTACCCCTTCGCCAAGTACGACCAGCTCTTCGTCCCGGAGTTCAACGCGGGCGCCATGGAGAACGCGGGCGCGGTCACCATCCGCGACCAGTACGTCTTCCGCTCGAAGGTGACGGACGCGGCGTACGAGGCGCGCGCCGAGACGATCCTGCACGAGCTCGCGCACATGTGGTTCGGCGACCTCGTCACCATGGAGTGGTGGAACGACCTGTGGCTGAACGAGTCGTTCGCCACCTACACCTCGATCGCCTGCCAGGCGTACGCCGAGGGCTCGAAGTGGCCGCAGGCGTGGACGACCTTCGCCAACTCCATGAAGACCTGGGCGTACCGGCAGGACCAGCTGCCGTCCACGCACCCGATCATGGCGGACATCCGTGACCTGGACGACGTCCTGGTCAACTTCGACGGCATCACCTACGCCAAGGGCGCCTCGGTGCTCAAGCAGCTCGTCGCCTACGTCGGCATGGACGCGTTCTTCAAGGGCGTGCAGGCGTACTTCAAGGCGCACGCGTTCGGGAACACGCGCCTGCCGGACCTGCTGGGTGCCCTGGAGGAGACCTCGGGCCGCGACCTGACCGCCTGGTCGAAGGCGTGGCTGGAGACCGCGGGCATCAACATCCTGCGCCCGGAGATCGAGACGGACGCGAACGGTGCGATCACCGCCTTCGCGGTCCGCCAGGAGGCCCCGGCGCTCCCGGCCGGCGCCAAGGGCGAGCCCGTGCTGCGCCCGCACCGCATCGCGGTGGGCCTGTACGAGCTCCAGGACGGCCGCCTCGTGCGCACCGACCGGATCGAGCTGGACATCGACGGCGCGCTGACGGCGGTGCCGGAGCTGGTGGGCCGCGCCCGCCCGGCCGTCGTGCTGCTCAACGACGACGATCTGTCGTACGCGAAGGTCCGCCTGGACGAGGTCTCCCTCGCCAACGTCACCGCGCACCTGGGCGACTTCACGGAGTCCCTGCCGCGCGCGCTGTGCTGGGCCTCGGCCTGGGACATGACGCGGGACGGCGAGCTCGCCACCCGCGACTACCTCGCGCTGGTGCTGTCGGGCATCGGCAAGGAGTCCGACATCGGCGTCGTGCAGTCGCTGCACCGTCAGGTGAAGCTGGCCGTCGACCTGTACGCCGACCCGGCGTGGCGCGAGGAGGGCCTGCGGGTCTGGACCGAGGCCACGCTGGAGCACCTGCGGGCGGCGGAGCCGGGCAGCGACCACCAGCTGGCGTGGGCGCGTGCCTTCGCGGCGACGGCCCGTACCGAGGAGCAGCTGACCTACCTGTCGGCGCTGCTGGACGGCACCGCGGTGGTCGAGGGCCTCGCCGTCGACACGGAGCTGCGGTGGGCGTTCCTGGAGCGGCTCGTCGCGACGGGTGTCGCCGACGAGGCGGCCGTCGAGGCCGAGCTGGAACGGGACTCCACGGCGGCCGGCGAGCGCCACGCGGCGACGGCGCGGGCCGCGCGCCCGACGGCGGAGGCCAAGGCCGCGGCGTGGGCCTCGGTGGTGGAGGCCGACGACCTGCCGAACGCGGTGCAGGACGCGGTGATCGGCGGCTTCGTCCAGACCGATCAGCGCGAGCTGCTGGCCCCGTACACCGCGAAGTACTTCGAGGCGATCAAGGAGGTCTGGGACACCCGGAGCCACGAGATCGCCCAGCAGATCGCGGTGGGTCTGTACCCGTCCCTCCAGGTCTCGCGGGAGACGCTGGACGCCACGGACGCCTGGCTGGCCTCGGCCGAGCCGAACGCGGCCCTGCGCCGGCTGGTCTCGGAGTCCCGCGCGGGCGTCGAGCGCGCGCTGAACGCCCAGGCCGCGGACGCCGCTGCCGCTCGGGGCTGACGGCTCCTGCCGTCTCCTGGGGCTTCCGCCCCAGGCCCCGCTCCTCAAACGCCGGCGAGGCTGTTCTTCAGCCCCTCCGGCGTTCGAGGAGCGCCGCTGCCGCTACCGCCGGTCGGCGGCGACCGCCCGCAGGGCCGTGAGGACGTGGGACAGCGCGGGCGCGGACTCGGCGCCCCGGCGGACCGCGGCGATGACGTGCCGGGTGGGGCGGTCGTGGGCGAGGACCCGGACCGCCACGCCCGACGCGCGGCTCGACACCATCCGGGGGACCAGGGCCACGCCCATGCCCGCCTCGACCATGGCCAGGATCGCGGTCCAGCCGGAGGCCGAGTGCGCCTGTTCCGGTACGAAGCCCGCCTGCTCGCAGGCGCCCCGGGCGATCTCCGACCACGGGCCGCTGCCCCCGTAGATCCACGGGTCCCCCGAGAGGTCCGCGAGGCGCAGGCCGCGTGCGCCGGCCAGCGGGTGGCCCGGCGGGAGCGCCACGTCCAGCGGGTCCTCCAGCAGGGTGATCCGGGTGAAGCGGGGGTCCCGCGCGGTCGGCGCGTGGGCGGCCAGGGACAGGGCCAGGTCGACGGCTCCGGCGGACAGCAGCTCGTAGGACTCCGCGGCCTCCGTCTCGCGGACCCGGACCTCCACCCGGGGGTGGCTGCGGCGCAGCGCCGCCACCGCGGGGACCACGAGCGCCGGTACGGCGGTGGAGAAGGCCCCGATGCGCACCTCGCCCGCGTCCCCGGCGAGGTACCCGGCCAGTTCCGCGTCGGCCCGCTCCAACTGCGCGAACACCGCCTCCGCGTGCCGCAGGACCAGGTGCGCCGCGTCGGTGAGGCGGACCCGGCGGCCCTGTGCCTCCAGCAGGGTCACGCCGAGCTGCCGCGCGAGGTTCGTCAGCTGCTGCGAAACGGCCGAGGGCGTCATGTGCAGCGCCTCGGCCGTCGCGGTCACGGTGCCCTGCTCGGCGAGGGCCCGCAGGATCCGCAGCTTCTTGATGTCCCACTCGGTCATGGGACCGAACCTACCGGCGGGCACTTCCCAGCCCGACCCCGCCGAGGATCAGCGCCATGCAGAGCAGTTGCGCCGGTCCGGTCCGCTCGCCCAGCAGGAGGAGGCCGAGGCCCGCCACACAGACCGGCTGGAGGTAGTAGACGACTCCGGCGCGGGCCGCCCCGATGACCGAGATCGCCTTGTTCCAGGCGAAGAAGGCGACGGCCGAGGAGAACACCCCGACGTAGAGCAGCGGTCCGGCCGTCGTGGCGGAGACCTCGAAGCCGCCCTGGACGGCGACGGAGACGGCGTAGGCGGGTGCCAGCATCAGCGCGCCGAGCACGAAGGTGGTGATGAGGAAGGCCAGTCCGCCGATCTCGGCGGGCTTGCGCTTGAGCAGTGCGCTGTACGTGGCGAAGGAGAGGGCGGCGCCGAACATCCACAGGTCGCCGGCGCCGAAGTCGAAGCCGAGGGAGCCGTCCCCGACCAGCAGCAGCACGCCGAGGGCGGCGAGCAGCAGTCCGAAGGTGCGCCGGGCGCCGAGGCGTTCCCCGCCGAGGCGGGCGTAGAGCGCCATGACGACCGGCGAGGCGGCCATGATCATGCCCATGTTGGAGGCGGAGGTGGTCAGGCCGGCCTGGTGCACGAGGGTGTTGTAGAGGGTGACGCCGAAGAGCGTGGCGAGGGCGATGTAGCCGAGGTGCTCGCGGATCAGGGCCCGCTGCTGCCAGGCCTGGCGGGCGGCGAAGGGGGCGACCGCGAGGGTGGCGATGATCCAGCGCCAGAAGACGGCCTGGACGGGCGGGACGTGGTCGGCCATGCCCCGGGTGGCGACGAAGCTGCCGGACCAGACGACCGTCGCGAGCAGGGCGAGGAGTACGCCGAGTCCGGCGGCCCCCTTCTTGCCCTTGGCTGTGGTGCTGCCTTGCGAAACGGTGCGGACGCGGTCCATGACGGCCACTGTGTGTCTCCCCCTCGGAGCTGGTCTGTCGGTGGTCGGTCTACCGTCGCACCCGCTCATCGCTCAGGTCCATCGAAATGTTTCGATCGTTCTTTTCAGTAGAACTGAACGGTTGCGCGGTCCTGGCGACGAACAGCTGACCGGCGACGGTGGCACCGAAGGCGATCGCCATGCCCACCAGCTGTACGGGGGACAGCGCCTGCCCGAGGGCCGCCCAGCCGATGACGGCGGCGGTGAGCGGGGAGAGCGGACCGAGGAGGGTGACGGAGGTGGCGGAGAGCTGCCCGATGCCGCGGAACCAGAGCCAGTACGCGATCCCGGTGTTGATCAGCATCATGTAGCCGTAGCCGAGGAAGGCCTTGCCGTCGAGGGCGGGCGGTGCGCCCTCGACCAGGGCGGCGATCGGGATGATGACCAGCCCGCCCGCGGTGAGCTGCCAGCCGGCCACGGCCAGCGGTCCGACGCCCTCCGGGCGCCCCCAGCGCTTGACCATGACCGTGCCCGCTGCCATGGAGGCGGAGGAGACCACGCCTGCGATGACCCCGACCAGATCGAGCCGGGCCTCGGCGGTGAGGACCACCATGCTCACGCCGAACGCCCCGGCGACGGCGGCGAGTACGGTGCGCAGGCTCGCCCGCTCCCCCAGGACCAGGGCGGCGAGTCCGACGACGAACAGCGGTCCGGCGGCGCCGAGCACGGCCGCGACACCGCCGGGCAGCCGGTAGGCGGAGAGGAACAGCAGGGGGAAGAAGGCCCCGATGTTGAGCGTGCCGAGGACGGCGGACTTCCACCACCAGGCGCCCTTGGGCAGCGCGCGGGACAGGGCGACGAGCAGCAGTCCCGCGGGCAGGGCGCGCATCGCCCCGGTGAACAGCGGCCGGTCGGGCGGCAGCAGTTCGGTGGCCACGGCGTAGGTCGAACCCCAGGAGACGGGGGCGAGTGCGGTCAGGGCGACGGTGGTGAAGCGCTTCATGAGCGGTGGCTCCTCGGACGGCGCGGACGGCGGGAGGGCACGGGACCCTCGCAGTAGATCGCTCGCAAGTAGCTTACCGCTAAGCTACTTAGCGTCAAGCAGCTTTCTTGCGAACGATCGTGTGGGAAACGGATACTGCTGACATGAGCGACGCCGCCCCTCAGCCACCCTCGAAGAAGACCGCCACCGGCCCCGTCACCACCGACGCCGTCGACGCGATCACCGCCCAGTGGTACGCGGTGCGCCCCGAGCTGGAAACCACCCCCATGGCCGTCTTCGGACGCATCTTCCGGATCGGCCGGGCCATGGGCGACGCCATGGAAGAGGCGTACGGGCGCTACGGCATCTCGCGCGGGGAGTTCGACGTGGTCGGCACGCTGCGCCGCTCCGGCGCCCCGTACACGCTCTCGCCCCGCCAGCTGTCGGCCACGCTGATGCTCACCACGGGCGGCATGACGGGGCGTCTGGACAAGCTGGAGAAGGCCGGGCTGCTCTGCCGCAAGCCCGATCCGCACGACCGGCGGGGGCTCCAGGTGACGATCACCGACCGCGGCCTGGCCCTCATCGACGAGGCCGTCACCGCGGGCCTGGAGGTGCAGCGCGCGGCCCTCACCGGGCTGAGCGACGAGGAGGTCGAGGTCCTGTCCGGCCTGCTCCGCAAGCTGCTGGTCGGCTTCGAGGGCACGACGGGGCCCTGACGGGCGGACGAGGACGCAACAAGGCGCCGAGGGTCGCCACACGGCCGAATCGATCGGCGGTACGGACCCCCGGCGCCCCGGAAGTCTGCGGTGCTGACCCGGAGGTCAGACCCGTCAGGCCTGGTTCTGCTGCTTGCGCGACTTGTCGCCGACCATCACGAGGCCCGCGATGACCAGGAACAGCAGGATCGGCGCGGCCACGAACAGGCCGAGCGTCTCACCGATGCTCAGGCCCGGACCCGGGTCGTCGCCGTCGTCACGGGTCAGCGCGAGGGCGGGAGACGTCATCAGCAGCATCATCAGCGTCGTTCCGGCCGTTACGGCGCCGGCGCGCAGAGCGTTCTTCTTGTCCACGGTGCAAACGTAGCGAACACCTAAACGCAGCGCGCGCCCGGGGGTGCCGTACGGGGGCGGGCTCCGGCGCGCACCGCGCTCAGCAGGGCGTTCGCCCGGGGCGAAGCGGCCAGCGCCTCCAGGGTCAGCGGCCGTCCGCCCTCGTCGGCGACCGGCATCCGCCAATTGGGGTACTGGTCCCAGGTGCCCGGCAGGTTCTGCGGCCGCCGGTCCCCCACCGCGTCCGGCAGCCACACGCCGACCAGCCGGGCGGGTGTGCGCAGCAGGAACCCGTACAGGGCCAGTACGGCGGCCTCCTCGTCCTTGGTCTCCATCCCGAGCCCCTCCAGCACCTCCAGCCACTCCGCGGTGTCGGCGGCGTCCTCCGCCCGCTCCAGCTCCACGGGACGCGTCAGCAGGCCGAGTCCGTCGCGCAGTTCGACGTGGGACCCGGCCAGCTTGGCGGCGGTGGGCGGCAGGTCGTGGGTGGTCGTGGTGGCCAGGCAGTCGGCCCGCCAGTCCTGCGGTGCGAGCGGGTTCCCGCCGCCCGCCCAGTCCCGCTCGAACCAGAGCACCGAGGTGCCGAGGACCCCGCGCCGGGCCAGCGCCTGGCGGACCCCGGGCTCCACCGTCCCGAGGTCCTCGCCGATGACCAGGGCCCCGGCCCGGTGGGCCTCCAGCACCAGGACCGCCAGCATCGCCTCGCCGTCGTAGCCGACGTACGTGCCCTCCGCGGGCGGGGTGCCCTCCGGGATCCACCAGAGCCGGAACAGGCCCATGACGTGGTCGATGCGCAGGGCGCCCGCGTACCGGAACACCCCGCGCAGCAAGTCCTGGAAGGGGGCGTACCCGGTGTCCGCCAGCCGGTCCGGTCGCCACGGGGGCAGACCCCAGTCCTGGCCGCGGGCGTTGAAGGCGTCGGGCGGGGCGCCCACGGAGACGTGCCGGGCGTGGAAGGGGCCCGTCAGGGCGTCCGATCCGTCGGGGTGCACCCCGACGGCGAGGTCGTGCACGATGCCCACGGCCATCCCGGCCTCCCGGGCGGCCCGCTGGGCGGCGGCGAGCTGGGTGTCCGTCAGCCAGACCAGCCAGCGGTGGAAGTCCCCGTGCTCGCGGGGTTCCTGCCCGGCCGCGGAGGCGCACCAGGCGGCGTGCCGGTCCAGGGCCGGGCCCTGCTCGGCGCGGAACCGCTCGTAGGCGGCGGCGCGTTCCGGGGTGCGCGGGACGGCGTACAGCAGCTCCAAGGCCTGCCGCTTGAGGTCCCAGACGGCGTCCCGGTCGATCAGCCCGCCCTCCTCCAGTACCCGGCGGCGCAGTTCGCCGCCCTGTCCGGCGAGGGCGGCGAGGGCCTGCCGGTCGGGGCAGTCGGCGTACTCGGGGACGTCCTCGATCCGCAGGTGCACCGGGTCGGGGAAGCGGCGCGAGGAGGGGCGGTACGGGGAGGGGTCGGTCGGCGTCCCGGGCACGGCCGCGTGCAGCGGGTTGACCTGGATGAAGCCGGCGCCGTGGGTCCGGCCGGCCCAGCGGGCGAGCTCGGCGAGGTCCCCGAGGTCGCCCATGCCCCAGGAGCGCTCCGAGAGGAGCGAGTAGAGCTGGACGAGCAGCCCGTGGGCCCGTTCGGGCGCGGCCGGGGCCCGGTCGGGGGCGGCGACGAGGGAGGCGGCGGCGGTGCGGCCGTCCGGGAGGGTGGCGGTGATCCGGTGGACGCCCAGCGGCAGGCCCTCGGGCAGCGGCCCGGCCGGGCCGGTCACCCATTCGGCGGCCTCCTGCGCAGCGCCCTCCGGCTCCAGGCGGATGCGGGTGCCGGGCGGCAGCGCGGCCAGGGCGGGCGGCGGCGGTCCGCCCTCCCAGTTCACCAGGACGGGCGGCAGCAGCCGGGCGGCCGCCTCCTGTTCGGCGGCTTCCCGGCGCACCCGCGCGTCCTCGGGGGTGTCGACGACCACGCCGAGCAACCCGAGCACAGTGGTGACCGTGGCCCGCGGCACCTGGACGGTGACGTCCTTCGCGGGCTGGTAGGCGGTGGCGATGCCGTGCAGGGCCGCGAGCCGGTCCAGGTCGTCCATGTGCGGGCACTCCTCCGTGCATGAGGGTGGGTCAGGAAGTGGTGCGCGAGCGTGGCGCATGAACGGGGTGCGTGAACGTAGGACACGCCGGGCGGCACCGCCGGGGCAACACAGCCTTACCCACTGGGAGGGACCGCATTCCTGGCGGATCCCGGTCAGATCACCCAGCCGCGTTGACACCCCTGCCGCACGGGTGGTGGGGTCTGGCTCATTCGTACGAGCGGGGGACGTCTCGGGACGAGGAGGCTCTGTGCAGCTCAGGGGCAGGAAGCGGACGACGGCCGCGGCCGTTGCCGTGATCGGGTCGCTGCTGGGCGGGGCCGTCGCGGCCGCGCCGCCCGGGGCCCTCGCGGCGCCGTCCGTCCCGGCCGGCCCGGCGCCGGACCAGGCTCCCGCCACCGCCGCCGGACCGCTGCTCGATCCCGGCGCGGACACCCCGCGCAGCGCAGCCGAGGGCCCGGCCGTCTGGCCCCGCCCGCAGTCGATGACCGCCGATCCGGCGCGCGAAGTTCCTTTGGGCTCCGAGGCCGTGCTGGTGGCGCCGTCCGACGCCGATCCGTACGCCGTCCAGGTGGTGCGCGACGCCCTGCGCGGGGCGGGCGTACGGACCCTGCACGAGCGGGCTCCCGGGGATCCGCTGCCCGGCCGGGGCGCCGTCGTACGGCTCCAGGGCCCGGGCGCCGAGGAGGCGTTGCGGGCGCTGGGCGCGGCCGCGGCGGGCGATCTGCCGGGCGGGGGCTACCGGCTGGCCGTGGGACGGGCCGGCGGCCGGGACACGGTCGCGCTGGCCGGCGCGGGCGGGGACGGGCTGTTCCACGCGGCGCACACGCTGCGTCAGCTGCTGGCCGCGGGCGGGGCGAAGGTGCCCGGGGTGCTGGTGCGGGACTGGCCGACGGCGCCCGTACGGGGGATCACCGAGGGCTTCTTCGGGGAGCCGTGGAGCCAGGAGCAGCGCTTGGCGCAGCTGGACTTCATGGGCCGCACCAAGCAGAACCGGCTGCTGCTCGCGCCCGGCGACGACCCGTACCGGACCACGGAGTGGCGCCAGGACTACCCCGTCGAGGCGCAGGCGGAGTTCCGCGCGCTGGCGGAACGGGCCCGCGCCAACCGGGTCGTGCTGGCCTGGGCGGTCACCCCCGGCCAGTCGATGTGCCTGTCCTCGGCGGACGACCGGGCGGCGCTGGCGCGCAAGCTGGACGCGATGTGGGAGCTGGGCTTCCGGGCGTTCCAGGTGCAGTTCCCGGACGTCAGCTACTCGGAGTGGGGCTGCGGGGCGGACCGGGAGCGGTACGGGAAGGGCCCCGCGGCGGCCGCGAGGGCACACGCGGAGGTCGCGGGCGGACTCGCGGCGCACCTGGCCGCCCGGCAGCCGGGCGCGGCCCCGCTGTCGCTGCTGCCGACCGAGTACTTCCAGGAGGGCGCCACGGCCTACCGGACGGCCCTGGCGGGCGCGCTGGACGGGCGGGTGGAGGTCGCCTGGACGGGCGTGGGCGTGGTCCCGCGCACGATCACCGGGAAGGAACTGGCCGGGGCGCGCTCGGCGCTGGGCCATCCGCTGGTCACCATGGACAACTACCCGGTCAACGACTGGGACCCCGGCCGGGTCTTCCTGGGCCCGTACACGGGCCGCGACCCGGTGGTCGCGGGCGGCTCGGCGGCGCTGCTGGCCAACGCGATGCCGCAGGGCACCCTGTCGCGCATCCCGCTGTTCACGGCGGCGGACTACGCCTGGAACCCCCGCGGCTACCGGCCCGGCGAGTCCTGGGCCGCGGCGGTGCGCGAGCTGGCGGGCCCGGACCCCCGGGCCCGGGAGGCGGTGGCGGCGCTGGCCGGGAACTCCGCCTCCTCCGGCCTGAAGCAGGAGGAGTCGGCCTACCTCAAGCCGCTGGTCGAGCAGTTCTGGCGGGCCCGCGCCGCGGGCGACCCGAACGCCGGGGCCGAGCTCCGCGGGGCGTTGACCGTGCTGCGCGAGGCCCCGGCGCGCCTGCCGGCCCTGTCGGACGAGGCCGGGCCCTGGCTGGAGCGGCTCTCGCGCTACGGAACGGCCGGCGTGCTGGCGCTGGACGTGCTCCAGGCCCAGGCCCGCGGCGACGGCACGGCGGCCTGGGCGTCGGCGCGGGAACTGGCCGCCGCCCGCGGGAAGCTGGCGGAGCCGGGCACCGCGCGGGTGGACCGGGCCGTCCTGGACCCCTTCCTCAAGCAGGCCGCGGCCGAGGCCGACGCCTGGACGGGGGCCACCCGCACGACGGGCACGGTGACCAGGGAGCCGCAGTCCTGGACGGTACGGCTGGACTCCGCGCGCCCGGTGGCGGCGGTGACGGTGATGACGGACCCGCTCCCGGCCGGGGCGGCGGGGGCGGCGGTGGAGGCCCACGTGCCCGGCGAGGGCTGGCGCGGCCTCGGCGCGGCCGCGGCGTCCGGCTGGACCCAGGTGGACACGGCCGGGCTGCGCGCGGACGCCGTCCGGCTGTCCTGGCCGGGGGCCGCCCCGGTGGTCCACCAGGTGGTGCCGTGGCTCGGGGACGGCCCGCAGACGCGCTTCGAGCTGGCGGACGGGGCCCTGGCCGACGCCGAGATCGGCGGCGCCCCCCGGCGGCTGTCCGCGGAACTGTCCGCCCTGGGACCCGGCGAGGTCCGCGGTCCGCTGTCGGCCCGGCCGCCCGCGGGCATCGAGGTCCGCCTGCCGCAGAGCGCGGTGGCGCCGCGCGGGGCGAACGTATCGATCCCGGTGGAGGTGTCGGTCGCCGCGACGACGGCGCCGGGCAGCTACCAGGTACCGGTGACCTTCAACGGGGAATCGCGCACGCTGACGGTGCGGGCGGTGGTCCGTACGGGCGGCCCGGACCTGCTGCGGACCGCGCGGGCCTCCTCCTCGGCGGACGAGACCCCGGACTTCCCGGCCTCGGCGGCCGTGGACGGCTCCCCGGCCACCCGCTGGTCCTCGCCGCCCGCGGACGGCATGTGGTGGCGGGCGGAACTGGCCGCTCCGGCCCGGATCGGCCTGCTGAACCTGCACTGGCAGGACGCGTACCCCTCGGCGTACCGCGTCGAGACCTCCGCCGACGGGGTGACCTGGCGGGTGGCGGCGACCGTCGCGGCCGCCCGGGGCGGCCGCGAGTCGCTCCGGCTGGACGCGCCCGGCACGCGGTTCGTCAGGGTGACGTCCGAGCGCCGCGCGACGCAGTACGGCATCTCGCTCTGGTCGGCGGAGGCCTACGCGGTCACGCCGTAGCCACATCCAGCCCCGCCGGCGTGTGAGGCGCGGGGTCCGGGGCGGAGCCCCGGAAGGCCGGGCCTCAGGCCGGGGAACGGGCGCAACCGGCGCCGAGCCCCCCGGCCCGCACCGGGTCAGGACGCCGACGCGACTCCGATGCGCTCCAGCGCGTCCTCGGCCCCGTACGGCTGGAGGTACGGCATCCACCGGGGGTCCCGGTGGCCCGTGCCGATGATGCGCCAGGCCAGGCCCGAGGGCGGGGCCGGCTGGTGGCGCAGCCGCCAGCCCAGTTCCAGCAGGTGCCGGTCGGCCTTGACGTGGTTGCAGCGGCGGCACGCGGCGACGACGTTGTCCCACGCGTGCTGGCCACCCCGGCTGCGCGGGATGACGTGGTCGACGCTGGTGGCGACGCCGCCGCAGTACATGCAGCGGCCGCCGTCCCGGGCGAACAGAGCGCGCCGGGTGAGAGGAACGGGCCCCCGGTAGGGGACCCGAACAAAGCGCTTGAGCCGGACCACGCTGGGAGCGGGGACGGCTCTCGTCGCGCTGTGCAGATAGGCGCCGGATTCCTCCAGGGAGATCGCTTTGTTCTCCAGGACGAGGACGAGCGCGCGGCGGAGCGGTACGACGCCGAGCGGCTCGTACGACGCATTGAGGACCAGGACGTGCGGCACGGACTGCCTCCTTGTACGCCGGCGGCGCGTGGCTCGCGCCGGGACGATCTGCTCTCCAGTCTCTCCTTACGGCTGGTCGAAGCGCCACCACGCGCCCGTAACGGGTCCGAGGTGTTTTCGACCACACCCGCCGCACGGGAGCCGAAGGCATCCCCAGGTGGGCGCGGCCCTCCCGCGAACACCGCACAACGGTGGCGGGATTGCCCCGTTAGTGTGGTTGGCCTGCCCGCACATCCGCCCCCGCACTCCGTCCGGGGGACCCCGGCGGGCAGACCGCTACACCTGGAGGTTTCCCGCGTGTCCTGGCCTGCCGCCCAGCTGCCCCTCGCAGCCGACAACCCGGACGTGTCCACCACGATCAAGGACACCCACCAGAGCGTCACCAACGCCGCGAGCTTCATCGAGGAGAACTGGGCCGCCTGGCTGGCCGTCGGCCTGCGCATCCTGCTGATCGTCGTGATCGCGGCGGCGCTGCGCTCGGTGGTCCGCAAGGCGCTGACCAAGCTGATAAACCGGATGAACACCAGCGCCGAGGCGGTCGAGGGCACCGCGCTCGGCGGGCTGCTGGTCAATGCCGAGCGGCGCCGCCAGCGCTCGGAGGCGATCGGTTCGGTCCTGCGTTCGGTGGCTTCCTTCCTCATCCTCGGTACGGCCGCGCTGATGGTCCTGGCCGCGCTGAAGATCGACCTGGCTCCGCTGCTGGCGAGCGCCGGTGTGGCCGGTGTGGCCATCGGTTTCGGCGCGCGGAACCTGGTGACGGACTTCCTGTCCGGCGTGTTCATGATCATGGAGGACCAGTACGGCGTCGGGGACAAGATCGACGCGGGGGTGGCCTCCGGCGAGGTCATCGAGGTCGGCCTGCGGGTGACCAAGCTGCGCGGGGACAACGGCGAGATCTGGTACGTGCGCAACGGCGAGATCAAGCGGATCGGGAACCTCAGCCAGGGCTGGGCGACGGCGGGCGTGGACGTCCAGGTCAAGCCGTCGGAGAGCCTGCCCCGGATCCGCGAGGTGGTGCAGTCGGTCGCCGACGCGCTGGCCAAGGAGTCCCCGTGGGACGAGCGCCTGTGGGGCCCGGTGGAGGTACTGGGCCTGGACGAGGTGCTGCTCGCGTCGATGACGGTGAAGGTGTCCGCCAAGACGATGCCGGGCCAGCAGTTCGCGGTGGAGCGCGAGCTGCGCTGGCGCATCAAGGAGGCCTTCGACGCGGCGGGCATCCAGATCATCGGCGGTCTGCCCGCCGGGGACGAGGAGGAGGCCCCGGCGGACCCCTCGGCCGCCGTCGCCGCGCCCTCGGCGATGGCGAACCCGGCCTCCCCGCAGTCCCTTGCCACCGCCCCGATCCCGCCGCCGGCCGCGCCCGGCGCCCCTCGGATCACCAAGTAGCCCCCTCGGCCCTCACCGGTCCCACTCCACTGCCCCCGCAGGTTTTTCTGCGGGGGCAGTGCCATTGACATGCCAGGAAGGCTGATAGGAAACTTACTTAACAGTTGCTGAAGAGCAGCCGTCGCGACGAGGGAGAAGCACCGCATGCCCGGCACCCCGCCCGCCCCCGGCACGCCCAGCCTGCTGCGCGTCATGAACGACCGCGCCGCCCTGGACCTGCTGCTGGAGCACGGCCCCTTGTCCCGGACGACCATCGGCCGGCTCACCGGGCTCAGCAAGCCCACCGCCTCCCAGCTGCTGGCCCGCCTGGAATCCGCCGGCCTCGTCGTGGCCACCGGGACCGACCAGGGCCGCCCCGGCCCCAGCGCCCAGCTGTACGCGCTCAACGCCCGTGCGGCCCACGTCGGCGGGCTCGACGTCACCCCGCAGGGGATCACCGCCGCCGTCGCCGACGTCACGGGCGAGGTGGTCGGCCGCTTCGAGCTCCCCTCGACGGCGGGCACCCCGGCCGTCGACCAGGTCACCGAGGCCCTCGCCGGAGCCGTCAAGGCCGCCGGACTGCACCACGGCGACCTGCACCGCCTCGTCATCGCCACCCCGGGCGCCTTCGACCCGCAGACCGGCCAGCTGCGCTACGCCGGCCACCTCCCCGGCTGGCACTCCCCCACCCTCCTCGACGAGCTGGCCGCGGCCCTGCCGGTGCCGGTCGAGTACGAGAACGACGTCAACCTCGCCGCCGTCGCCGAGCAGCGGCTCGGCGCGGCCCGCGGCCACCAGGACTTCGTCCTGCTGTGGAACGAGGACGGCCTCGGCGCCGCCCTGGTGCTCGGCGGCCGGCTGCACCGCGGCTGGACCGGCGGCGCGGGCGAGGTGGGCTTCCTGCCCGTGCCCGGCCATCCCCTGGTCCGCCAGGTCGCCCGCGCCAACACCGGCGGCTACCAGGAACTGGCCGGCGTACAGGTGTTGCCGCGGCTCGCCGCCGAACTGGGCATCGAGGCCGGACCGGAGCCCGCCGCCCCCGGCGCCCCGGACGGGACGCGGGTCGGGCACGGCCCGCAGGTCGCCGCCGCCGTCGCACTGCTGGAGCGGGCCGCCGCCACGCCCGAGGGACCGTACCTGCGCTTCCTGGAGTCGTACGCCACCGTGCTCGCCACCGGTCTCGCCTCGCTCGTCGCCGTACTGGATCCCGAGATCGTGGTCCTGTCCGGGGCCGCCATCACCGCCGGCGGCGACCCGCTGCGCACCCTGCTGGAGGCCGAGATCGGCGAACTGGCCCCCTCCCGGCCCCGGCTGGTCACCGGTGAGGTGCGCGAACGGCCGGTGCTGCGGGGCGCGCTGGAGAGCGCCCTGGCCGCCACCCGCGACGAGGTGTTCGACACCTCGCGCTGACCGCCGGCCGCTGACCCGCTGCCCCTTTCCCCGCCCCCTCCTCCACCCCGCACTGGCACCCGTACCCGCACCCGCACCACCTCCCGCGAGCGCTCGTCCGCACCTCCTCCGCACCCCTCCTGTCCAGGAAGTCCCCCGCGCAGAGAGTGACACCGCCATGCCCAGAACCCGCCGCCTCACCTCCGCCGCCGGCGCCCTCGCCGCGATATCCCTGCTCGCCACCGCGTGTACGGGCCAGAGCGGCGGGGCCGCCGCCGACGACCCGGGCAAGGAGGTCACCCTCAACTTCTGGCACGGCTGGTCCGCGCCGAGCGAGGCGAAGGCGATCGAGGAGAACATCGCCCGGTTCGAGAAGGCGCACCCGAACATCAAGGTCCAGGTCACGGGCAACATGACCGACGACAAGGTCAACCAGGCGCTGCGGGCGGGCGGGGACAAGGCCCCCGACGTGGTCTCCTCCTTCACCACCGACAGCGTCGGGAAGTTCTGCAACTCCCGCGCCTTCGCCGACCTGAACCCCTTCCTCCAGAAGTCCGGGATCGACAAGGCGAAGGTCTTCCCCAAGACCCTGCTGGAGTACACCCAGTTCAAGGGCAACCAGTGCACCCTGCCGCTGCTGAACGACGCGTACGGCCTCGTCTACAACAAGACCGCCTTCGCGGCCGCCGGCATCACCGAGCCCCCCAGGACCTGGAGCCAGTTCACCGAGGTCGCGCAGAAGCTGACCAAGCCCAAGGGGGACTCGTACGAACAGGTCGGCCTGATGCCCACCTTCCACGGCTACGAGACCACCCCGATGCGGCTGGCCGCGCAGTGGGGGCCGACGTACTTCGACGCCGACGGCAGGTCCAACCTGGCCAAGGACCCGGCCTTCGCGAAGATGCTGACCGCGCAGAAGGACCTGGTGGCCGAGCTCGGCGGCTACGAGAAGCTGGAGCGCTTCCGCAGCACCTTCGGTGACGAGTGGAGCGCCGAGCACCCCTTCCACACCGGCCAGGTCGCCATGCAGATCGACGGCGAGTGGCGGGCCCCGATGGCCAAGGAGGCCGGGGTGAAGTTCGAGATCGGCACCGCGCCGCTGCCCGTCCCGGACGACCAGGCCGCCGACTACGGCAAGGGCTACCTCTCCGGCACGATCATGGGCATCGCCTCCGGCAGCAAGAAGCAGAACGCCGCCTGGGAGCTGGTCAAGTACATGACCACCGACACCGAGGCCGTGGTGGCCTTCGCCAACTCCATCCACAACGTGCCGTCCACGCTTGCGGCCCTGGAGTCCCCGAACCTCCAGGTGAGCCCGGAGTTCAAGACCTTCCTCGACATCGCCCGGCACCCCAAGTCCAGCACCACCCCGGCCCAGGCCGACGGCGGCACCTACCAGCTGACCTTCACCGACCTCGCGTACACGGTCGAGAAGGGCGACGTCGCCGACATCCCGGCCGCCCTCGCCAAGGCCGACCAGCAGATCGACACGGACATCGCGAAGGCGAACTAGCCGCGATGACCCGCACGCACACGAGGACCAGCCCCGGCCTGCGCACGAGGCACCGGCGCTCCGCCCTGCGGACCGCGGCCTTCATGTCCCCCTGGCTGATCGGGTTCGCGGTCTTCTTCGCCTACCCGCTGCTGTCCACCGCCTACTTCTCCCTCACCAAGTACGACGGCTTCCGCCGGCCCGTCTTCAACGGCCTGGAAAACTGGAATTACGTCTTCTCGGACTATCCGCTCTTCTGGCCCGCGATGCGCAACACCCTGTGGCTGGTCGTGGTGATGGTCAGCTGCCGGGTCGTCTTCGGCCTCGGCATCGGCCTGCTCATCACGAAGATCAAGACGGGTGCGGGGGTGTTCCGGACCCTGTTCTACCTGCCCTACCTGGCCCCGCCGGTCGCCGCGACCCTGGCCTTCGTCTTCCTCCTCAACCCCGGCACCGGTCCCGTCAACACCCTGCTGGACGCGGTGGGGCTGCCCACCCCCGGCTGGTTCACCGACGCCGACTGGTCCAAGCCCGCGCTGACCGCCCTCGCCGTGTGGGGGGTGGGCGACCTGATGGTCATCTTCATGGCCGCGCTGCTCGACGTACCGAAGGAGCAGTACGAGGCAGCCGAGCTGGACGGGGCCGGGGCCTGGGCGCGGTTCCGGCACATCACCCTGCCGAACATCTCGCCGATCATCCTGTTCGCGGTGGTCACCGGCGTCATCCAGGCCATGCAGTACTACACGCAGCCGCTGGTGGCCGGGAAGGTGGCGGGCGGAGTGATCGGCGGCTCGGGGCAGCAGTTCGAGCCGGGCTACCCCGACAAGTCCACCCTGACCCTGCCGCAGCTCGTCCACAACCTCGGATTCCAGCGCTTCGACTACGGCACCGCCTGTGTCGTCGCGCTGGTCCTCTTCGCCCTCTCCATGGCCTTCACCGCACTCCTGATGCGGCGCCGTGGCGGTCTGATCGGAGCAGGCGAATGAGCACCCTTACCCGCGGCCGCAGCCGCAGCCGCAGCCGCAAGGCGGTCCTGCACTGGATCGGCGTGCACGCGCTCGGCGTGGCCGCCGCCCTCTTCTTCGTCCTCCCCTTCGTCTTCCTCCTCCTCACCTCCCTGATGGGCGACCGGCAGGCACTGACCCGGGACCTGTGGCCGGACACCTGGGAGTGGGACAACTACGCCACCGTGTGGAACACCCCGGGATTCCTGACCTGGTGGCGCAACACCCTGCTGTACGCCGGGCTCGGCACCGTCCTGACCGTGGTCTCCTCGCTGCCCGTGGCCTACGCGCTCGCCAAGTTCCGCTTCCGCGGGCGCCGGCTGTCGCTGCTGCTCGTCATCGCCATGATGATGCTGCCGCCCCAGGTCGTGGTCATCCCCATGTACCTCTTCTGGGCCAAGCAGCTCGACCTGTCGGGCACCCTGTGGCCGCTGATCATCCCCATGGCCTTCGGCGACGCCTTCTCCATCTTCCTGCTCCGCCAGTTCCTGCTGACCATCCCCGACGAGTACCTGGACGCGGCCCGCGTCGACGGCTGCGGCGAGGTCCGCACCCTGCTGCGCGTGGTCCTGCCGATGGCCAGGCCCGGGATCGCCGCCGTCGCCCTGTTCCAGTTCTTCTGCGCCTGGAACGACTACTTCGGACCCCAGATCTACGCCTCCGACAACCCGGCCGCCTGGACCCTCAGTTACGGACTGGAGTCCTTCAAGGGTGCGCACCACACCAACTGGAACCTGACCATGGCCGCGACCGCGCTCGTCATGGCGCCGGTGATCGTCCTCTTCTTCTTCGCCCAGAAGGCCTTCGTCGAGGGCGTCACGCTGACCGGAGTGAAAGGCTAGTGACCATGAAACTCGCAGTGGTGGGCGGCGGTTCCACCTACACCCCCGAGCTGATCGACGGCTTCGCACGGCTGCGCGACACCCTCCCGATCGGCGAACTGGTGCTCATCGACCCCGCCGCCGACCGGCTGGAGCTGATCGGCGCACTCGCCCGGCGGATCTTCGCCCGGCAGGGGCACCCGGGCCTGATCACCACCACTCCGGACCTCGACGCCGGGGTCGAGGGCGCCGACGCCGTACTGATCCAGCTGCGCGTCGGCGGACAGGCCGCGCGGCTCCAGGACGAGACCTGGCCGCTGGAGTGCGGCTGCGTCGGGCAGGAGACCACGGGCGCGGGCGGGCTCGCCAAGGCGCTGCGCACCGTGCCGGTGGTCCTCGACATCGCCGAGCGGGTCCGCCGGGCCAGCCCGCGGGCCTGGATCATCGACTTCACCAACCCGGTCGGGATCGTCACCCGGGCCCTGCTCCAGGCCGGGCACAAGGCGGTCGGCCTGTGCAACGTGGCCATCGGCTTCCAGCGCAAGTTCGCGGCCCTGCTGGACCTCGCGCCCGGCGACATCCACCTGGACCACGTGGGGCTCAACCACCTCACCTGGGAGCTGGGCGTGCGCCGGGGCGGCCCGGACGGCGAGGACCTGCTGCCGCGGCTGCTGTCCGCGCACGGGGACACGATCGCCGGGGACCTGCACCTGCCGAGAGCGGTACTGGACCGCCTCGGCGTCGTCCCCTCCTACTACCTGCGCTACTTCTACGCGCACGACGAGGTGGTGCGCGAGCTCGAGTCGAAGCCCTCGCGGGCCGCCGAGGTCGCCGCGATGGAGAAGGAACTGCTCGCCCTGTACGGGGATCCCGCGCTGGACGAGAAGCCCGCGCTGCTGGCGAAGCGCGGCGGGGCCTTCTACTCGGAGGCGGCCGTGGACCTGGCCGCGGCGCTGCTGGGCGACGGCGGCTCCGCCGTGCAGGTGGTCAACACGTACAACAACGGCACCCTGCCGTTCCTCCCCGACGACGCGGTCATCGAGGTGCAGGCGCGGGTCGGCGGCGGCTCCGGGCCGGTGCCGCTGGCGGCGCCCCGGCTGGACCCGCTGTACGCCGGGCTGGTCTCGCACGTGACGGCGTACGAGGACCTCGCCCTGGACGCGGCGCTGCGGGGCGGCCGCGACCGGGTCTTCAAGGCCCTGCTCGCGCACCCGCTGGTCGGGCAGTCCGCCCTCGCCGAGGGGCTGACGGACCGGCTGCTCGCGCACAACAAGGAGCACCTGGCATGGGCGTGAGCCGGCCCGTCACCCCGGCCGTCCTCGCCGTGGACGCGGGCAACAGCAAGACGGACGTGGCGCTGATCGCGGCGGACGGCAGCGTGCTGGGCACCGGCCGGGCCGGGGGGTTCCAGCCGCCGCTGACCGGCATCGAGCCGGCCCTGGACGTGGTCGGGCGGGCCGTCGCCGAGGCCGTGGAGGCCGCGGGCCTGCCCGGGCCGCGGCCCGGGTCCCCGTACGCCGGCCGGGTCTCGGCCTGTCTGGCCAACGCCGACCTGCCGGTGGAGGAGCAGCGGCTCGCGGACGCGATCCGCGCGCGCGGCTGGGGCGCGGCCACCGAGGTCCGCAACGACACCTTCGCGATCCTGCGGGCCGGGGTGAACGAGCCCCGCGGGGTGGCCGTGGTGTGCGGGGCGGGCATCAACTGCGTGGGGATGCTGCCCGACGGGCGCACGGCCCGCTTCCCGGCGCTCGGGAAGGTCTCCGGCGACTGGGGCGGCGGGAGCGGCCTGGCGGCGGAGGCGCTGTGGTGGGCGGCGCGGGCCGAGGACGGGCGCGGCGGTCCGACGGAGCTGGCGGCCGCGCTGCCGGGGCACTTCGGGCTGGCTTCCATGTACGGGCTGATCGAGGCGCTGCACCTGGGTGCGCTGGAGCGGCGGCGGACCCACGAGCTGGTGCCGGTGCTGTTCGCGGTGGCCGCGGCGGGCGATCCGGTGGCGGCGGCGATCGTGGCACGGCAGGCGGACGAGGTGGTGGCCCTGGCGGCGGTGGCGCTGGCGCGCCTGGACCTGCTGGGTGAGGAGGCGCCCGTACTGCTGGGCGGGAGCGTGCTCACCGCCCGGCATCCGCGGCTCAACGGGCGGATCGAGGAGCTGCTGGCCGAACGGGCGCCGTACGCCCGGGTGGAGGTGGTCTCCGCGCCGCCGGTGCTCGGCGCGGGGCTGCTGGGCCTGGACGCCCTCGGCTCCCCGCCGGCGGCGCACGGAAAACTGCGTGCCCATTTCGGGTGAACCCGCCCCTCGGGGCGGCGTGTCTGGAACCGTGGCGGGCGCAGGGGCGTATTGACGGTGAAGGGGTGACGGGGGCGCCCGTGGGGGTGGATCGCCCGTGTTCGGGCACCGGGTGCTGTGGTCGACCGTCAATGCGGCCATACTGCTGCGGAGCATGAGACCGAGGGGGAGGTCACGGTGGCGATCACATCACGCGCGCCCGCGCCCGGCAGCAGCGTTCCCGTGCCGCCCGCCGGGCCGCCGGGTCCGCCGCCCGACGGGCTGCCCGGACGGGGCACCGCCTGGTCCGAGGGCGTGCAACAGCTGCGCGAGGCGGCGACGACCGAGCCCGGCCGGCTGCGGATCATCGGGGCCGTACTGGCCGCCCTGGTCGTGCTGTTCGGGTCGGTGACCGTCTGGGAGATCTCCGGCCGGGCCACGGCCGCCGACGACGTCGTGGGCCGCAGCCAGCCGCTGAGCGCGGACGCGGCGAGCATCTACCGCTCCCTCGCGGACGCCGACACCGCCTCCTCCAGCGGGTTCCTGGCCGGCGCCCAGGAGACGCGCGAGGTCCGCCAGCGGTACGAGGCCGATATCGCCAACGCCTCCAAACTGCTGGTGAACGCGGCCGCCAACACCAGGGCCGATGAGGACTCCCGCAAGCAGATCGCCCTGCTGAGCGAGCAGTTGCCCCGCTACACCGGCCTGATCGAGCAGGCCCGCGCCACCAACCGGCAAGGCCTGCCGCTGGGCGGGGCCTATCTCCGGTACGCCAACGAGCAGATGACCACGCAACTGCTGCCCGCCGCGCAGCGGCTGTACGAGGCGGAGACCGGCCGGCTCTACACCGACTACGACGACGCCCGGTCCTGGCCGCTGGCCTCGATCGGCACGGGCCTGCTCGCGCTGGCCGCCCTGGGCTGGGCGCAGCGGCGCAACTACCTCCGTACGAACCGGGTCTTCAACCACGGGCTGGTGGCGGCGACGGCCGCGTCGGTGGTGGTGCTGCTGTGGCTGGCCGTGGGGCACACGGTCGCGCGGTCGGGCCTGAGTGAAGCCCGCTCCGACGGGCAGGAGTCCCTGAAGGTGCTCAACGACGCGCGGATCGCCTCCCTCCAGGCGCGGGCCGGGGAGAACCTGACGCTGGTCGCGCGGGGCGCCGTACTGACGGAGGACACCAAGTCCGACAAGTACGACACGGACTTCACGAACAACCTGGAGCAGTTGGAGACCGGGCTGGCGACGGCCCTGCGGCTGGCGGACGACGCGGCCGGCAGGACACCGGTGACGCAGGCGGTGGACGGCGTGAAGCAGTGGAAGCAGCGGCACGCGGCGGCCCGGGAGTCCGACCTGAAGGGGGACTACGAGGCCGCACTGACCCAGGTCATCGGGGACGAGCAGCACAAGGAGAGCAGCGGGGCCGCCTTCGACACGGTCGACGCCTCCCTGGAGCGGGCGGTGGCCCACGAACAGCGGGAGTTCACCCGGGCGGCCCGGGGCGGACTGGGTGCGCTGGGCGGTCTGGTGACGGGTGCGGCGGCCCTGGCGGTCGTCGGCGCGGCGGCGGCGCTGCTCGGCATCGGGCGCAGGCTTTCGGAGTACAGGTGACAGCGATGCGGAAACGAGTGAGGGTCTCCGAGGGCTACGAGGGCTACGCGGGCCGCGCGGGGCAGGGCGGCCACGGCTCCGGCTCCGGCCGTCCCGGCGGCCCGGACGTGCCCGCGGGCGGACCTGCCGGGGGCGGGGCGGGCGAGGCGGCCGGACCTGCCGGGGCGGCTGTCGCGGCGGGCACCGTCGGCGGGCTGCGGCGGCTCAGGGGCCGGCTGCGCGGCTGGGGCGGGGTCAGTGCGATGGCCGCCGCCTGCGCGGTGACGGCCGCGGCCGTGCTGCTGCCGCTGGCCCAGGCCGCGCCGGAGTCCGGCCGTGCGGGGGCCGGCCACCAGCCCCTCTCGCAGGCCGTGGCCCCGGCCGCGCCGGCGGACACCTGCCAGGACCCGGAGGCCAGCCTGCGTCCGTCCGATGTCGACGGCGCGACCATCGCCCGGATCAAGGCGGCGGGCAAGCTGGTCGCGGGCGTGGACCAGAACAGCTTCCGCTGGGGCTACCGCAACCAGTCCGCCGAGGGCCGCCTCGACGGCTTCGACATCGATCTGGTCAAGGCCATAGCCAAGGACATCCTGGGCGACGAGAACGCGGTGATCTACCGGGCCATCCCCACCAGCCAGCGCGTCCCGGCGCTCCAGGAGGGCCGGGTGGACATCGTCGTGCGCACCATGACGATCAACTGCAAGCGGCTGGAGGACGTGGCCTTCTCCACGGCGTACTTCGAGGCCGGGCAGCAGGTGCTCGTGCCCAAGATGTCACCGATCACCGGGTACGACGGCTCGCTGAAGGACCGCCGGATCTGCACCGCGGCCGGCTCCACGGCGGAGGCGGCGCTCAGGTCGCAGTCCTACGGTGCGGTGTCGGTCAGCGTGCCCAACCAGCTGGACTGCCTGGTCCGGCTCCAGCTGGGCGAGGTGGACGGCATCATCACGGACAACGCGCTCGCCGCCGGCCAGGCCGCCCAGGACCCCTCGGTGCGGCTGGTGGGCTCCCCGTTCACCCAGGAGTTCTACGGGGTGGCGATGAACAAGGACGCGGGCGACCTGGTCCGCCGGGTCAACAAGGTCCTGGAGAACTACCGCGCGGGCGGCCCTGAGAGCCCGTGGATGAAGGCGTACCGCAAGCACCTGGAGCCCGTGCTGCCCGGCGTGACCGCGCCGCCCGCGCCCAAGTACCGGGAGGGCTGAGCCCGGTGGCGGAAGGGGACGCGGCCGCGGGACCGGGTGCGGGGCCGGGACCTGGTACGGGCACGGGACCTGGTACGGGTGCGAGATCGGGAGCGGGATCGGGCGGGGTGACGCGAGCGGAGGCCCATTCTTTGGAGGCGTGGTCGGCAGTGATGGACCGGGACGACGTCGACCGCGCGCTGGCGCGGCTCGGCGCGGAGCACGAGGCGGTCGAGACCTCGCTGCTCGCCCTCCAGGACCACGCCGGGCGCCGGCTGCTGGAGGGAGCCGCCCTGACCGGGGTCACGAAGGAGCGCTGGGCGGCCGCCGACGCGGCCGTCACCCGGCTGTGGACGTACTTCGACGCCTACAGCGGGGCGCTGACCGCTGCCCGCAAGATCCGGGAGCGGCGCCGCTGGCCGAACCGCGAGGACCTGGTCGAGCTGACCGAGCGGCTGCGCGGGCCCGGAGTGCTCATCGCCGGGGCGGGCGTGGAGGGCGCGGCCCTCGCGGAGCGGCTCTCGCTCGCCGAGCTGGTGGCCAGGATGAACGAGCTGTACGCGGGCTCGCTGGACGTGGTGGTCGCCGCCGACGCGGTGTGGACGGCGCTGCCCGCCCGGATCGACCTGCTCGCCGCCGAACTGCACCGCACCCGCAATCTGGCCCACTCGGTGGGGGTGCGCCCGGGCGAGCACCCCTCGGGCGACGACCTGGAGGCCATCACGGCCGAGCTGACCGAGCTTCGGGCGCGGGTGATCGAGGACCCGCTGGCGTTCTGGCTGCCGGTGGCCGGGAGTTCGGCTCCCGGCGGCGGCCGTCCGGACACCGGGCGCTACGACCGGGCCGCGCTCGCGCTGGAGGACGTACGCCGGGAGGTCGAGGCGGTGCTGACCGTTCGGCAGGACGCCGAGCAGCGGCTGATCAGCCTGCGGGACGTGCTCTCGCGGGCCGACCGGACCCTGGCGGAGGCGCGGACGGCGCGCGTCGAGGTCCTGGCGAAGATCGCGGCGTCGGAGGTGCCGGCCGTGAGCGGTCCGCCGACGGTCCTCCAGGAACAGCTCGCGGCGGCGGCCGAGCACCGGCGCCACGCGCGGTGGCACCGGCTCTCGCCGCTGCTGGACTCCTTGGAGGAGCGGGCGGAGGAGGAACTGCGCAGGGCCCGTGAATCGTTGACAGCGGTGACGGCGCCGCTGGCGGTACGGGCCGAACTGCGCGGGCGGCTGGACGCGTACAAGGCGAAGGTGGCCCGGCACGGAATGGCGGAGGACCCGCTGCTGATCGAGCGGTACGACACGGCCCGTCGGATGCTGTGGAGCGCGCCCTGTGACCTGCGCGTCGCCGAGCAGGCCGTCCTGCGCTACCAGCAGGCGGCGGCAGAGGCGTTGCAGGGCACGGGGACTCCCGGAAAGGAGGGCGCATGAGCCTGATCGGAACGGCGTGCGTTCGCCCCGGCTGCCCGGGGGCGTACGAGGACATGGGCGGCGGCGAGCTGTACTGCGACACCTGCGGGCTGGCGCCGATCGGCTCGGTCGCGGCCGGTGCCGAGGAGCTGGTGTCCCCGCCGACGGGGATGACCAGCGCGGCGCGGGGGGCCCTGGGCTCCGGCGGGTCCCGCGGCTCGATGGGCTCGCAGGGTTCGCACGGGTCCGCACGTTCCTCGGCCTCGGCGCGGGCGTCTCGGTCGTCGCGGTCCTCGTCCTCCCGGCGTTCGGTGTCGGGGCGGCTGTCGCGCTCGCTGTCGGGGGCCGCGTCCACCCGGTCGGTGTCGGTGCGCAGTTCGGGCTCGGGGGCCGCGGCCTCGGGGCGCAGCCGGCTGGGCGCCGGGCTGGTCAACGTGCCGGAGGTGCCGCGGCCCGATCCGTCGGCGGGGGTGCTGGAGAACCCGGAGGTGCCCGAGCGCAAGCGGTTCTGCTCGCGCTCGGACTGCGGGGCTCCGGTGGGCCGGGCCCGCGGGGAGCGGCCGGGCCGCACGGAGGGCTTCTGCACCAAGTGCGGCCACCCGTACTCCTTCGTGCCCAAGCTGCGCGCGGGTGACGTGGTGCACGGCCAGTACGAGGTGGCCGGCTGCCTGGCGCACGGCGGCCTCGGCTGGGTGTACCTGGCGGTGGACCGGGCGGTCTCCGACCGGTGGGTGGTGCTCAAGGGCCTGCTGGACACCGGCGACCAGGACGCGATGGAGGCCGCGATATCGGAGCGGCGCTTCCTCGCGGAGATCGAGCACTCCAACATCGTGCGGATCTACAACTTCGTGGAGCACCTGGACCAGCGGACGGGTTCGCTGGACGGGTACATCGTCATGGAGTACGTGGGCGGCAAATCGCTGAAGGAGATCGCGAACGAGCGGCGCCGGCCCGACGGCCGCCGCGATCCGCTGCCGGTGGAGCAGGCCTGCGCGTACGGCATCGAGGCGCTGGAGGCGCTGGGCCACCTGCACAGCAGGAACCTCCTGTACTGCGACTTCAAGGTCGACAACGCGATCCAGCAGCAGGACCAGCTGAAGCTGATCGACATGGGTGCGGTGCGGCGCATGGACGACGAGGAGTCGGCCATCTACGGCACGGTGGGCTATCAGGCCCCCGAGGTCGCGGAGCTGGGCCCGTCGGTCGCCTCCGACCTGTACACGGTGGCGCGGACGCTGGCCGTGCTGACCTTCGACTTCCAGGGCTACACCAACGTCTTCGTGGATTCGCTGCCGGACCCGGAGCACATCGAGGTGTTCGGGCGGTACGAGTCCTTCTACCGGCTGCTCGTCCGGGCGACGGACCCGGACCCGGGGCGGCGTTTCGCGTCCGCGCAGGAGATGGCGGACCAGCTGACGGGCGTGCTGCGGGAGGTGGTCGCGCTGCAGACGGGCCGCCCGCGGCCGCAGCTGTCGACGCTCTTCGGGCCGGAGCTCCGGGTTCCGGACACCCGGCTGTTCGCCGAGGGCGAGGGCGCCGAGGGCGCGTTGGTCTCCCGGCTCGGCTACCGGAGCGGTACGGCGGGCTCCGCCCGGCGGGGCGGCCTGTTCGGTGCCCTGGGCCGCGGCGGCTCCGCCCGGGCCGGCGCGGGTCCGGTGCAGGTGCCCGGCGGGGCGGCCGTTGCGGCGCCGGTACAGGTACCGGTACCCGGCGCAGGTTCGGTGCCCGACGCGGGCGCCGCGAGCGGTGCGGGTGCGGTGCCCGGTCCCGACGGCGCGGGCGGTGCGCCCGGGGCGCGGGCCTGGCCGTCGGCTCCGGCGGGCGGGGAGGGTGCGTGGGCGCACCCCCCGGCAGGCGGCACCCCGCCGAGCGGCACGCCAGGGCCGCTCGGCACCACCGCCACGCATGTGGCGGGTGCGCCCGTGCCCGGGCCCCGGCCGGCGCCGCCCGTGCCCCAGGGTCCCTCGGCCGCAGCCAGGGGCGCCGCCCCCGTACCGCTGCTTCCGCCGCCCTCCGCGAGAGCGAGATCGCTCGACGCGCGCGACACCGCACTGGCCCTGCCCGTGCCGCTGGTGGACGCGGGCGACCCCAACGCCGGTTTCCTGACCGGCCTGCTGTCCTCCGCTCCGGCCGACCTGCTCGGCGCGCTGGGCGCGGCGCCCGCCGACTCGGCGGAACTGCGGCTGCGGGAGCTGCGGGCCCGGCTGGAGCTGGGCGAACTGCCCGAGGCCGGGGCCACCCTGGCGGCGCTGGAGGCCCGGCATCCGGACGACTGGCGGGTGGTGTGGGCCCGCGGGATCGCCTCGCTGGCCACCGGGGAGAACGAGATCGCGGCCCTGTCCTTCGACGCGATCTACGACGCCTTCCCGGGCGAGCCCGCGCCGAAGCTGGCCCTCGCGCTGTGCGCGGAGGTGCTGGGCCAGCTGGACAACGCCGCCGAGTACTACCGGCTGGTCTGGATCACCGACCCGGGATTCGTGAGCGCGGCCTTCGGGCTGGCCCGGGTCCAACTGGCCGCCGGTGACCGGGCCGCGGCCGTGCGCACGCTGGAGTCCGTACCGGAGGCGTCGATCCACTACACCGCCGCACGGGTGGCCTCCGTACGCGCACGTCTGCGCGACCGGTCTCCGCACGAAGCGCTGCTGCCCGATCTGGCCGCCGCCTCCGACCAGGTGGAGGCACTGCGGCGGTTCGGGCTGGACCCGGAGCGGCAGGAACGGCTGGCGGCGGAAGTTCTGGGCTCGGCCCTGGACTGGGTACTGTCGGGTAGCCGGGGTTCCGACTCCGGCCGGACCACGCTGCTCGGCAGTCAACTGGACGAGCGGGGCCTGCGCTTCGGCCTGGAGCGCTCGTACCGCCTTCTCGCACGGCTGGCACAGCGGGGCGAGGAGAGGATCGAACTGGTGGAGCGGGCAAACCGTTTCCGTCCCCGGACGTGGGTGTGATTGATGTCGATGCATCGGCTGTCGGGCTGCCCCAGCTGCGCGGAACCCCTCGAAGAGGGGGACCGTTTCTGCGGTGTCTGCGGCTACGCGGTCTCCGCCGCCCCTCCGGCTCGCCCGGCCGCCTCCGCGGGCCGTCCCGCGGCCGCGACCGCGCCGGAACCCGCGCCGGGGCCCGCCCCCGGGTGGGGCAGCGTCACCGGCGCGGCCCCGACGCTGGTCGGTGACGCGGGCGGCTGGTCCGCGAGCCCGGAGGAGCAGAGCGCGGCCGCGGCCGCGACGCCTCCGCAGGGCGGCGCGCCCTGGCCCGTGGCCGAAGCCCCGTACGGCGCCGGGCCGCAGGGCGCGGCGGACGGGCCCGAGGCGCGGTACGACCTGCGGGCCTCCGCCGGTACGCCGCCGGAGGGCACCCCGTGGGGATCGCCCGAGGAGCCGTACGCGGCGGGGCCCGGGACCCCGCACGGCGAGGCCCCGCACGGCGAGGCCCCGCACGGCGCCGGCGACGGCGCTCCCCAGCCGGGCGCGGACCAGCCCGGCGCGGCGCAGCCCGGCGCGGACCAGCCCGGCGCCGAGGCGGCCGCCGCGGAGCCGCAGGGTGCCGCCGAGGGCGGCAAGACCTGTGTGGCCTGCCGGTCCGGTCGGGTCGACACCGACGGGTACTGCGAGCACTGCGGGCACGCCCAGCCCCGGGAGCGGGACCACGTCGAGGAGGCGCTCGGCAGCGTCGCCGCCGTCAGCGACCGGGGGCTGCGCCACCACCGCAACGAGGACTCCTTCGCCGTGGCCGCCACCGCCCTGCCCGACGGCAGCGCCGCCACCGTGGCCATCGTCTGCGACGGCGTCTCGTCCGCGAGCCGCCCCGACGAGGCCTCTGCCGCCGCGGCCGGCGCCGCCAACGAGGCGCTGCTCGACGCGCTCCCCCGCGGCGCCCACCCCCAGGAGGCCATGCACGAGGCGATCCTGGCGGCCGCCGCCGCCGTGAACGCCCTGGCCCCGGAGACCCCGGGCGCGCAGAACGCCCCCGCCTGCACCCTGGTCGGCGCCGTCGTCAGCGGCGGCCTGCTGACCATCGGCTGGGTGGGCGACAGCCGCGCCTACTGGGTCCCCGACGACCGGGCCGCGCTGCCGCGCCGCCTCACCGAGGACGACTCCTGGGCCGCGCAGATGGTCGCCGCCGGTCTGATGGGCGAGGCCGAGGCCTACGCGGACGTCCGCGCGCACGCGATCACGGGCTGGCTGGGGGCGGACGCGTACGACCTCGAACCGCACACGGCCACCTTCAAGCCGGACCACCCCGGTGTGGTCGTGGTCTGCACCGACGGCCTGTGGAACTACGCCGAGTCCGCCCGGGAGATGGCCCAGGTGCTCCCCGCGGACGCCGCCACCCGGCCCCTGCACAGCGCGCAGGTCCTTGTGGGACACGCCCTCGACGGCGGCGGCCACGACAACGTCACCGTGGCCGTCGTGCCGTTCGCCGCGCTCCCG
Source organism: Streptomyces sp. NPDC048255 (assembly GCF_040652415.1). NCBI lineage: Bacteria > Bacillati > Actinomycetota > Actinomycetes > Kitasatosporales > Streptomycetaceae > Streptomyces > Streptomyces sp. NPDC048255. The sequence continues at coordinate 157,584 of NZ_JBEZMA010000003.1, forward strand.
GAGCCGGGCCCGGCCCCGCAGCCGGAAGCGGTAGCGGAGCCCGGGCCGGCCTCGGAACCGGAGCCGCGCCCCCAGGCCTGACCCGCCTGCCCGGTGCCCGGTCGCTGCCCGAGCCGTAGGAGGTGCCGTGCCGATCAGGCCGGGCCCGGGCGGTGCCCGGCACCGCGCCCCGCCGCGTCCCCGCCCCGTCCCCCGCCGGTCGCCGGTGCTCCGCGTCGGCTCCCTGCCCGGCCTCGTGATCCACGGCACCAGACACCGCTCGCGTCCAGCCCGATCGACCAGAGACCCCAAGGAGCCCAACCGATGGCGAACTTCGCCAAGCCGAGCGCCCCGCGCTTCAGCGTGGAGGTGTACCAGAACGAGTTCCTCCCCGAGGGCGGGCGGGACGTCCACGCGATCGTCACGGTCACCTCCACCGGTGGCGCCACCGCCACCCGGGCGGTGGCGGCCCAGGGCCCGGCAGCCGTCGTGATCATGGTCGACTGCTCCGGGTCCATGGAGTACCCGCCGGACAAGATGCGCGGCGCCCGCGAGGCCACGGCCGCGGCCGTCGACACCCTGCGCGACGGCACCTCCTTCGCCGTGATCGCCGGTACGCACGTGGCCAAGGAGGTGTACCCGGGCCAGGGCCGCCTCGCCGTCGCCGACCCCGTCACCCGGGCCCAGGCCAAGGAGGCCCTGCGCGGCCTCAGCTCCGGCGGCGGCACCGCCATCGGGACCTGGCTGCGCCTCACCGACGGCCTGCTGCGCCAGTCCCCCGCCGCCATCCGGCACGGCATCCTGCTCACCGACGGCCGCAACGAGCACGAGGACCCGGCCGTGCTCCGCGCCACCCTCGACGCCTGCGCCGGGCGCTTCACCTGCGACGCCCGCGGGGTGGGCACCGACTGGGAGGTCAAGGAGGTGACGGGCATCGCGGACGCGCTGCTCGGCTCCGCCAACATCGTGGCCGACCCGGCGCACCTGGCCGAGGACTTCACGCGCATGATGGAGAACGTCATGGGCAAGGAGGTCGCGGACGTCGCGCTGCGCCTGTGGACCCCGGTCGGCGTGGAGATCCAGTACGTCAAGCAGGTCGCGCCCACGGTCCAGGACCTGACCGCCCGCCGCGTCGAGGCGGGGCCGCGCGCGGGCGACTACCCGACGGGGTCGTGGGGCGACGAGTCCCGCGAGTACCACGTGTGCGTCCGCGTCCCGAACGCGGCCGTCGGCCAGGAGATGCTCGCCGCCCGCGCCACCCTCGTCCTGCCGGGGCCGGCGGGCGAGCCGCCGACGCCCCTCGCCCAGGGCCTGGTGCGCGCGGTGTGGACGAACGATCTGGCCGCCTCCACCGCCATCAACCCGCACGTCGCCCACTACACCGGGCAGGCGGAGCTCGCGCAGGCTATCCAACAGGGGCTGGAAGCCCGCAAACTGGGTGATGTGGACGGCGCCACCGCCAAACTGGGGCGCGCCGTGCAGCTGGCGAGCGCCTCCGGGAACTCCGACACAGCGAAACTGCTCGCGAAGGTGGTGGATGTCGTCGACGCGGTGAACGGTACTGTGCGGCTGAAAGCGAAGGTCGCCGATGCCGACGAGATGACTCTTGAAACGCGTTCGACGCAGACCGTCCGAGTGAAGAAGACCTGAGAAGACCTGACGCCATGACGCAGGGAGAAGAAGGGGGAAGCGCCGCCATGCCGACCTGCCCGAACGGGCACCAGTCCGCGTCCGACGACTGGTGCGAGGTGTGCGGCCACCGCATGGCCGCGTCCGAGGGCACCCCCGCGGCGCCCTCGTACGGCTACGGCTATCCCCCCGTCCCCGGTGACGCCACCGCCCAGGCCGAACTCTGCCCGCAGTGCCGGACCCCGCGCGAGGCCATGGCCCCGTTCTGCGAGGAGTGCCGGTACAACTTCCTGACGCGTACGCCGACCCCGTACGCCCAGGCCGCCCCCGAGGCGGGCCCTCAGGGATCCGGCGCCACGCCTCCCCCGCCCCCTCCGCCGCCCGTGCCGGCTCCGGGGGGGTACTCCCAGGACCACTTCGAGTACCAGGGCTCGCGGCCGTCCCGGGTCAACCGGCCGGCCGAGCCGCTCCAGCGCGAGGACGACTGGCTGCTGCCGCCGCCCTCGCAGCAGCCTCAGCAGGCGCCGCCGCAGTCGCAGCAGCCTCAGCAGGCGGAGTACCAGCAGGCTCCGCAGCCCCAGTACCAGCAGCAGCCCCCGCCGCAGCAGGAGTACCAGCAGCCGGAGTACCAGCAGCAGTACCAGCCCTTCCCGCCCCAGGGCGGGAGCTGGACCGCGACGATCGGCCCGGACCGCTCGTACTTCATGGCGATGATGCAGCGCAGCGGCCCCGAGGCGGCAGGCCTCAACCTGCCCGCGTACTCCCCGGAGCAGCACCTTCCGCTCTCCGGCGGCCAGATCACCATCGGCCGCCGCCGCGCCTCCACGGGCGAGTCCCCGGACATCGACCTGTCGGTGCCCCCGGAGGACCCGGGCGTCTCCCACCAGCACGCGGTCCTGGTCCAGCAGCCGGATATGAGCTGGGCGGTGGTGGACCAGAACTCCACCAACGGCACCACCATCAACGGCGGCGAGGAGCCGATCCAGCCCTACGTCCCGGTCCCCCTCGCCGACGGCGACCGCGTCCACGTCGGCGCCTGGACCACGATCACCGTCCGCCGCGGCTGACTCACCCTTCCCCCAGGGGCCACACGTAGGGCCCCTGGGGATCGTCCAGCCAGGACCACTGGCCCTCGGCGCTGACCGTGACCCCGAAGCGCTCGCGCGCCGGGCGGTCCTCGCGCCGCCAGAGGTCCAGGGCCTCGCGGGGGTGCAGCACCCCGGCGGTCAGCACGAGCATGAACTGGAAGCGCTCGTTCTCCACCAGCTCGTACGGGATCGCGTGCATCGCCCAGGACTCCGCGAGCGGCGCCCCGGCGTTGGCCCCGCGCAGCGGGACGAAGTACGCCGAGGTGTGCAGGAAGCGGCCCTCCGCGAAGTCCGGGTCCCGGACCGTGAGCGCGATCAGCCCGGTCGACAGCGGGGCCAGGATCCGCGCCCCGGGACGGCACTGGCCGAGCCAGGCCCGCGGGATCAGCGGCAGCGTGCAGGTCACCATGATCCGGTCGAAGGGGGCCCGCGAGGGGCAGCCGCGCGCGCCGTCGCCGGTGACCACGGCCGGGTGGAAGCCGGCCTGGGCCAGGTGGGCCCGCGCCGACTCGGTGATCTCCTCCTCCAGGTCCACGGTGGTGACCAGGTCGTCGCCGAGCCGGTGGCAGAGCAGAGCGGCGTTGTAGCCGGTGCCCGCGCCGATCTCCAGTACGTTGTCGCCGTCGCGCACGTCGAGGGCCGTCAGCATCTTCGCCATCAGCGACGGCTGGCTGCTGGAGGAGAGCAGCTCCCCGTCGCGCAGCCGCGTCGCGAGGGGGGTGTCGGTGTAGACCCCGCGCAGCCAGCGGGCCCGCTGCTCGGGGTCGGGGTCCTCGGCCCAGAGCCGTTCGTGGCCGGCGCCGCGGCCGGTCCAGAAGTAGGGGACGAAGACGTGCCGGGGCACGGCCGCGAAGGCGGCCCGCCAGGCGGGGTCTTCCAGGACCCCGGCGGCCGTCAGTTCCCGCACCTGGGCGGCGTGCGCGGTCTCGCGCAGGTCCCGGACCTCGATGCGTGGGGTGTGAGCGCCCATGTCTCCACTGTCCTGCGGGCGGCCCCCGCGGGCTACCGCGCACCGCCGCGGACCGGTCCTAGGACCTGGGTACTCCGTCCGGGTGTCTGAGACGATGGTCGGGTGAATGAGATTCCGCGGGGCACACTTCAGGAGCAGACCTTCTACGAGCAGGTCGGCGGCGAGGAGACCTTCCGCCGCCTCGTCCGGCGCTTCTACCAGGGGGTCGCGGAAGACCCGCTGCTGCGCCCGATGTACCCGGAGGAGGACCTCGGTCCGGCCGAGGAGCGGTTCACGCTGTTCCTGATCCAGTACTGGGGCGGGCCCACCACCTACAGCGAGCACCGCGGGCACCCGCGGCTGCGGATGCGGCACGCCCCGTTCCAGGTGGACGCGGCGGCGCACGACGCCTGGCTGAAGCACATGCGGGTGGCCGTGGACGAGCTGGGCCTGGCGCCGGAGCACGAGGCGCAGCTGTGGAAGTACCTGACGTACGCGGCCGCGTCGATGATCAACACAACGGGCTAGCCGACGCGTCGCCGGGCTCGGACCGGGCGGAGTCGGACCGGGGCGGGATCAGACCGGGCGGGGTCGGACCAGCCGGACTCGGACCGGGCGGGATCAGACCGGGCGGACCTGGAAGGCGCCCAGGCCGCTGGTGCTGCCGGGGCTGCGGGTGGCGATGGAACCGTACGGGGTCCGCAGGCGCAGCCAGGTCCCCGCGGCGAGCAGCGCGACGGGGGCGGGGGCGCCGCTGCCGGCCGCTCCGGCGTGGACGGCGGACCGGATCGGCCGCAGGAAGCCCAGGGACTGCGCGGCGTGCACGGCGCGCAGCGGGAGTTCGGTGTCGCCCAGCGTCCGGGACCAGATCTCGCGGCCGATGCGGTCGCGCTCGGAGCGGGTCCGGTGCTGCGCGGGCAGGGCCTCGTCGCGGGCCCGGAACTCGGCCACGGCCTCCGCCACGGCCGTCCGCATCTCCTCCGGGCCGGGCAGCCCGGGCAGCTGCCGCCAGCCGCCGCGGGGCGGGAGCAGCCCGGCCCAGGGCGGTCCGGTGACCGGCCCGGGTACGACCGCTCCGGCCGCGGCCTCGTCGACGGACTCCAGCAGTTCGCCCGCGGAGACGGTCACGTCCAGCGGCGTGCCGACGGGCACGGCGAGCCGCACCGTACGGATGGCCAGCACCTCGAAGGACGGCGGCCGCCCGAAGACCGCGAGCGCGCCGCCGCCCTGCCCCACGGCGTCCGGCAGGGCAGGTGCCGCCTGCAGGCGGACCGCGGCGGCCCGGTCGTAGTGCACCAGCCGGCCCAGGAAGGCCGCGAGGTCCGCGGCCTCCCCCGAGTCGGCGAAATGCAGCGCTCCGGTCATGCCGCGAGGCGCCCTTCGCGGGCCTTGGGCTGGTCGAGGTACTCCTCCAGGAAGAGCCTCTCCTCGGCCGTGATGCGGCGGGGCCGCCCCTCGGCGAGGTTGTACGGGACGACCACGGTCTCGGCACGCACGTAGACCGTCTCGGGCGCGTCCTCGGTCGCCTCGTCCTTGACCTCGTAGCGGATGGTCAGGGAGGCGGCGCCTATCCGGGTCACCCAGGACTCGATGAGGACCGGCTCGTGCCGGTGGACGAGGGGCAGCTTGTAGTCGATCTCGTGGCGGGCCACGACGGAGCCGCCGGTGAAGGACTCGCTGCCCTCCCCCGGCGCGAGGCGGAACATGAAGTCGATCCGCGCCTCCTCCAGATAGCGGAGGAAGACGACGTTGTTGACGTGCCCGAAGGCGTCCATGTCCGCCCAGCGCAGGGGGCACCGGTAGTGGTGTCTGGCCATTTTTCCGGCCTCAGCCTCGGGTGAGCTTCTTGTAGGTGGCACGGTGCGGGCGGGTGGCGTCCGCACCGAGGCGCTCGACCTTGTTCTTCTCGTAGGACTCGAAGTTGCCCTCGAACCAGTACCACTTGGACTCACCCTCGTACGCGAGGATGTGCGTGGCGACCCGGTCGAGGAACCAGCGGTCGTGGGAGATGACCACGGCCGCACCGGGGAACTCGAGCAGGGCGTTCTCCAGGGAGGAGAGCGTCTCGACGTCGAGGTCGTTGGTGGGCTCGTCGAGGAGCAGCAGGTTGCCGCCCTCCTTGAGCGTCAGGGCCAGGTTGAGGCGGTTGCGCTCACCACCGGAGAGGACTCCGGCCGGCTTCTGCTGGTCCGGGCCCTTGAAGCCGAAGGCGCTGACGTACGCGCGGGACGGCATCTCGACCTGGCCGACGTTGATGTAGTCCAGCTCGTCCGACACGACCGCCCAGAGGGTCTTCTTGGGGTCGATGTTGGCGCGGGACTGGTCGACGTAGCTGATCTTGACGGTCTCGCCGACCTTGATGGCGCCGGAGTCCGGCGTCTCCAGGCCCTGGATCATCTTGAACAGCGTGGTCTTGCCGGCGCCGTTCGGGCCGATGATGCCCACGATGCCGTTCCGCGGGAGGGTGAAGGACAGGTCGTCGATCAGCACCTTGTCGCCGAAGGCCTTCGAGAGGTTGTTGACCTCGACGACGATGGAGCCCAGGCGCGGGCCCGGCGGGATCTGGATCTCCTCGAAGTCCAGCTTCCGCATCTTGTCCGCCTCGGCCGCCATCTCCTCGTAGCGGGCCAGACGGGCCTTGGACTTGGTCTGACGCCCCTTGGCGTTGGACCGCACCCACTCCAGCTCTTCCTTGAGGCGCTTCTGGCGCTTCTCGTCCTTGCGGCCCTCGACCTTGAGACGGGTGGCCTTCTTCTCCAGGTACGTGGAGTAGTTGCCCTCGTACGGGTGGGCACGGCCGCGGTCGAGCTCGAGGATCCACTCGGCGACGTTGTTCAGGAAGTAGCGGTCGTGGGTGACGGCCACGACGGCGCCCTTGTACTGCGACAGGTGCTGCTCGAGCCAGTTCACCGACTCGGCGTCGAGGTGGTTGGTGGGCTCGTCGAGGAGGAGCAGGTCCGGGGCCTCGATCAGCAGCTTGCAGAGCGCGACGCGGCGCTTCTCGCCACCGGAGAGGTTGGTGACGGGCCAGTCGCCGGGCGGGCAGCCCAGGGCGTCCATGGCCTGCTCCAGCTGGGCGTCGAGGTCCCAGGCGTTGGAGTGGTCCAGGTCGTCCTGGAGCTTGCCCATCTCGTCCATGAGGGCGTCGGTGTACTCGACGCCCATCAGCTCGGCGACCTCGTTGAAGCGCTTGAGCTTCTTCATGGTCTCGGCGGCGCCGTCCTGGACGTTCTCCAGGACGGTCTTCGACTCGTCGAGCTTGGGCTCCTGCATGAGGATGCCGACGGTGAAGCCGGGCGACAGGAAGGCGTCGCCGTTGGACGGCTGCTCCAGGCCCGCCATGATCTTCAGAACGGTGGACTTACCGGCACCGTTCGGGCCGACCACACCGATCTTCGCGCCGGGCAGGAAGTTCAGGGTGACGTCATCAAGAATCACCTTGTCGCCGTGCGCCTTGCGCGTCTTGCGCATGGTGTAGATGAACTCAGCCAAGAGAAACCGTCCGGCAGATCGATGGGTGGGCAGATACACCCCATCTTGCCGTACGTCCATCCCCCGGGGGAAACCCATATGGTCCTGGGGCCCCGGGGAAGGGCAGTGCGAAGGGGGTGCCGCCCTTGGGCGACACCCCCCTCACGGCGTGCGGTGCAGGGCCGCTCAGGCCTGCGAGCCCGACCGGCGCATGCGCGTCGCGAGCACCAGGCCGGCGCCGGCGACGAGCGCGGCTCCGGCGCCGCCCGCGGCCAGCGCGGTGTCGGAACCGGCGCCCGTGGAGGCCAGCGAGCCGCCGCCGTACGCGGTGACGCTGCCGTTGCCGGTGGTGACCGTGGTGCTGGTGGTACCCGTGGTGCCGGTGCCCGTGGCGACGGCGGGCTGGACCCCGCTACCGGTGCTGGTGCCCGTGCCCGTACCCGTGCCGGTACCCGTACCCGTGCCGGACTTTCCGGCGTCCTCGGCGGCCTTGTCCTTGGCACGGGCCTCGTGCTGGCCCGTCTTGAGGAAGTCGACGCGGTCCTGCGCGGTGCCCTTGAGGGCGGCCTTGCCCGCGGCCTTCACCTCGGCGCCGCCGGCGTTGATGAGCTTGGAGATGCTGAGGTAGTTGTCCTCGTCCCGCAGCTCGTGCTGGCCCACCTCCAGGAAGTGGCGCAGCTCGGCCGGGGTCGGGTTGCCGTTGAAGAGCCTGTCGATCTCCTCGGTCAGGATCGGGCCGGCGCCGTTCGCCAGCCGGGCGATCTCGACGCGGTCGTCGGAGGCCCGGGCCTTGTACTGGCCGGTCTTCAGGAACGCGACACGGTCCTCAGGGGTACCGGTCAGCGCGGCGATGGCGGCCTCCGTCAGCGCACGCCCGGGCTTGCCCTGGCCGAGGATCTGGAAGATACGGACCCGGTTGTCGGTGTCTCGCAGCTTGTGCTGGGTCACCTCCAGGAACTGGCGCATCTCGGCCGGGGAGGCGCCGCGAGTCAGCAGGGCATCGGCCGCCCTGCCGACGCCCGATCCCTTCTCCGCCTCGGCGATGAGCGCCAGCGCGACCCGGTCGTCTTCGGCCTGGTCGCCGCCGTCGGCGGGCTTCGCCGCGGACTTGTCCGCCGGCTTGTCGGCCGCCTTCTCGGCGGGCTTCTCGGCAGCCTTCTCGGCAGCCTTCGCGGCCGGAGCCGGGTCCGCCTGCTTGTCGGCCTCGGCCGGGCCCTGGTCAGGAGCCGTGGGCGAGGAAGGCAGACCGGCAGCCGAGGCGTGGTCGTCGGCGAAGGCCGGCGAGGCGAGCAGAACGGCCGGAGCAATGGCGGCAGCGGTGACCACCGCGGCGATCCGGGACAACTTCACAGACAGCACCCCTGTTTTTGTTCAATCACAAGATCACACGATCTTGCACCGGGTCACTGTATGTGCTTCGGGCGATCAAATCGAACGAGTTCAAATGGAAGGGTCACGTCCGGGGGCGGTAGACGGTCAGGGCGTCGGGGAGGCTGTCCAGGACCAGGGCGGCCGGGGCCTTCGCGTACTCGCCGTCGTAGGCGAACGGGGTCCCCGGCGGGATGTCCGCGATCCGCAGGCTCCGCAGCCGGGTGGCCACGTGGACGGGGGACCGGCTCAGCGGGCCCGCGAAGGCGGCGGCGAGCAGGCGGGGGCCCGGGCGGCCGCCGCCGAGGACGAGCCGGACGTCCAGCAGCCCCTCGCCGAGGTCGTCCCGGCGGCGGGGGGTGGGGCCGGTGCCGTGGTACGTGCCGTTGCCCACGAAGAGCAGCCATGCGCCGAGGGGTCGCCCGGCCAGCCGCAGCGGCACGGGCCGCTCGGCCCGCAGCACCTTCCAGGCCGCCAGCAGCGCGGCGGGGGCGCCGCCGATCCGCGGACCCCAGCGCAGCCGGTGGCGCAGCAGCTCCGGGTAGGCGCCGATGCTGAAGTTGTTCAGGAAGTAGCCGTACCCGCCGCCCTCCGGCCCCGGGCTGAAGCGGCCCACCCCGACATGGACGGCATGGCCCGTCTCCAGCGCGCGGCAGGTGTCCTCGACTCCGGCGAGGCCGAGGTCCAGCGCGAAGTGGTTGAGGGTGCCGCCGGGGAACACCGCCAGCGGTACTCCGGCCCGCAGCGCGGCCGTGGCGGCCGCGTTGACCGTGCCGTCGCCGCCGCAGACCCCGAGCACGGTGGCCCGGGCGGCCGCCGCCGCAAGCTCGGCGGCCAGGTCCCCGCCCTCCCACTCGACCACCTCGGCCTTGGGGAGCCGGCTGCGCAGGGCGGCGAGCCCGGTCTCGGCCGCGGTCCCCGACCGGGTGTTGACCACCACCGTGAGCCCGGCGCCGTCGGGCAGGGCGGGCGCACCGGCGGCGTGCCGCTCGTCGCCCGGCACGACCCGGGCCTCCTGGGCGTCGCGCGCCAGCCTGCGTACGACGAACCCCGCGGCCACGCCCAGCGCCGCGCCCGCGAGCACGTCGGTGGGGTAGTGCACCCCGGTGTACACGCGGGAGAAGGCCACGGACGCGGCCACCGGAGCCACCGCGGCGCCCCAGACCGGGGACTCCAGGGCCAGCCCGGCGGTGAAGGCGAACGCCGAGGCGGAGTGCCCGGACGGGAAGGAGGTCGTCTGCGGCTGGGTCGCCAGCTGCCGCACCGTGGGTACGCCGTCCAGCAGCGGCCGGGGTCGGCGTACGGACCACTTGCCCACGGTGTTGATGGTCGCGGAGGCCAGCGCCAGCGAGGCGACCCCGCGCACGGCGGCCTTACGGGCCCGGGCCGACCCGAAGAGGGCGATGGCGGTGGCGGCCCCGCCCCAGAGCAGGCCGTGGTTCGCGGCCCGCCCGAGCCTCGGCAGCACCCGGTCGGCCCCCGGCCAGTGGCGCCGGGCCACCAGGTCGAACAGCGCCCGGTCCCACCGGGCGACCGTGCCTTGCCACGTCAGTTCCTGATCAGCCATCTCCAGCCCCTACCCCGGGCCGCGGATCCGAAATCAGCCCCACCCCGACCGGCCCACCCGGCCCGTGAACCCGCCCGACCCCGCCACACCCCGGCCCTGCCGCCCGGGCACGCTCCCGCCCGCCGCACCTCGGCCCCGGCGCCGCCGCCCGAGCACCGCCCGCGCCTCAGCCCCCGCCCTGGCGCCCGGGTAACGCCCGCGCCTCGGCCCGGTCTGCCGCCCGGGCACCTGCCCGCACCCTCGACTCAGCCCCGACCCTGCCGCCCGGCCCTCACCTCAAGCCCGGCCCCGCCACCCGGCCCGGGCCGCCGCCATGCCGGCCCGGCCCGGCACCTGGCCGCGCCGCGCCCCGTCGGCCCGGCCCTGCCCGATGCGGCCTACGCCTGGTCCTCCTCGTCCAGGGGGCGCTTGCGCAGCAGGAGGACCACCAGGCCGCCCAGGACCACCAGGCCCACCGCCAGGGAGGCGATGACCGGGGTCGCCGCCGAGCTGCCGCTGGACGCCAGCCGCTCCTCCTCCGGGGAGTCCGGCGAGACGGGGCCCGACGGGGTGCCCAGCGACACCACGCCCGTGCCGGAGGTCGTGGCCGAGCCCGCCCCCGCGCCCTCGGCGGTGTCGGCCTGGGCCACCGGTGCCTCGGGCCAGAGCGCGGTCGCCGTGGCCGTGGCCGCGGATTCGCTGGAGCCGGCCACGATCTGCGCCTGGGTCGGCACCCCGCTGGTGAAGACCCGCCCGACCGGCACCTTCGTCGCGCCGTGGACGGTGACCGAGGCGATCCCGTCGGGGGTGCCCGCGGGCACCTCGAAGTACAGCCGGCTGCCGTTCGTGGCGGTGGTCAGCGGCCGCCCCTCGGCGTCCACCACCCGTACCCCCATCTCGACGGCCCCGGCGTCCGGCACGACCGACACGCTCTGCGCCCCGGTCCGTACGGTCACCGGGCCGAGCCGGGTGCCCACGGGCCCCGACACGTCCCCGGGGTCCAGGCCCAGCGAGGCCGGCGGCTCCGGCAGCCTCCCGGCCGCCCGCTGGAGGTAGTCGGCCAGCTTCTCCGCCGCCGGGTCCGCGGCCTCCACCCGGACCCCGTCCGCCAGCCGCCAGATCGCCACCTGGGTACCGGCGGCCGCGCTCTCCGCGGTGAGCGCCCCGGCCCCGGCCGCCTCGGCGAGCCCCGCCAGGTCGTTCAGCTGCGGGTAGGAGTGCTCCAGGATCCAGCGGATCCGGCCCGCCTCCCCGTTCCCGGCGAGCGGGCTGCCGCTCCAGCCGCTCTCCGTGTACCGGGCCTGGGGCTGGGCCTGGCCGGCCACGCCCACCCCGTACGTCTGGAGCATCCCGCCGCCGTCGACGCGCATCTCGTAGAGCCCGGCCGGGATGTGCCGGACCGAGCCGTCCCCGGAGTGCAGGACCGCCTGCCCGTACGTCTTCAGCCCGTCCAGCACGGCGCTCGCGCCCTCCGGTGCCCGTGATTCCACCGGGCCGGCGTCGGCGGACGCCCGCGCGCCGGGCGCGGCGGTGAGGGCCGCGGCCAGCAGGGCGACCGCCAGCGGCCGCCGCGCGGAGGCCCGTCCGGCGGCGGGCCGGGGCGCGGAGCCGGATGCCGGGTCGGCAACGCCGCCGGCGCCGCCCGCCGGCAGGGATGCGGAACCGGCAGCCGAAGCAGGAGCAGAAACAGGAGCGGGACCAGAAACAGAACCGGAACGAGGAGCGGTGAGAGGAGCGGAACGAGGAGCGGAGGATGCGGGAACGGCAATCGACACAGTCTTCCCCTTCGGGCCAAAGACCCAGGTGCCCGTGAGTACCGGGAAATCCTAACCGCCTCGAACACTCAGCCCACCGCCGCCTTCTGATTGGCCATCAGCGGCGTGTCCGTCTTGACGACCCGGCGGAAGGCCGCCGTCCCGCGGCTGAGGTCGTGCCCGACGGCCGTGGCGTCGATCTCCGCCGAGACCCACCGGGGTCCCTCCCCGTCGGGCGGGTCCTCCCGCACCCGCAGCCGCCCGTGCACCACGAGCGGTTCGCCGACCGCCACGGACCCCGCCAGGTTCACGGCGAGCGCCCGCCGCGCCCACACGGTGTAGAAGCTGGTGACCCCGTCGGTCCACGCGTCCTTGCGGCGGTCGAAGTACCTCGGTGTCACCGCGAATCGAAACCTCGCCGACGGGCCGTGCGTCGTCTCCTTGTAGTCGATCTGCGTCGCGACATGGCCCACCAGCGTCACCTGGGTGTCGTTCATCCCGGCCGCCCTCCCCCACGATTCGTACCCGCACGGACCATCCGCACGAGGTACGACCATGCTGGCGCCGTCCGCCGGTCCCCGCTCCGGCCTGTGGATTACTGGCGGGTTGTGGACAACCTGCTCCCCCCTCCGGCCACCGCCGCGTACTGCTCGCGCACCTCCCGGTAGCGCAGCAGCTCCGCCGCGACCGGTTCCAGGACCCTGGCCCGCCCGCATCCGGCCGCCGCCTGCCGCAGCCGCCGTTCCGCGTCCTGCCCGTAGCGCCTGGCCGGGCCGCGGGCCGCGATCGAGCAGGCCCATTCGACGAGCGGCCCGCCGATGATCCCGGCCACCATCAGCAGGACCGGCGGCATCAGCTTCGGCTCCAGGACCCCGACGATCTGTCCGACCAGCCACAGCCCGCCGTAGATCTGAAGCAGCGTCATGGCAGCCTGCCCGAGCACCGCGGCCGGCCACCACGTGGGCCTCGGCGGCTTCACGGCCGGCACCGCGACCGCCGCCCCGATCGTCACGGCCAGCTCGTCCAGCGCCTCGGGGAGCCGTTCGGCGCCGCGCACCGCGGTCTCCCGTACGGCCTGCGCCCAGGGTTCGGGCAGCCCGGCGACCGCCTCGTCGGCGACCACCCGTACGGCCTGCTCCACCCGCTGACGTGCGGTCACCTCCTCCTCGACCGGCACCTGCTCGGCCACGGAACCCCTGCCGCCGATCGCGGCCAGGGCGGCCAGACCCGCCAGGGTGCGCGGGGCGCGCCGGCCCTCGTACCACCGCCACAGCCGCAGCCACGGCGTCCCGCAGGCCTTCCCGGCATTGCGCCGCCAGGCCCGCTCGGCGGCGAGCCCGGCCGCGTACGCGCCGACCGCCTCCGCGAGCCGGTCCTCGAACTCGGCGCGCGCCGTCTCCCCGATCTCGGGGCCGGAGTGCCCTTCGGCCACGTACAGCGGCCGCAGGCGCAGCGCGGCCCGGTCGACGTCGGCGGAGATCCGCCGGGTCGCGGCGCCCTTCTCCTGGGTGAACTGTCCGAGGAGTTCGCGCAGTTCCCCGACCCCCTCGCCGGTGAGCGCGGACAGTCCGAGCACGGTGGCGCCGGGCTCGTCGTGCTCGCCGAGCGCGATGCCGTCCTCGTCGAGGAGCCTGCGCAGGTCGTCCAGTACGAGGTCGGCGGCCTCGCCGGGCAGCCGGTCCACCTGGTTCAGCACGACGAAGGTGACCTCCGCGTGTCCGGCCAGGGGTCGCAGGTAGCGCTCGTGGAGCACCGCGTCCGCGTACTTCTCCGGGTCGACCACCCACACCACCGCGTCGACCAGCGCCAGGACCCGGTCCACGTGGTCGCGGTGCGCGCCGACCGCCGAGTCCAGGTCCGGCAGGTCCACGAGGACCATCCCGCGCAGCGCCCCCGCCTCCGAGGTCTCGCGGGGCCTGCGCCGCAGCCGTCCCGGGATCTCCAGCCGGTCCAGGAGTCCGGCCGCCCCGTCGGACCAGCTGCACGCGATGGGTGCGGCGGTGGTGGGGCGGCGCAGGCCGGTCTCGGAGATCTGCACTCCGGCGAGTGAATTGAAGAGGGTGGACTTGCCGCTTCCGGTGGCTCCGGCGATCGCGACGACCGTGTGCTGGGGTGACAGCCCGCGGCGGGCCGCGGCCTCGTCGAGCACCCGGCCCGCCTCGGCGAGGGTCTTGCCGTCGAGCCTGGTCCGGGACAGTCCCACCAGCTGGCGCAGGGCGTCGAGGCGGGTGCGGAGGGCCTGCCCCTCGGGGCTGAGCGGGGGCGCGGGCACCTTGCCGCCGTCGGCGCCGGCGCCCGAGACGGTGCCGGCGAGGGCCCGTACGAGCGCGTCGTCGCCCTCGTCACCCGAATCGTCGCCGTTGTCCGGGCCCTGGCCGACGGCCCGGTGGCGCGAGCGCGCGATGAATCCGTCGTCCCAGCGGTCGTCGGTGCGGTCGGTCAGGGCGGTCACCGCGTCACCTCTCCTTCTGCAGTACGGACAGCGCGGCGATCAGCTCGGCCTGGGGTTCGGGGGTCACTTCGAGCGCCTCCAGCGGGGCGAGCCGGCGGTCCCGTTCGGCGCGGAGCACCTGGTCGAGGTGGTCGCCGACCAGTTCCGCGCCGCGGTCGCGCAGGCGCAGGGCGGCCTGGGCGCCGATCCGTTCGGCGAGCTTCTCCCCCGCGGGCCGGGCCCGCCTGCCGCCGAGGAGGGCGGCGACGAGCAGGGCCGCGACGCCGTCCGGGTCGGGTGGGGGCTGCTTGTCGAGCCGGGCCACCTCTTCCTCGGCGAGTTCCTCCAGCACGCGCCGCCAGCGCCGTACGGCCATGCCGATGCGTTCGCCCGCCTCCCTGTCGGGCGCGGGGAGGGGCACCGCCCCGGCGGCCGGTTCGAGCCGCCAGGCGGCGGCGATCCGCTCGTCGGCGGCGGCGACGGCGCACTGGAGCAGGGCGGCGAGCGACCCGGCGAGGGAGTCCAGCAGTTCGTCGGGGCTCGTGTCGAGGGGGTAGCCGCGCCAGCGGGTGAGCGCGTCCCCGGCGAGGACGGCGCCCCGGTCGAGCCGGTTGCGCACCCGCCTGCCCTCCTGCTTGTACGCGTCCTCCACGGCCGAGGTCAGCCGTACGGAGGCGGCGTACTGGGCCGCGACGGCGGAGGCGAGTTCGGGCATCCGGCGGCCGAGGGAGTCGAGCGCGCCGAGGGCGGTCCGTCCGACGGCGTACTGGCGGGCGGCCGGGTCCTGGGCGTGGTGGGCGAGCCAGGCGTAGAGCGGTGCGACGGCGCTGGCCGGCAGCAGCCCGCCGCCGCCGGCCGACTCGGGGAGTTCGGGAACGGTGAAGCGCGGGACCTCGCCCAGTCCGGCGCGCGTGAGCAGCGCCCCGTACTGCCGTGAGACCTCGGCGAGCACCTGGTGCGGAACGCGGTCGAGGACGGTGATCAGGGTGGCCTTGTACTGCTTGGCGGTGCGGAGCAGGTGCCAGGGGACGGCGTCGGCGTACCGCGAGGCGGTGGTGACCATGACCCAGACGTCGGCGGCGCAGATGAGTTCGGCGGCGAGGGTGCGGTTCTCGACGACGAGGGAGTCGATGTCGGGGGCGTCGAGGATGGCGAGGCCGCGGGGCAGGGTGGAGACGGTCTCGATCCGCATCTCGCGGGTCGTGTGGCCGCCGGTCGCGGGGCCGCGGTCGCGGTACCGGTTCCTGGCGGCGGGGACGGGTTCCTCCTCTCCGTGCGGCACCCACACCCGCATCAGGTCGGGCAGCACCCGCATTCCGGCGAACCAGTGATGATCATCCGGATGGCAGACGAGTACCGGGGTGCGGGTCGTCGGGCGGAGCACCCCGGCCTCGCTGACCTGCCGGCCGACGAGGGAGTTGACGAGGGTGGACTTGCCCGCCCCGGTCGATCCGCCGACGACGGCGAGCAGTGGCGCCTCGGGCGCCTTCAGCCGGGGTACGAGGTAGTCATCGAGCTGCGCGAGCAGCTCGGCTCTGGTCTGGCGGGCGCGCGGGGCGCCGGGCAGAGGCAGCGGCAGACGCACGGACGCGACCCGGTCGCGCAGGGCGGACAGGGCATCGAGCAGCTGAGGCCGTACATCCAAGGTCACCACATGCGAAGAATGCCCAATTTAGGACCATTTTTGAAGCTTATACGTCCTCTGCGCGCCGACCGCGACTCCAGTGGGACATTCTGGACACCGCGGACGAGTGGGGCGCAGGCATAACGAGTGCACAACACCCAGGGCGCCACGGCGCAAAAGCGGTGCGAGAATCGCACCTGCCTGCGATTATCGGGACCGCTTCACCGAACCTCCACATCGTGGCACGCGAGTGAAGCAACCGGGACAAGGCAACCGGAGCCCTATCCTTGACCCGGCACGGACCCCAGTCCCACCCCCACGAAGGGGCTCCAGGCCACCACGGCCACCTTCCGGCCCCCGTAGCTCAGTGGATAGAGCAGGTGCCTTCTAAGCACTTGGCCGCAGGTTCGAGTCCTGCCGGGGGCACTTTTTCTCCACGACCCCGAGCCCTCCCTGGCGGAGGGCTTTCGTGCAGGTGAGCGGCACCTTAGCGATTTCCCCGTAGCGGCGCCGTAAGCCCTTTTTCCACCGCCCGGTGCCGGAATTGCCGCTTGGTCCGGACGCGCCGGAAGACCGCGGAAAAGCCCCGGAAGGCGCCGGAAGACCGCCGGGGCGCGAGTCTCAGGTGTCGGGTTCGGCGGCCGCTATGGCGGCAAAGGCCGACCCTGGATCCCTTTCGACCGTGAGATCGCCCAGAGTGACGACGCCGACGAGTTCGCCGTCCTCGGTCTCCACGGGCAGGCGCCGCAGCGCGTGCCGGCGCATCAGATCGATGGCCCGGTCGACGCCGTCGCCCGGTCTGACGGTGACCGGATCGGTGCTGCAGATCGCCTGCACCGTCGTATCGGCGGGGTCCCTGTTCTCGGCCATGGCGCGGATGACGAGGTCCCGGTCGGTCAGGATGCCGCGGAGCCGGCCCTCGTCGACGACGAGGACGTCCCCGATGGAGGCGTCCCGCATCACCCGTGCGGCTTCGGCCAGTGAGGTCAGCTTTTCGACCGTCACCGGATTCCCGGTCATCACCTCGTCGACTCGCCGGGTCATGGCTCCTCCCGCCTGCCGGAAGCGGTTCCTGCCGGGCGCCTACCCGCCACGGTGAGTGGTAAGCGCCCGCTCCGCCCCTCGACGCGAGGGCCGCAGGGGGTGCGGAGCCCCGGCGGGGGCGGAGCCGGGAGGGCATGCTGTGGCGAGCGGGAGCCGGGAGAGTTCCGTTACGCTCCGTTGAATCGATGCGCCTTACCGTGAGGGACGCTCCCGTACCGTCTTGCGTACGGACAGGGCGGCCGCCCGTGGATGAAGGGATGCCCACCGTGATACCACCCGCCGCTCCCGACCCTGCGCCGCCTGCCGCCGCGGACCCGTCCCAGGACACCCGGCAGCGCGCGACAGGGCACGGCATCGAGGATCCGGCGAAGGCGTGGACACTCGGAAGGCTGATGGCGCTCACCCCCTGTACGGCTCCGGCGGCGCGGCAGATCCTCGCCGCCACGGCGAGCACGGCCGGGACCACCGAGCGGCAGGTGACCGCCGCACTGGTCGGGTACTCCCGGGGC
Source organism: Streptomyces sp. NPDC048255 (assembly GCF_040652415.1). Lineage (NCBI taxonomy): Bacteria > Bacillati > Actinomycetota > Actinomycetes > Kitasatosporales > Streptomycetaceae > Streptomyces > Streptomyces sp. NPDC048255. The sequence continues at coordinate 174,976 of NZ_JBEZMA010000003.1, forward strand.
GCGCCCTTGCCGCGACGGATCGAACGGGCCCTGCAACTGGCGATCCGGGTCGCCCGGACCCCTGCCACCGAGCAGACCTGCGGGCTGCTTCCTAGCCTCACCCGCGCGTCCGACGCACTCGATCGTTTCCGTACCAGCCTGGCCCGCCTCCATGCCGCTCCGGCCGACCCGGAGGCCCGCCGGTCCCTGGACGACGCGGCCTACACCCTGTGCGTCCTGATGGGCCGGCGCACCGCCCACGAAGCCATGCGGGCGGCCGAGGAGTACGTGGCCGCACCCCCCGTCGCGTAGGCCGCCCGGACTTCCGCCGTCCGCCGGAGGAGTGCGCCTAAGATCGTGAACCCATGGGTGGGGCGCCGGGAACGGGGCCGGAAAAGGGGGCGTCGTGGGGAACGGCAGGCTGCTCGCCGTCAGCGATCTGCACATCGCGCACAAGGACAACCGGGCCGTCGTCGAATCGCTGCGGCCCGGATCGGACGAGGACTGGCTGATCGTCGCCGGTGACGTCGCCGAGGAGTACGCGAGGGTCGAGTGGGCGCTGAAGCTGCTCAGCGAGCGCTTCGCGAAGGTCATCTGGGCGCCGGGCAACCACGAACTGTGGACGCCCCCCGACGACCCGGTGGACCTGCGCGGCGAGAAGCGGTACCTGCACCTCGTCGAGCTCTGCCGCGGCCTGGGCATCGCCACCCCCGAGGACCCGTACCCGGTGTGGGAGGGCGAGGGCGGCCCGGTGGCCGTGGCCCCGCTCTTCGTGCTCTACGACTACTCCTTCCGCGTGCCCGGCGCCGGCACCAAGGAGGAGTCGCTGCGCCTGGCGCACGCGGCCGGGGTCGTCTGCACCGACGAGTACCTGCTGCACCCCGACCCCTACCCCGGGGCGGACGACTGGTGCCGCGCCCGGGTGGCCGAGACGGAGCAGCGGCTGTCCGCGCTCGACCCTGGGCAACGGACGGTCCTGGTCAACCACTTCCCCCTGACCCGCGAACCGACCCGCGTCCTGCGCTACCCCGACTTCGCCCAGTGGTGCGGCACCGAGCTCACCGCCGACTGGCACCTGCGCTTCCGGGCCGTCTCCGTCGTCTACGGACACCTGCACATCCCGCGGGTCATCTGGCGCGACGGCGTCCGCTTCGAGGAGGTCTCCCTCGGCTACCCCCGCGAGTGGCGCCCGAGGCCGCCGCGCGAACCCCTGCGCCAGATCCTGCCGCTGCCGCCCCGGGCGCAGGGCGACACCTGGTGATCGAGGAGATCCTGCCCGGTGGCGTCGTAGCGGTGGAGGCGCGGGGCGACCTGACGGGCGACCTGCTGGAGCCGGGTGAGGGGATCCTCCCGGAGGAAGCGCCGCTGGTGGCGAAGGCGGTGCCCTCGCGGCAGCGCGAGTTCACGACCGTACGGATCTGCGCGCGCCGCGCGCTGGGCCGGCTCGGGCAGCCGCCGGTGGCCCTGGTCACCAACCGGCGCGGCGCACCCCAGTGGCCGGCCGGCGTCGTCGGCAGCATGACGCACTGCGCGGGCTACCGTGCGGCGGCCGTGGCCCGATCCGGCGTCGCCGCGGCGGTCGGCATCGACGCGGAACCGCACCAGCCGCTGCCCGCCGGCGTCCTCCGGACGATCGCGCTGCCCCGCGAACAGCGGTCGGTGGGCGCGCTGCTGGACCGCTCCCCGGCGACCGCCTGGGACCGGATCCTGTTCAGCGCCAAGGAGAGCGTGTTCAAGGCCTGGTACCCGCTGACCGGGCTGGAACTGGCCTTCGAGGAGGCGGACATCGAGATCGAGGAGGCCACGGGGACCTTCTCGGCCCGCCTGTTGCGCCCCGGCCCGGTGGTCGGGGGGCGGCGGCTCGCCGTCTTCTCCGGCCGCTGGCTGGCCCGCGACGGGCTGGTCATGACCGCGGTGACCGTCGAGCCCGCCGCCCCCGCCCGCTGACCGGCCGAAGGCGTACGGTCCGCCAAGACGTACGGGCCCGCCGGGCGGGGAAACGGACTCCCTGCCCGGCGGACCCGTGAGGTCGGCCGCTCCCGCGACTAGGAGCCGAACTCCCAGGAGTTCATGTACGTCTCCTGGTCGCTGGTGAGGGTGTCGATCTGGATGCCCATCGTCTCCAGCTTCACGCGGGCCACGAGCTTGTCGATCTCGGTCGGCACGTCGTGCACGCCCGGTTCCAGCGACTCGTAGGTCTTGGTGAGCCACTCGGCCGTCAGGGCCTGGTCGGCGAAGGACATGTCCATCACCGAGGCGGGGTGGCCCTCGGCCGCGCCGAGGTTGACCAGCCGGCCCTCCGCCACCAGGAGCAGGCGGCGGCCGTCGGCCATGATGTACTCGTCGGTCTGGTGGCGGATGCGCGAGCGCTTCTCCACCGCCATCTCGCCCAGCCCGGCCACGTCCACCTCGATGTCGAAGTGACCGGCGTTCGCGAGGATCGCCCCGTCCTTCATGACCTCGAAGTGCTCGGGGCGCAGCGCGCCGCGGTTGCTGGTGACCGTGATGAACACGTCGCCGATCCGGGCGGCGTCGAGCATCGGCATGACCCGGTAGCCCTGCATGGTCGCGTCGAGCGCCTTGGTGGGGTCGATCTCGGTGACGACGACGTGCGCGCCGAGGCCCGCGGCCCGCTCGGCCAGGCCCTTGCCGCAGTAGCCGAAGCCGCCGACGACGACGGTCTTGCCCGCGAACAGCAGGTTCGTGGCGCGCATGATCGCGTCGAGGGAGGACTGGCCCGTGCCGTACCGGTTGTCGAACATGTGCTTGGTGTCGGTGTCGTTCACCGCGACCATCGGGAAGCGCAGGGCGCTGTCCGCGGCCATCTGGCGCAGCCGGACGACACCGGTGGTCGTCTCCTCGCAGCCCGCCTTGATGCCCTCTATCAGCTCGGTGCGGGTGGTGTGGAGGGTGTTGACCAGGTCGCAGCCGTCGTCGAAGACGAAGTCGGGCCGGATGTCGAGCGCCGCGTTGATGTGCGCGTAGTACGCGTCGCGGTCGACGCCGTTGCGGGCGAAGACGCTGATGCCGTACTCGTGGACCAGGGCCGCCATGGTGTCGTCCTGCGTGGACAGCGGATTGCTGGCGCAGGCGGCCAGCTCGGCGCCGCCCGCCTTCAGCGTCCGCAGCAGGACGGCGGTCTCCGTGGTCATGTGCATACACGCCGCGAACCGTTGGCCCTCGAAGGGCTTTTCCTTGGCGAAGCGCTCTCGGATTTGCCGCAGAACGGGCATGGAACGCTCGGCCCATTCGATACGGGCAACTCCCTGAGCCCTGAGCGACGGGTCGGCGATGTCGTGCTGAGGAAGATCAGTCATGTCTCAACTCTAGGCAGATTTATGGGTAGTTGACCAGGCTTGTCGCCCGGGGCACGGACGCTCGGGGTTCAGTTCCCGTGCGCTTGGGCGCCGGCGCGGGAGCGGCCCGGCAGCGCCACCAGGACGAGGAGGGCCGTACCGAGTGCGACGGCCGCCCCGATGGCGAAGGCGTTGCCGTAGTTGTCGGCACGCGTCGCGGCGGAGACCACGTCGTCGGCGTCCGCGCCGGCCTCGGCGACCGCCATCAGGAGGGCCACGCACAGGGCCGTGCCGAACTGCACGGACGCGTTGAGCAGTCCGCCCGCCAGGCCCTGCTGCTCGCCGGGGACGTCCATCGTGGCGGTGATGGTGGAAGCGGCGAAGAAGGACGAGAAACCGATCCCGGTCAGCACCAGCCCCGGCAGCAGGACGCCGGCGTAGGAGGAGTCCGGGGTGATCCGGCTGAGGACCAGCACGCCCGCGGCCACGATCGCGGATCCGCCCGCGCACACCGCCTTGGGGCCGATCTTGGTGACCAGGAGGGCGGCGATCGGACCGGCGAAGACGACGGCCACGCCGAGGGTGAGGAAGACCAGTCCGGTCTCCAGCGCGTCCCGCTGCTGGACCTGCTGGAGGAAGAGCGACAGGGCCAGGGCCACGGCCCCCATCACGCCCGGGACGAGCAGCGCGGCGAGGTTGGCGACCGAGACGCTGCGCGTGCGGAAGATGCTCAGCGGGACCAGCGGGTTCGAGGACCTGCTCTCGACCACGACGAAGCAGATGAGCATCACGAGGCCGGCGCCGATGGCCGCGAGGCCGGTGGCCCTGTCGCCGCCGAGGGTGGTCAGCCCGTAGATGACCCCGCTGACGCCCAGCGTGGAGAGGACCGCACCCGGCACGTCGTAGCGGTTCTCGGCAGAGGGCCTGCCATCGGCCGGAATGAGCCTGTACGCGGCGAGCACCGCGAGCGCCGTCAGGGGCACGTTCACGAAGAACACCCAGCGCCAGTCGACGAGTTGGGTGAGGACCCCGCCGGCCAGGACGCCGATGGCGAATCCGCTGGCGGAGGCGGCGCTGAACCAGCCGAGCGCCTTGTTCCGCTCCGGCCCCGGAGCGGTGCCGGTGGTGATGAGGGACAGCACGGCCGGCCCGATGAAGGCGGCCCCGACGCCCTGCAGCGCGCGCATCGCCACGAGCAGGCCGGGGCTCTCGGCCAGGCCGCCGATCAGCGAGGCCACCCCGAAGAGGGCGAGGCCGGGAATCAGTACGCGGCGGCGTCCGAGCTGGTCACTGAGCCGCCCGCCCAGGAGCAGCAGGCCGCCGTAGGTCAGCGCGTAGGCACTGACGACCCACTGGACTCCGCTGTGGGAGAAGCCTAACGATCCCTCGATCCGAGGCAGGGCCACGTTGACGATCGAGAAGTCGAGCAGCATGAGCAGCTGGACACCGCACAGCAGGACCAGTCTCCACGGTCCCGCGGAGGTGGATGGGGTGGCCGTTCCGCCGGCGGCCGCGGTCGTCACGCCAGGTCGGGGTTTCACGCGTCGTCACCTCCTCGGTGAATTGATCACACAATTGGGTGAGTGTAGGGGTGAGGTCGTTGCCTTGTGCAGGAGTTGGGCGCCCCGATGTGCGCAACGTCGATTTTCAGACACTCCCGCGAACCTCTGGCCAACGCGTGTCCGGCTGGCCGAAACCCCTTGTGTCGGCGGAGTTCGAACGTTAAGTTCTAGCGCCGAAAGGGGGTTTGATTATGCGCGAGGCACGGGGGCGATGTAGGTGCGCCGTTAAGGCGCCCTTCAGCTGCGAGTTACCTGTAAGTATCTTCTTGCTCTTCCCGCCGGACCCGCCCACGGGACCGGAGCCCGACCGTTCGACTATGCGGACCCTCCCGCCGGGAAGGCGGGCAGGATGAGGGTCGACGCGATGTCCATCGCCCGGCGATATGTGGAATTCCGGGCTCCAGGACATCGATTCCCCACTCTGGTCGAACTCGAGCTCGACGAGGACCTCTGCTTCACCATTGCCGACTGGTACGAGAGCGCCCCCGACTCCTGCACGGACGCCGAGTCGCGGCGCCAGTACGAGATCCTCAAGTCGGAGACCCGGCAGCAGTTCGACGCCATGCGCGAGGCGGGCGTAGAGGTCCGACCCTGGCTGGAGAGCGGCCAGCCCTACACAAGTTCTGCACATTTATGGCGTGAAGTGGTGAACTCGGGCACCCTCTACGTCTACCTGACCAGCCGGGGCCACGGAGACGGCGGCTCGACCCCGCACTCGGTGGCACATCCGATGGTGGAGCCTTCCGAATACACCATCGACGGCGTCCGGTTCGCCCACAACGACGTCTTCCGTGCCGTACACGACTTCTTCGGCCACATTGCGCGAGGCAACCCCTTCACCGCACATGGCGAACACTTGGCAGCCTGGGACCACAGTCACATGTACCCGGCGGACTGCCATCCGGTGCTTCTCTCCGAGACCGTCAGCCAAATCTGCTGGTTCTACTTCGGGGCGCACCTCAGGGATTCCCGCGGACGGATTCCTTCACCCGGTTCGGAGGATTACGTACCTCCTCGCGACCGGCCTTACTCGCCACAGAAGACCACGCCACTGCCGCATGAGCTCGTGGACGGGTTCTTCTCACTCTTCAAGCAGGTGAACTGATGGCCGATACCCACTCCTCCACTGACTTCAGCCGGGACGTCCGCTCCGACTTCCCCATACTGGAAGCGGATCTCGACGGTATTCGTCCGGTCTACCTCGACAATGCGGCCACGACGCAGAAGCCGCGCCAGGTGCTGGACGCCATGCACCACTTCTACTGCAACGAGAACAGCAACGTCGGCCGCAGCGTGCACACCCTCAGCATGCGCGCCACCAACCGCTACCAGCAGTCCCGCGAGCGCGTGCAGCGCTTCCTGAACGCCGGTGACAGCGAGGAGATCGTCTTCACCAAGGGCACCACCGAGTCGGTGAACCTAGTGGCCCAGGGCTTCGGCCCGCTGATCGTCTCCAGCGGCGACGAGGTGCTGATCAGCGGCCTCGAACACCACTCGAACCTGCTGCCCTGGCGCCACCTGTGCGAGCAGACCGGCGCCACCTTGAAGATCGCGGCGGTCGACGAGAACGGCGAGGTGTCCCTGGACTCCTTCCGCGACCAGCTGACCGAGCGCACCAAGCTGGTCTCGGTGGCCCACGTCTCCAACGTGCAGGGCACCCTGACCCCGGTCGCGGAGATCATCTCCCTCTGCCACGCCCGCGGCATCGTCGTGGTCGTCGACGGCGCACAGGCCGTGGCCCACCGCAGCGTGGACGTGACCGCGCTGGACGCCGACTTCTACTGCTTCTCCGCCCACAAGATGTACGGGCCGCTCGGCATCGGCGTCCTCTACGGCAAGGCCGAGCACCTGAGCCGCATGAAGCCCCTGCTGCTCGGCGGCGGCATGGTCCGGAACGTGACCTACGACGGCCCGCTTTCGGTCTTCCCCGCGCCGCACCTCTTCGAGTCGGGCACCCCGAACATCGCCGGCGCCGTGGGCCTGGCCGCCGCGATGGACTACCTCGAGGAGCTCGGCCTCGACCGGATCGCCGCGCACGACGCGGACCTGGCGGGCCGCGCCGCCGAGGGGATGCGCGCGCTGGACGGCATCACCGTCTACGGGGCGCAGGCGCCCCAGGGCGGCATCGTCTCCTTCTCGGTCGACGGCATCCACCCGTACGACGTCGGCAACCACCTCAACACCTTCGGGATCGCCACCCGCACCGGCGTGCACTGCGCGGTCCCCTTCGTGGACCGCCTCGGCATCGTGGGCACGGTCCGCGCCTCCTTCGGCGTCTACAACACCCGCGACGAGGTCGACCTGCTGGTCGAGTCGCTGAAGAGCGTCGAGAAGGGCTTCTGGTCGAACGAACACCCCAACGACCGCTTCCTGGCCGGCTGACCGGCCCACCGATCCACCGGCCTGCCGTGCACGGCGCTTCGCACCGAGCCGTGCACGGCAGGCCCGCGCACGTACAGACAACGAGAACGAGGGGTGTGGAAGTGACCACCGCAGGATTTGACCCGGTCGTCTTCAAGGCGCAGCAGAAGGACAACTGGAACAACCTCAGTTCCGGCTGGGACCGTTGGTACGGCCTGTTCGAGTCGGGAGCGGCGCCCGTCACCCACAGACTGCTGGACGGGGCCCGCCTCGTCGAAGGGTCCCGGGTCCTCGACCTCGGCAGCGGCACCGGGCAGCCCGCCCTGGACGCGGCGCTGCGCGTCGGCGAGAAGGGCACCGTCGTCGGAACCGACCAGGCCGGCGACATGCTCGACGCGGCCCGCCGGCGGGCCGCGGAGCTCGGCCTGAAGAACACGGAGTTCCGCGAAGTGGACGCCGAGCAGCTCGACTTCGAGGACTCCTCCTTCGACGCCGTCACCAGCCGCTTCAGCCTGATGTTCCTGCCCGACGCCGACGCCGTACTGGACCGGGCCCACCGGCTGCTGCGCCCCGGCGGGGTGCTGACCGCGGCCGTCTGGGCCGCCGCCCCGAAGGTCCCGCTGCTGAGCCTGGCCTTCGGGATCGTCGGGGCCCGGCTGGGACTGGGTGCGCCGCCCGCCGGGGTGCCCGGGCCGTTCGCCATGTCCGACCCGGCCGCGCTGGCCGGCCGGCTGCGCACGGCGGGGTTCGCGGAGGTCTCGTACGAGGAGTGCGCCCTGTCCTTCACGCCGGAGTCGGCGGAGGAGTTCGCCGAGTTCTCCTGGGACCTGCTGCCCGGCTGGCTGCGCGGGCAGATCGCGCAGCGGTTCGGTGACGAACGCGATCCGCGCACCTGGAACGCCTTCCTCAGCGCGGCCCGGGAGTTCGAGACCGAGGACGGCACCCTGCGCGTTCCCGGGCTCGGCTACTGCTTCACCGCCGTCAAGGCCGGCTGACCTCCCCGGTCCCTCTCCCCGTTGCTTCCCGCACCACCCCTTCCGTCCCGCCCTTCCTCCCCGTCCTCAGGAGCGTTCCACCTCATGGAGTTCGACACCAAGCTCGTCAAGGTCGGTCAGCAGGCCGCCGCCGGCACCGGTGACATCGTGCCGCCGATCCACCTGGCCACGACCTTCGAGCAGCGCTCGCAGAGCGAACTGCGCTACTTCTACGGCCGCGGCGAGAACCCCACCCGCGAGGCCCTGGAGCAGTGCCTCGCCTCCCTGGAGAACGCCGCGCACGCCCTGGCCTTCTCCTCGGGCCAGGCCGCCGGCGCCACGGCGCTCTCGCTGCTCTCCCCGGGCCAGCGCCTGATCTCCTCCGACGACGTCTACGGCGGCACGTACTCCCTCTTCTCCAGCCTCGGCAAGTACGGCATCACCGTGGAGTACCGCGACCTCTCGGACCCGGCGGCGCTCGAGGGCGCCCTCGGCGACGACGTGGGCCTGATCTGGGTCGAGACGCCGACCAACCCGCTGCTGAAGATCGCCGACATCGCCGCGATCAGCGCGCTGGCCCGGCCCGCGGGGATCCCCGTACTGGTGGACAACACCTTCGCCAGCCCCGCGCTCCAGCAACCGCTGGAGCTGGGCGCCGACATCTCGCTCTACAGCACCACGAAGTTCATATCCGGGCACTCCGACGTCATCGGCGGTGCGCTCGTCTACCAGAGCGACGACCACCACAAGGACTTCTTCTCGTACCGCACCTCCTACGGGAACATCCCCGGCGCGCTGGACTGCTACCTGCTGCACCGCGGCCTCAAGACGATGTCGCTGCGCGTGGAACGGCAGAACCGCACGGCCGCGCTCCTCGCCGAGGAACTGCTCGCCTCGCCGAAGGTCGGCCGGGTGCACTACCCCGGACTGGACAGCCACCCGCACCACGCCGTCGCGGCCCGTCAGATGTCCGGTTTCGGATCGATCATCTCCTTCGAGTACCTCGGTGATCCGCAGGAACTCCTGAAGCGGGTGGAGCTGTTCGGTGTCGCCGTCAGCCTGGGCAGCGTGCACTCGCTGATCGAGTGCCCGGCCCTGATGACCCACCGGCCGGTGCCGCCGGAGACCCGCAAGGCCCTGGGGATCTCCGACAACCTGATCCGGCTGGCAGTGGGCATCGAGGACCACCGGGACCTCGCCGCCGACCTGCGCCAGGCCCTATGAGCGCCGGGATACCGGGAACGTCCGCGGTCACGGTGCTGGAGGGGCCCAAGGGCACGGAACTCCAGCGCCTCGGCCGCTCCGTCACCGACCCCTGGTGGACCAGCGAGGCGCTGCTGTCCGACACGGGGCGGGAGCAGCTGCGCGGGATCCACCAGGCCTACCGGCGGGCCGGGGCCGGACTGGTCTCGGCGAACACCTTCCGCACCAATCTGCGGGCGCTGCGTGCGGCGGGCGCCGACGAGGCGTTCGCGCGGGAGCTGGTGCGCCGGGCCGTCTCGGACGCCCGGTCGGCGGCGGATCCGCCGGCGGGGGGCGGACCCGCGGTCAGGGTCGCCGCCGGGATGACGACCGTAGAGGACTGCTACCGGCCGGACCTGGTGCCGACGGACGCCGAACTCGCCGAGGAGCACGGCTGGCTGGCGGCCCGGCTGGCGGAGCAGAAGGTCGACCTGGTCCTGGCCGAGACCCTGAACACGGTCCGGGAGGCGGTCGTCGTCACCGAGAGCTGCGTCCGCGCCGGCCTTCCGGTCTGGGTCAGCTTCGTCTGCCGGGAGGGCGGCCTGCTGCTGTCGGGCGAGCCTCTGGAGGACGCGGTCCATACGGTCGCGGCGGCCGGGGCGGGGGCGGTCCTCGTCAACTGCGTCGCCCTCGGCGACCTGGACGCCGCGCTGTCGGTGCTCGCGAAGCACAGCCCGGTACCCGTCGGGGCCTATCCGAACGTGGAGGACCGCTCCGGCGTCGAGGAGTGGACCCCGGTGGACCGCTACGTTCCGGTCGCCTGCGGGCCCGAGGAGTTCGCGGAGTCGATGGCGGAACGGGTCGAACGGTACGGGCTGGACCTCGTCGGCGGCTGCTGCGGGACGACGCCCGCGCACATCGCGGCGCTGCGTACGCGGCTCACGGGCTGAGGGGCCGCCGGGAACCGCGGGATCCGTCCGGATCCTGCGGGGGACGTCTGGATCCTGCGGGGGCCGTCCGTCAGGGCCGGGTGGCGGCGGGGGCGGGGGGCGGGGTGGTCCCGCCCTCCTGGGAGACGCCGAACAGCCTGACGGCCTGGTAGTAGGTCCAGGCGGTGCTTTCGCAGGAGCCGCGCCGGGCGCCCCCGTACTGGGCGCAGACCCGCGTCATGTCGGCGTGGAAGGCCTCGTCCAGGCGGGACTTGGCGGCGGGGAACCGGCCCGCCGCCTGGTGGTTGCGGTAGCCGAAGTCGTGGCGCGCGCAGGCCAGGGCGAAGGGGAAGCCGAGGGGGTTGTCCGGGGAGGCGGTGCAGTAGTCGGTCGACCAGTCGAACCCGTACGCGGCCCAGGCGCCCCGGTCGCCGCGCGCCTCGGCCCAGGCCTGGTAACTGGCGGCGCCGGTCTGCGTCCAGCGGCTCAACACCTGCGGCTTGTCCGCCGGGACCGGCGCCGGGGCCGCCGAGGCGGTGGTCGCCGTGACGAGGAGGAGCGCGCCGGCTGCCGCCGATGCGAGAACGGATCCGGTACGGCTGCGCATGGCGTTCCTCGGGCGGGTCGGGGCGGGCGGGTATGCGGTCGGTCGGTCGCTCCCGGCCAACGCCCCCAGGAGCCGCGGGGTTACTGTCCCGTGCGGGGGATCCACCCCGGTCCGCCCGGTCCACGCCGGTCCACGCCGGTCCACCCGGTCCGTCCCGAGCCGCTCCGAACCGTCCTGTCCCGCTCCGAACCGTCCTGTCCCGCTCCGAACCGTCCTGTCCCGCCCCGGTCCTCCCTCCCTGGAGGGAGAGCCGGGACTCAGGTATGAGTGCGTGTGCGACTTGCGGCGAAGGCGCGGTTCGTCCTGCAGAGGGACGCGGCAACAGGGCCCGGCGGCCGAGACTGTAGGGCATGAACCGTCGTCCGCTCGTCATCGTCGCCGCCACCCTGGGCGCCCTCGCCAGCGCCGCGTTCGCCCTGCCCAACCTCCCGCCCAACCCCGTGACCGAGACGATCGACGAGCAGGTGTTCCAGGAGAAGGGCAGGCGTTTCGCGAGCGCCGCCGACGCCCCCACCCGGGGGCGGAGCCCGTTCGTCCTGCCGTCCTGGATACCCGGGGACGCCACCGACGTCCGCATACGCGCGCACACCGGCGGCCAGGCCAGGCTGATCCGCTTCACGCTCGGGGCGACCCCGCTGGACGGCCCCCAGTGCGCGGCGGGGACGCCGAAGCCGATGCCCGGACCGAAGCCGGCCGCCCGGTGGTGGCCCGGCGACACCGGCGGCGAGGAGCGCGCCGAGTGCCGGGACGTCCGCCAGTACCAGGTCGCCGTGCGCGGCAAGCACGTGTACGCCTGGACGGACGGCACCTCCTCACCGGGCAGTACGCCGCCCCGTACTCCCGCGGGGCGGGGCGGCGTACCTCCCGGCCGCTGAGTCCGCGGGCGTGGCCGGCCGGCACGCGGGGGTCCGCGTCAGCCGACGGGGACCAGTTGCTCCGCGATCCCGCGTACCAGCGCGTCGTGCTGCTCGACCAGGTAGAAGTGGCCGCCGGGCAGCACCCGCAGCTGGAATCCGCGGGGCGCGACATCGCCCCAGGCCTCCATCTCCCCCACCGAGGTGTGCGGGTCCGCGTCACCGGTCCAGGCGTGGACGGGGCAGCCGAGCGGGACGGCGCTGCGCGGGCCGTAGGTGCCCACGATGGTGAAGTCGGCCCGGAGCGCGGGCAGTACGAGTTCCTGGACGTCCGGGTCGTCCAGGAGGGCGGAGTCGGTCCCGCCGAGCCTGCGCACTTCGTCGAGCAGTGCCGCGTCCCCCTCCAGGTAGAGGTTGCGCGCGGTCAGCCGGTGCGGGGCCCTGCGGCTCGACACGTGGACGGCGGTGGGCCGCACGGCGTGCCGCGCCTCCAGGCGCAGCGCCACCTCGTAGGCCAGCGAGGCGCCCATGCTGTGGCCGAAGAGCGTCAGGGGTATGTCGGCGAGGGGCAGCAGCGCCGCGGTGACCTCGTCGGCGAGCACGTCCATGCGGTCGATGCACGGATCGGTGAACCGCTCCTGCCGGCCCGGGTACGCGGCCACCAGGACTTCCGTGTCAGCGCCGAAGGCGCGGCCCCAGGCGTGGTAGAAGCTCGCGGAGCCGCCCGCGTGCGGCAGGACCACCAGCCGGCGCCGGGGGGCGGCCGACGCGGGGTACCTGCGGAACCACCTGTTGCTGTCCAGGCCTGTCGTCATGCTCGTGCGCACCTCGTGGTCGGATCGTCGGTCGGCTGTCCGTGCTCACCGCAGTCTCGCCCAGGGACCCGCCGCGCGTCTCCCCCGTCCGGGACGCCCTGCCGTCGGAGCCGCCGGGCGGCGTCGCCGGACACCCCCCTGCGTCCGGCAGCCCGCTCGTCTACGCTCATCAGGTGATCGAATACGTGAACCAGCTCGACGGCGACGCACCGCGGACCGGGGCTCTCCCCAAGGGTGCGGACGCGGCGGTGTGGTCCCTGGACATCACGCGTGACGTGGTCGGCGGGCACTCGCTCGACGGCGCGACGGCGATGCTGGACGCGGCCGAACGCGACCGGGCGGGGCGGCTGTTGCGCGAGGGGGACCGGCGCCGCTACCTCGCCTCGCACGTGGGACTGCGCGTGCTGCTCGGCGGCTATCTGGGGCTGGCCCCGGAGAAGGTCACCCTGGTGCGGGAGGACTGCCCGTGCTGCGGCGGGCCGCACGGGCGTCCCGCCGTGGCCGGCGGCGCGCTCCACTTCTCCCTCTCGCACAGCGCGGACGTGGCCTACTTGGCCTTCGCCGGGGTGCCGGTCGGCATCGACGTGGAGGGGATCCCCGGCGCGGCCGCCGTCGCCGACATCCTGAACACCCTGCACCCGGCGGAGACCGCCGAACTGACCGCCCTCCCGGAGCCGGACCGCCGGACGGCGCTGGCCCGGGTGTGGTCCCGCAAGGAGGCGTACCTCAAGGCCACGGGCACCGGGCTGGCGCTCGGCCTGGCCGACCCGTACGTCGGCTCCGCCGCCACCCCGGCCCGCGTCCCGGGCTGGACCCTGACGGACCTCCCGGCCCCCACCGGCTACGCGGCGGCCCTGGCCCTGCGCGCGTAGCGGCCCCCACCGTGCACGCGTAGCGGCGTCCGGCCCGTCCGCCGGACCGCCTGCTGCGCCGTTCGCCGCACCGGGCCGCGCGGGTGCGGGCCCCGCCGGGCCGAGCCGAGCCGTACGTGGCGGGCCGGGCCGTACGTGCCGGGCCGAATTCGGATGCCCCGGGTTCCGTACCGTCGTTATCGTGGCCGCCATGGACATCCGCCGGGCCCGTACCGCCGCCGAGCTCGAAGCCGCCGAGGGTCTTTTCGACAGCCCCGCCCGCGCGGAGTGGTGCGAGCGCTTCCTGGCCGCGCCGGGGCACCTGATGCTCCTCGCCTACGTGGACGGCGTACCCGTCGGCATGGTCTCCGGCGTCGAGATGACCCATCCCGACAAGGGCACCGAGATGTGCCTGTACGAGCTCTCCGTGGACGAGGGACACCGGCGCCTCGGCATCGGCCGCGCCCTGACCCTGGCGCTCGCCGAGGAGGCGAAGGCGCGCGGCTGCTACGGCATGTGGGTGGGCGTCGACACCGACAACGAGGCCGCCCTGGCCACCTACGCCTCGGCCGGCGCACGCGACGAGGGCGTCTTCTCGATGCGCGGCTGGGCCATCACCCCGTAGCGGGTGCCGTGCCGTCGCCCGGCGGAGTGTCCGCAAAGCAGCCCTGCGGCGGCGTGTCGTGCGCCCACTCGGCGCACCCTCCGCGCGCCCGCGGCACCGCTCGCCGAGCATCGGCCGCATGACCGCATCGACCGCGTTGACCACGCTCCTCCCGGCCGCCGCCCTGCTGGCGGCGGCCACCGCCCTGCCGCCCCCCACCGCCGCCGCCACCGAGACCCCCACCGCCCCCTACGTCGTGATCCTGGCGGACAGCACCCCCCGCGCCCCCACCCGCGCGCTCGCCGTCGAGGCGGCGGAGGCGGGGGACGAGGTCGGGCTCGTCTACGACACCGTGCTGCACGGCTTCGCCGTCCGCACCACCGCCGCCCGGGCCGCCGTCCTCGCCGCCGACCCGAGGGTGGCCTCCGTCGAGCCGGACACGGAGTTCCACACCACCGGCACCCAGCCACAGGCGCCCTGGCCGCTGGACCGCATCGACCAGCGCCGGCTCCCGCTCGACGACTCGTACACGTACGCCACCACGGCCGAGGGTGTCACCGTCTACATCGTCGACACCGGTATCAACGTCCGCCACCAGGAGTTCGGCGGCCGCGCCCGGTCCGGCTACAACGGGGTGTTCCTCGGGTCCTCCGGGGACTGCAACGGCCACGGCACGCACGTCGCGGCGACCGCGGGCGGGCAGACGTACGGGGTCGCGAAGGGGGTCTCGCTGGTCTCCGTGAAGGTGGCCGACTGCCGCGGCGCCGCGCGGCTGTCGGCGATGGTCGGCGGGCTCGAATGGCTGGTGAAGGATGCCGCCAAGGCCCCGGGCACCCCCGCGGTGGCGAACATGAGCATCGGCGGGACCCGCAGTGTCGCCCTCGACACTGCGGTGAAGCGGGCCGTCGCCGCCGGGATCACCGTCACCGTGGCCGCCGGGAACGACGGCAAGAACGCCTGCGGGGGCTCCCCGGCGGCCGTCCCCCAGGCCCTCACCGTCGGCGCGACCGACGCCGCGGACCGGCGGGCGCCGTTCTCCAACCACGGCCCCTGCGTGGACCTGTCGGCGCCGGGCGTGTCCGTCACCTCGGCCTGGAAGGGCTCGGCCACCGCCACGGCCCGGTCCTCCGGCACCTCCATGGCGGCCCCGCACGTGGCGGGCGCCGCCGCGCTGGTCCTGGCGGGCACGGCGGCGCGGACCCCGGCGCAGGTGTCCGCGGCGCTGGTGAGCGGCGCCGTGCCGGACGCGATCACCGCGCTCCCGGCCGGTACGCCGAACCTGCTGCTGCACACGCCGACCGCACGCTGAGGCGGGGGCCGGGCCGGACCGCTCCCGTCCGGCCCCGCCCGCCGGCCCCGCCCCGGCCCGCCGCGCCCGGCCGCCCGACCCGGCCCCGACCCGGCCCGGCCCCGACCCATCGCCCGGCCCGGCTCGTCCCTCCGGCCCGTCCCACCCTTCCCAGAGGCAGCGCCCGCGCCGGACCCGACCTGATGGGACATCAATGTGTGTGTGCTTCGGGCGAAAACAATCCATTGACTTCTCATCACCGCGACGCGTCAATATCGGCCACCGCACCGGCTCGGCCTCCCCCACACAGCGGGTGGGGGGAGGGGTTCGTCATGACGAAGGAGTCGCGACCCTGTGAGTACGAGAATGCTCAGACGAAGAGTGCTGGCCGGGGCCGGAGCCCTCTCCCTGGCCCTGACGGGCGGTGTGGTGGGTCTGTCGGGGACCGCTCAGGCCGCGACCAAGACCACCCCCGTCTTCGAGAACTGCGACGCCCCGGCGCCGCAGCCGGACGGTTCGGGCAACCAGAACTACACGGTCACCCTGCCCGACGGGGCCAAGGCCGGCGACGTCGTCCCGATCACGATCGACCCGGGCGCGAGCCCGCTGATCCCCAGCTTCTCCGTCACCACGGTGAACACCTCCAAGATCACCCTCAAGGTCGGGACGACCACCCAGGTGGTCACCAGCCCGCCCGAGACGGTCACCGTCGTGGCCGGACAGCCCCTCGACCCGGCCGCGTTCTCGGGCACCATCACGATCCCGGACGGCACCGAGGGCACCATCGTCCCCGTCGCCCTCGACCTGGCGGTGACCGACGCGGACCTCTCCGGTTCGGTCTTCACCACCACCTGCGTCCCGGCACCGCGCCCCAGCGCCGCCCTCGGCTCGGTCGCCGTGGAAGCGCTGCCCAAGGACCCGGTCACCACCAAGCTGACGCCCAACAGCGGCAAGGCGGGCACCGCGGTCACCGTCACCGGCGCCAACTTCCCGGCCGGGCCCGTCACCTGCTCCGCCCTGCTGGCGGGCGCACCGACCGGCGACACCGGCAACGGCACCGCCACCGCGGCGGGCGCCGCGACCTGTGAGGTCACGGTCACCAAGAAGGCCGACCAGATCCGGATCGACGGGGCCATCACCCCGTACAAGGACTTCGTCTTCCTGGAGGACCAGCCGGGCGTGAAGAACCCGGTCGACGTCGAGGTGCTGCCCGGTCCGCTGGCCATCGGCCCCCAGAGCGGCAACCCGGCCGTCAGCTTCGGCAAGGTGACCATCAACGGCAAGCCGCAGTCGGTCGTCGGCCAGTTCACCGCGATGTCCGTCCAGGACTTCCGCGGCGGCACGCTGGGCTGGGACGTCACGGCCACCCGTACGCCGTTCCTGAACGAGGCCACCGGCCACAGCATGGCCAAGGCGCAGCTCGGCATCCAGCCCTCCTGCACCGTGACCAACGCGGACAGCCCGAGCACCTGCACCGCCGGCGCCCCGGGCGCCATCTCGGACACCCCGATGAAGGTCGCCTCCCAGGCCGCGGGCGGGGAGGAGCTGACCGGTGGTGAGTTCGCCGTCGGCGGCGCGGGGATGATCCAGCTCCCGCCGTTCATGTTCGCCGACACCTACCAGTCGGTGGTCACCTTCTCCATCGCCTGACCCGTACGGCCCCGCTCCCTCCAGGGTGGCGCGGCGCTCCGGCGCCGCGCCACCCTTCCCCTGTCGGCCCCGACTGGAGACCCGCCCATGCGCACCCGCATCCGCACCCGCACCGCCCGCACCCTCCGCTACGGGCTCCTCCTCGGCCTGCTCGGTCTCCTCGGCCCGCTGGGGCTGCTGCTCCCGGCCGCGGGCCCCGCCGCGGCCGCGGAGAACGGGACCTGGGCGGTCTTCCCCACGCCCCCGGCCGGTGCGCCGATCACCGACCGCGCGTACTTCTTCCACCAGGGCGCGGCCGGCACCACGGTCGTCGACAGCGTGACGATCCTGAACTCCTCCGACCAGGAGCTGACGTTCCAGGTCTTCGCCACCGACGCCGTGAACACCCCGTCAGGCGGCGCCTTCGCCCTGCTGCCGGTGGAGACGGCGCCCAAGGACGTCGGCACCTGGATATCGCTGCCGCCGGAGACGGCGAAGACGGTCACCGTGCCGGCCAGGGGCCGCAAGGACATCCCCTTCACCGTGAAGGTCCCGGCGGACGCGACGCCCGGCGACCACGTCGGCGGGATCGTCGCCCTGGGCACCGCCGTGGAGGGCGTGCAGAAGGAGGGCAAGGTCCAGGTCGGGGTGAAGCGCTCGGTGGGGGCCCGGCTGTACTTCCGGGTGCCGGGGCCGCTGACCCCGGGGCTGAGCGTGGAGGACGTGGAGGTCAGCCGGTCGGCGCCACTGCTGCCCTGGGTCCGCGACGCCCGCGCCACCGTCTCGTACGCCCTGGTGAACCGGGGCAACGTGGTCGTCGAGCCCAAGGTGACGGTCTCCGCCGAGGGCCTGTTCGGACGCCGGGTCCTGGACCGGCCGGCCCGCGAACTGAAGCTGGTGCTCCTCCCGGGCCAGCGCGTCGAGCTGACCGAACCCTGGCCGGACGCGCCGCAGCTGGACTGGGTGACCGTGAGGATCAGCGCCGGCGCGACCACCCACCCCGACCTGTCCTCACGCTCCGAGGCCGATTTCGTCGCCGTCCCGTGGCCCGCCGCGGGCGCCGCCCTGATCCTGACGGGCCTGGCCCTGATCCTCCACACCCTGCGCCGCAGACACCGCCGCGCCGGGCAACACCCCCAGCCGCAGCCGGACCTGGCGGACACCCACTGACCGGCCACCCCCCGGAGACAGCAGGAACCCCCGGCCGGTGAGGGTTGGCCGGGGGTTCTGCGGTGTGCGGCGCCTGGTGGGCGTCAGTGGTTGCGGGGGAAGCCCAGGTCCACGCCGGCCGGGGCGTCCGCCGGGTCGGGCCAGCGGGTCGTGACGACCTTGCCGCGGGTGTAGAAGTGGATGCCGTCGTTGCCGTAGATGTGGTGGTCGCCGAAGAGGGAGTCCTTCCAGCCGCCGAAGGAGTGGTAGCCCACCGGCACCGGGATCGGGACGTTCACGCCGACCATGCCGGCCTCGATCTCCAGCTGGAAGCGGCGGGCCGCTCCGCCGTCGCGGGTGAAGATCGCGGTGCCGTTGCCGAACGGCGAGGCGTTGATGAGGGCCACGCCCTCCTCGTAGGTCTCGGCGCGCAGCACGCACAGCACCGGGCCGAAGATCTCGTCGCGGTAGGCGTCGGAGTCCGTCTTCACGTGGTCGAGCAGGGACAGGCCGATCCAGTGGCCGTTCTCGTTGCCCTCGACCGTGTAGCCGGTGCCGTCCAGGACCACCTCGGCGCCCTGGGCGGCCGCGCCCTTGACGTACGAGGCGACCTTGTCGCGGTGGGCGGCCGTGATCAGCGGGCCCATCTCGGAGGTCGGGTCGTTGCCGGGGCCGATCTTGATCTTCTCGGCGCGCTCGCGGATCTTGTCGACCAGCGTGTCGGCGATGGAGCCGACGGCCACGACCGCGGAGATCGCCATGCAGCGCTCGCCGGCCGAGCCGTAGGCGGCGGAGACGGCCGCGTCGGCGGCCGCGTCCAGGTCGGCGTCAGGGAGCACCAGCATGTGGTTCTTGGCGCCGCCCAGGGCCTGTACGCGCTTGCCGTTGGCCGAGGCGGTGGTGTGGATGTGCCGGGCGATCGGGGTGGAGCCGACGAAGGAGACGGCCGCGATGCCGGGGTGGGCCAGCAGGGCGTCCACCGCGACCTTGTCGCCGTGGACCACGTTCAGCACGCCCGCGGGCAGACCGGCCTCGGTCATCAGCTCGGCCAGCTTGTTGGACGCCGACGGGTCCTTCTCGCTCGGCTTGAGGATGAAGGTGTTTCCGCAGGCCACGGCCAGCGGGAACATCCACATCGGGACCATCGCGGGGAAGTTGAAGGGCGTGATGCCCGCGACGACGCCCAGCGGCTGGCGGATGGAGGAGACGTCGACCCGGTTGGAGACCGAGGTCGACAGTTCGCCCTTGAGCTGCGTGGTGATCCCGCAGGCCAGCTCGACGATCTCCAGGCCGCGCGCGACCTCGCCCAGCGCGTCCGAGTGGACCTTGCCGTGCTCGGCGGTGATCAGCTCGGCGATGGCGTCGCGGTTGGCGTCCAGCAGGGCGCGGTAGGCGAACAGCACCTTGGTGCGGGCGGCCAGCGAGGACTGGCCCCAGGTCTGGAAGGCCTCCTGGGCGACCTGTACCGCCGCGTCGACCTCCTCGGCCGAAGCCAGGGCGACCTGGGTGGTGACCTCGCCGGTGGCCGGGTCGGTGACCGGGCCGTAGTTGCCCGACGCGCCCTCGACGGTCTTGCCACCGATCCAGTGGTTGACGGTCTTCATGCCTTGCTCCTTCACAGATGGCGACGTCGCTGCGCGGCTTGCCGGTCGTACTCTTCACGGGCCTGGGCCGCCGCCTTACGGGTCGCGGTCTCGGCCACAGGAACATCCCACCACGCCGCTGCCGGGGGTGGGCCCGACACAGTGTCGGGCGTTCGGGTCTGTACGTAGACACATGTGGGACGCGTCGCCGAGCGGGCCTCGGCGAGGGCTTCCCGCAGGTCACGTACGGTGCGGGCGCGGATCACGGCCATCCCGAGGGAGGCCGCGTTGGCCGCGAGGTCCACCGGAAGGGGGTCGCCGGTGTACGAGGCGTCGGCCGCCCGGAAGCGGTAGGCCGTACCGAAGCCCTCGCCGCCCACCGCCTGCGACAGGCCTCCGATGGAGGCGTACCCGTGGTTGTCGAGGATGACCACCTTGACCGGGATTCCCTCCTGGACGGCCGTGACGATCTCCGTCGGGTTCATCAGGTACGTCCCGTCGCCGACCAGCGCCCACACCGGGCGGCCGGGCGCGGCCAGCGCCACCCCGATCGCGGCCGGGAGCTCGTAGCCCATGCAGGAGTACCCGTACTCGACGTGGTACTGGTCGGCCGAGCGGGCCCGCCACAGCTTGTGCAGGTCGCCGGGGAGGGATCCGGCCGCGTTGACCAGGATGTCGGTGCCGTCCACGAGGGCGTCGAGCAGCCCGAGGACCTGGGCCTGGGTGGGCGGGGCGTCCTCGTCGGGGGCGGGCACGGCGTAGGCGCGGTCGACGCGGGCCTCCCAGTGGCTCCTCGCCTGCCCGTACGCCGTCTCGTACGCGGGATCCACCCGGTGGCCGGAAACCGCCTCCCGCAGCGCGTCGAGCCCCTCGCGGGCGTCGGCGACCAGCGGCCGGGCGGCGAGCTTGTGGGCGTCGTACGGGTCGAGGTTGAGGCCGATGAAGCGGACGGCAGGGTTCTGGAACAGTGTGGCGGAGGCGGTGGTGAAGTCGGTCAGCCGTGTCCCGGCGGCGATGACGAGATCGGCCTCCCGGGCCAGGGCGCCGGCGGTGGCCGTCCCCGTGTGCCCGATCCCGCCCACGTCCGCGGGGTGGTCGTACGGCAGGGCGCCCTTGCCCGCCTGGGTGGCGGCCACCGGGATCCCGGTGGCCCCGGCGAAGGCGGCCAGCGCCGCCTGGGCCCCGCTGTGCCGGATCCCGCCGCCGGCGACGAGCAGGGGGCGCGCGGAGCCCCGTACGGCCTCGGCGGCGGCCGCGAGCTCCGTACGGTCGGGCCGGGGCCTGCGGACGGCCCACACCCGGTCGGCGAAGAACTCCTCGGGCCAGTCGTACGCCTCCGCCTGCACGTCCTGCGGCAGGGCGAGGGTGACGGCGCCGCTCTGCACCGGGTCGGTGAGCACCCGCATGGCCTGGAGGGCGGCAGGAACCAGGGCCTCGGGGCGGGTGATCCGGTCGAAGTGGCGGGAGACGGGCCGCAGGGTGTCGTTGACGGAGACGTCCCCCGCGTAGGGCACTTCGAGCTGCTGGAGCACCGGGTCGGCGGGCCGGGTCGCGAAGGTGTCGCCGGGGAGCAGGAGCACCGGGATCCGGTTGATCGTGGCGAGGGCGGCGCCGGTGACGAGGTTGGTGGCGCCGGGCCCGATCGATGTGGTGACGGCGTGCGCGGAGAGCCGCCCGCACTGACGGGCGTATCCGACGGCGGCGTGCACCATGGCCTGCTCGTTGCGTCCCTGGAGGAAGGGCATGGTCTGCGGGCCGCTCTCCAGCAGGGCCTGCCCGATCCCGGCGACGTTGCCGTGCCCGAAGATCCCCCAGGTGGCGGCGATGAGCCGCTGCCTGCGGCCGTCGCGCTCGGTGTACTGGCAGCCCAGGAACCGTACGAGGGCCTGGGCGACGGTGAGCCTCATCGGTCCTCCGCGCGGTAGAAGGGCAGCCGGGGGTCCACGGCCTGGTCCGCCCAGGTGTCCCGGATCCAGCCGTGGTCCGGGTGGTCCCGGATCAGCCACTCCCGGGTCCGGCCCGGTCCGGCCATCACGTTCAGGTAGTACATGTCGTGCCCGGGGGCCGCGATGGACGGCCCGTGCCAGCCGTCCGGGATGAGCACGGCGTCCCCGGTCCGCACCTCGGCCAGGACCTCGGTCTTCCCGGCCGGGGAGGGGGTGACGC
The DNA here is from genome assembly GCF_040652415.1 of Streptomyces sp. NPDC048255. Lineage (NCBI taxonomy): Bacteria > Bacillati > Actinomycetota > Actinomycetes > Kitasatosporales > Streptomycetaceae > Streptomyces > Streptomyces sp. NPDC048255. Next base: position 196,805 of record NZ_JBEZMA010000003.1, read on the forward strand.
GCTGGTAGCCGAGCCCGGGGGTGTCCCCGTGCGGGGCGATCTCGAAGTAGTAGATCTCCTCCAGCCGGGACTCCTCGCCGGGGTGGTGCTCGTCGTGCTTGTGGGGCGGGTACGAGGACCAGTTCCCGCCGGGGGTGAGCACCTCTACGGCGATCAGCCGGTCGGCGGGGAACGCCCCGGCCGCGGCGAAGTTGTTGACCTGCCGGGAGCACTGACCCGCGCCGCGCAGCTCTACGGGCACGTCTGCGGCCGGGCCGTACCGTGCGGGCAGCCGGCGCTCGCACCGGGCCCCGGCGAGGGCGAAGCGTCCTCCCTCTGCCGAGGTGACGTCGGCGGAGCCGTCCCGGGGCAGGTAGGCGAAGTCGGTCGGCCCTGCGAACACCCCGTCGCGGCCGCGCAGTTCGAACGTCTGCGGACCGTTGCTGGGGGCGCCGCCCCCAGACCCCCGCGCCTCAAACGCCGGCGAGGCTGAAATATCCGGCCCCGCCGCATCATTCAGCCCCTCCGGCGTTTGAGGAGCGGGGTGCGGGGCGGAGCCCCGGTCTTGAAGCTGCGGAGGCGATTGAGGCGCGGGTCCGGGCAGCGCCCGGCAGCGGACCTCGCACGCGCCCACGAGGGGGAGCACGATCCACTCCGACTCCCCGCACCCGTGCGCGTACACCTCCCCCGGCGCCAGGTCGAGGACGACCAGCCTCGTCCAGGACATCCCCCACTCAGACACCACCGGCACGCCCCAACACCTCCTCGACCTCGCCGGAGAACGGCATCGCCGAAGAGCACGCCAGCCGGGAAGCCACGATCGCCCCGGCCGCGTTCGCGAAGCGGACGACCCGCTCCAGCTCCCACCCGGCGAGCAGCCCGTGGCACAGCGCCCCGCCGAACGCGTCCCCCGCGCCCAGCCCGTTGACCACCTCGACCGCCACCGGCGGGACCTCCGCCACCGTCCCGTCGCGGTGGACGGCCAGGACGCCTTCCGGGCCCCGTTTGACCACCGCCAGTTCCACCCCGGCGGCGAGCAGCGCCCGCGCCGCCTCGTACGGCCGCGACTGCCCCGTGGCGATCTCGCACTCCTCGGTGTTCCCGACGGCCACCGTCGCCCACCCCAGCGCCCGTTCGTAGTACGGCCCGGGTTTCTCCCGCCACAGCATCGGCCGCCAGTCCAGGTCGAACACCGTCGTCCCCGACCGGGCGCGGGCCTCCAGCGCCGTCAGCGTCGCCGCCCGCGAGGGCTCCTCGCTCAGGCCCGTCCCCGTCATCCAGAACACGCGGGCCGCGCGTACCGCCTCCAGGTCCACCTCGTCCGGCGCGATCTCCAGGTCCGGGGCCTTCGGCAGCCGGTAGAAGTACAGCGGGAACCGGTCCGGCGGGAAGATCTCGCAGAAGGTGATCGGCGTGGGGAGGCCGGCGACCTCGGTCGCCCACCGGTCGTCCACGCCGAAGCCCCGCAGTTCGGAGCGGAGATACCCGCCGAAGGGGTCCGCGCCGGTGCGGGTGATCAGCGCCACCCGCCGCCCGAGCCGGGCCGCGGCGACGGCCACGTTCGCCGGGGAGCCGCCCAGGAACTTGCCGAAGGTCTCCGCCTCGGCCAGTGGTACGCCGGTCGTCAGCGGGTAGAGATCCACCCCGATCCGGCCCATCGTGATCAGGTCGAACGCCAACGGATCGCCGGTGCCGGTCACAGTCAGTCCTCCCACTCGTCTCCCTCGTCTCCCGCCTAAGGTGGCCGCTATGACGTCCTCCCCGCCCGCGTTGACCCGTATCCGCATCGGTTCGGCTCCGGACTCCTGGGGTGTCTGGTTTCCCGACGATCCCCGGCAGACCCCTTGGGAGCGTTTCCTCGACGAGGTCGCCGACGCGGGGTACGAGTGGATCGAGCTCGGCCCCTACGGCTATCTGCCCACCGATCCCGCCCGACTCGCCGAGGAAACGGCCAAGCGCGGGCTGCGGGTCTCGGCCGGAACCGTCTTCACCGGACTCCATCACGGGCCCGCCGTGTGGGAGGACACCTGGGCGCACGTGTCGCGGATCGCGGCGCTCACCCAGGCCATGGGCGCCGCGCATCTCGTCGTGATCCCCTCCTTCTGGCGGGACGACAAGACCGGGGAGGTACGGGAGGACCGCACCCTGACCGCCGGTCAGTGGCGCGAACTGACCACCCAGACCGAGCGGCTGGGCCGGGAGGTCCAGGACCGGTACGGACTGCGGATCGTCGTCCACCCGCACGCCGACACCCACATCGACACCCCGCAGAACGTGGCCCGCTTCCTGGACGCCACCGACCCCGATCTCGTCTCCCTCTGCCTGGACACCGGGCACTACGCGTACTGCGGCGGCGACAGCGTCGAGGCCATCGAGACCTTCGCCGAGCGGATCGGCTACCTCCACCTCAAGCAGGTGGACCCGCGGATCCTCGCCGAAGTCACCCGACGGCAGCTGCCGTTCGGCCCGGCCGTGGGCCTCGGGGTGATGTGCGAACCGCCGTCGGGGGTGCCCGCGCTGGAGCCCGTACTGGCGGCGGCCCAGCGGCTCGGGGTGGACCTGTTCGCCATCGTGGAGCAGGACATGTACCCCTGCCCGCCCGACCGGCCGCTGCCGATCGCCCGCCGTACCCGTGCCTACCTGCGCTCCTGCGGCGCCTGAAGGGAACCGACATGACCAGCACGCTCGGTATCGCCGTCATCGGCACCGGGAAGATGGGCGCCGACCACGTCGGCCGGATCGGCCGCACGGTGGGCGGGGCCCGGGTGGTGGCCGTGGCCGACCCGGACGGGGACCGGGTCAAGGAGGTCGCGGGCCGCCTGGACGGCGCGAGTGCGCACACCGACCCGGCGGCGGCGATAGCCGCGCCCGGCGTGCAGGCCGTACTGATCGCCTCCCCCGGGCCCGCGCACGAGGAAGCGATCCTGCACGCCCTGGAGCGGGAACTGCCGGTGCTGTGCGAGAAGCCGCTGACCCCGGACCCGGCGGGTGCGCTGCGCGTGATGGAGGCGGAACGGCGGCTGGGCCGGCGCCTGGTGCAGGTGGGGTTCATGCGGCGGCACGACGCCGAGTACGAGCGGCTGAAGGAGCTGCTGGACGCGGGCGGCATCGGGCGGCCGCTCTTCCTGCACTGCCGCCACCGCAACGTCTCCTCGCCGTCGTTCTTCACGAGCGACATGCTGATCAGCGATTCCGTGGTGCACGAGGTGGACGCGGCCCGCTGGCTGCTGGGGCAGGAGGTCACGGCGGTGTCGGTGCTCTCCCCCCGGTCCTCCTCGGCGGCTCCCGAGGGGCTGCGCGATCCCCGGCTGGTGCTGCTGGAGACCTCCGGCGGGGCCCTCGTCGACGTGGAGATCTTCGTCAACTGCGGTTTCGGCTACCAGGTGCAGTGCGAGGCGGTCGGCGAGTCCGGCACGGCCCGGATCGGCGACGGCCAGGCGATGGTCGTGCAGTCGGGGGGCCGGTGGGGCGGGGAGGTCGACCAGGACTTCACGGTGCGCTTCGCCGATGCCTACGACCGCCAGCTGCGGCGCTGGGTGGCGGCTGCCGCGCGGGGCCGGGTGGCGGGACCGGACGCCTGGGACGGCTACGCGGCGGCCGCGGTCTCGGAGGCGGGGCTGGCGGCCGCGCGCAGCGGCGTACGGACCCTGGTGGAGCTGGTGGAGCGGCCGGCGCTGTACCGGCGCTGAGCCCGCCTCCGGCGGCGGGCTCAACCGGGCCGGCCGGCCCGGCCCCTCTGCTCCCCTCCCTTCCCCGTCCCCTCCTTCTCCTCCTGTCCCGGTCCTCGGATACCGGGCGACCCCTGTGGCGCGTCTGTCACAGGGGTCCCCTTTGTGTCACGCATATCCGCATTACGCGGGTTTTCCGTCACAGGCGGTCGACAGCCCCTCCCCTGCCCTCACCCGGCGTCGTTCCTTGGGCACAACCCGAGTGATCGTCACTGTCCACGCGCCGGCTCCCCCGACGGCCTCCCGGCCGGCCCCGCGGCGTGGACAAGGAGGTGTCGTGATGAGCGACCGACAGCTGTGGTCCTACAAGGAGATCGCCGCCCACATCCGCGTCCAGCCGGACACCGTGCGCTCCTATCGCAAGCACGGGCTCCTGCCCGCTCCCGACCACGTGGAGGGCGGCAAGCCCTACTGGTACGCCGACACCGTCCGCGCGTGGGTGGCGCGCCGCCCCGGCAACCGGGGCCGCCGCGAGGACTGACCCCCGGCCCTCGCGGAACACGGCCCCGGATACTCGCTTCGATACCCCCTAGGGGTATAGTCTTGGAGTGTCGGGAGGACGGTGGAGGGATCCGCCGCCCCTCCGGTGACCGGACACGCCCCTGAAGAGGAGAACGACATGACCGCCGAGACGGACACCCAGACCACCACCGTCTACCGGGTGACCGGCATGACCTGCGGGCACTGCGAGGGCGCGGTGACCAGCGAGCTCTCCGCCCTGCCGGGCGTCAGCTCGGTCAAGGCCGTCGCCGCGACCGGCGAGGTCACCGTGGTCTCCGCCGCCGTGCTCGCCGACGAGGACGTCCGCGCCGCCGTGGACGAGGCCGGGTACGAGTTCGCCGGCCGGGCCTGAGCACCTCCTCCCTTCGGCAGCACCCGCAGCACCCAGCAGTACGCGGCAGTACCCCGCCGGGCCGTACCGGCCAGCTCATACTGGTTCCGTACGGCCCGGCCCTCCCCCTGGAGCCGGAACATGACCAGCACAGTGCACGACGGGCCCATAGCAGCGGTCGAGCTCTCGATCGGCGGGATGACCTGCGCCTCCTGCGCGGCCCGCATCGAGAAGAAGCTCAACCGGATGGACGGCGTCGAGGCCACGGTGAACTACGCCACCGAGAAGGCCCACGTCTCCTACACCGGGGACGTCCAGGTCGCCGACCTGATCGCGACCGTCGTCAAGACCGGTTACACCGCCGAGGAGCCCGCGCCACCCGAGCCGGAGCCGGCCGCCGACACCCCGGCGACGGCGGCCGTACGCGACCCCGAACTCGGCGCGCTGCGCCAGCGGCTGCTCGTCTCCGCCGCCCTCGCCCTCCCCGTCGTCCTGCTCGCGATGGTCCCGGCCCTCCAGTTCGACAACTGGCAGTGGCTCTCCCTGACCCTCACCGCCCCGGTCGTCGTCTGGGGCGCGTTCCCCTTCCACCGGGCCGCCTGGACCAACGCCCGGCACGGCGCCGCCACCATGGACACCCTGGTCTCGGTCGGCACCCTGGCCGCCTTCGCCTGGTCCCTGTGGGCCCTGTTCTTCGGCCACGCGGGCATGCCGGGCATGCGGCACGGCTTCGACCTGACGATCTCCCGTACGGACGGCTCCTCGGCCATCTACCTGGAGGTGGCGGCCGGCGTCGTCAGCTTCATCCTCCTGGGCCGCTACCTGGAGGCCCGCTCCAAGCGGAAGGCCGGCGCCGCCCTCAAGGCGCTGATGGAACTGGGCGCCAAGGACGTCACCGTCCTGCGCGCGGGCCGGGAGGTCCGCATCCCGGTGAGCGCGCTCGCCGTCGGCGACCGCTTCCTCGTACGCCCCGGCGAGAAGATCGCCACCGACGGCACGGTCGTCGAGGGCAGCTCCGCCGTGGACGCCTCCATGCTGACCGGCGAGTCGGTCCCGGTCGATGTCTCCGTCGGCGACGCCGTCACCGGCGCCACCGTCAACGCCTCCGGCCGCCTGGTCGTCGAGGCCACCCGGGTCGGCGCCGACACCCAGCTCGCCCGGATGGCGCGGCTGGTCGAGGACGCCCAGAACGGCAAGGCCGAGGTGCAGCGCCTCGCCGACCGGATCTCCGGGGTCTTCGTACCGGTCGTACTGCTGCTCGCGCTCGGCACCTGGGTCACCTGGCTGCTGATCACCGACGACCCCGCCGCCGCCTTCACCGCGGCCGTGGCCGTGCTGATCATCGCCTGCCCCTGCGCCCTGGGCCTGGCCACCCCGACCGCACTGATGGTCGGCACCGGACGGGGCGCACAGCTCGGGATCCTGATCAAGGGCCCCGAGGTGCTGGAGTCCACCCGCCGCGTGGACACCGTCGTACTGGACAAGACCGGCACCGTCACCACCGGCCGGATGACCCTGACCGGCGTGCACCCCGCCCCGGGCGTCGAGGAGCACGAGCTGCTGCGCCTGGCCGGAGCCCTGGAGCACGCCTCCGAGCACCCGATCGCCCGGGCCATCGCCACCGGCGCGGCCGACCGGGCGGGCCGGCTGCCGGTCCCCGAGGGCTTCCACAGCCTCCCCGGGCTGGGCGTGCAGGGCGTGGTCGAGGGACATGCCGTCCTGGTGGGCCGCGAGCGGCTGCTGGCCGACTGGTCGATCACCCTCCCCGACGGTCTCGCGGGGGCCAAGGCGGCCGCCGAGGCCGAGGGCGCCACCGCCGTACTGGTGGCCTGGGACGGAGCGGCGCGCGGGGTCCTGACGGTGGCCGACGCGGTGAAGGAGACCAGCGCCGAGGCGGTCGCCCGGCTGCGGGCGCTCGGTCTCACCCCGGTCCTGCTGACCGGCGACAACCGGGCCGTGGCCGAGGCGGTGGCCCGCGAGGTGGGCATCGACGAGGTGATCGCCGAGGTGCTCCCGCAGGACAAGGCGGACGTCGTACGCGGACTCCAGGCGCGGGGCCGTACGGTCGCCATGGTCGGCGACGGGGTCAACGACGCGGCCGCGCTGGCCCAGGCCGACCTGGGCCTGGCCATGGGCACCGGGACGGACGCCGCCATCGAGGCGGGCGACCTCACGCTGGTACGGGGTGACCTGCGGGTGGCCGCGGACGCGATCCGGCTCTCGCGCCGGACCCTGGCCACCATCAAGGGCAACCTGTTCTGGGCCTTCGGCTACAACGTGGCCGCCCTGCCCCTGGCGGCCGCCGGGCTGCTCAATCCCATGATCGCGGGGGCCGCGATGGCCTTCTCCTCGGTCTTCGTCGTGACGAACAGCCTCCGGTTGCGTTCCTTCCGCTAGTGGATCACCTCCCCGGACCGCACACACTTCCTTCACGGGAGACGCAGATCACAGTGATCGCAACGTAACCATCCGGGGTCGGCACGGGTCTAATGGGACGGTGCCAGGAACGTCTTGGGGGGCGTTCCACGGAGGTCTTGGGGGACGTCCGCGGCACCAGCCGGCCGGGACGCGTGCCCGCGGGAAGCTTTGAGCGGCCCTCCCGACCCGAAACGGGTCCCGGCAGACACTGACGCCCCGGTCCGGGTCCCGTGGGGGGAATCCGCTCCGGGGAAAGGAAAGCGCCCCGACCGTCGACCCGTGGGGGGATCGGCGGCGGGGCGCTTTTCGCAAGCCTCGCGTGCGGCCGTGCGGCCGCGGGTGGAGAAGGACCTCGGGTCAGCGGGCCTCGACCGGGACGAAGTCGCGCAGGACCTCACCGGTGTAGATCTGGCGCGGGCGGCCGATGCGGGAACCCGGCTCCTTGATCATCTCGTGCCACTGGGCGATCCAGCCGGGCAGCCGGCCGATCGCGAAGAGCACGGTGAACATCTCGGTCGGGAAGCCCATGGCCCGGTAGATCAGACCGGTGTAGAAGTCCACGTTCGGGTAGAGGTTGCGCTCGACGAAGTACTCGTCGGCCAGCGCGTGCTCTTCCAGCTTGAGCGCGATGTCCAGCAGCTCGTCGCTCTTGCCGAGCGCCGAGAGGACGTCGTGCGCCGCCGCCTTGATGATCTTCGCCCGGGGGTCGAAGCTCTTGTAGACGCGGTGCCCGAAGCCCATCAGGCGGACGCCGTCCTCCTTGTTCTTCACCTTGCGGATGAAGGCGTCGACGTCGCCGCCGTCGTTCTTGATGCCTTCCAGCATCTCGAGGACGGACTGGTTGGCGCCACCGTGCAGCGGACCCCACAGGGCCGAGATGCCGGCGGAGATCGAGGCGAACATGTTCGCCTGCGAGGAGCCGACCAGACGCACGGTGGAGGTCGAACAGTTCTGCTCGTGGTCCGCGTGCAGGATCAGCAGCTTGTCGAGCGCCGACACCACGACCGGGTCCAGGTCGTACTCCTGGGCCGGCACGGAGAAGGTCATGCGCAGGAAGTTCTCGACGTAGCCGAGGTCGTTGCGCGGGTAGACCACCGGGTGGCCGACCGACTTCTTGTACGCGTACGCCGCGATGGTCGGGAGCTTGGCCAGCAGCCGGATCGTCGAGAGGTGGCGCTGCTTCTCGTCGAAGGGGTTGTGGCTGTCCTGGTAGAACGTCGACAGCGCGCTGACCACGGAGGACAGCATCGCCATCGGGTGCGCGTCACGCGGGAAGCCGTCGTAGAAGCGCTTCACGTCCTCGTGCAGCAGGGTGTGCTGGGTGATCTCGTTGCGGAACGACGCGAGCTGGTCGACGGTCGGCAGCTCACCGTTGATCAGCAGGTACGCGACCTCGATGAAGGTCGAACGCTCGGCCAGCTGCTCGATCGGGTAACCGCGGTAACGCAGGATGCCCTGCTCACCGTCGAGGTAGGTAATCGCGGACTTGTACGCCGCGGTGTTGCCGTAGCCGCTGTCCAGAGTGACGAGCCCGGTCTGGGCCCTCAGCTTCGAGATGTCGAAGCCCTGGTCACCGACGGTGCTTTCGACCACCGGGTAGGTGTATTCACCGTCCGCGTACCGGAGTACTACAGAGTTGTCGCTCACGTCATCCCTCACCGACGTAGTGCCTCTTCTTCGAGGTGCCCTGACTGCCTCTACCTTCCCCCATTTGGCGCAGGAGAGTGCACTCGGGGTCGGCGTTTGGTGCTTTTGACGGCACTGAGTGCCGCCAAGCTGCTCATCCTGCCCCCTCCGCACCGGTGGCGGAACCCCAAATGATCGATCATTTAGGTGATGTTTCCCACCGGTATCCGGCCGGACAGCCTGGGCGCCACCGCCGTGTACCTCCTGCCTGCGGAAACGGTACGCACCGCCTGGCCGAGGGCCTTGCGGGACCCGACGAGGACGACCAGTTTCTTCGCCCTGGTCACCGCCGTGTAGAGCAGATTTCGCTGGAGCATCATCCAAGCCCCGGTGGTGACGGGGATCACCACTGCCGGATATTCACTCCCCTGGGAACGGTGGATGGTGACGGCGTACGCGTGGGCCAGCTCGTCGAGCTCCGCGAACTCGTAGCCGATCTCCTCGTCCTCCTCCGTCCGTACCGTCAGGCGCTGTTCGTCCAGATCGAGACCGGTGACCACGCCGACCGTGCCGTTGAACACGCCGTTGGCCCCCTTCTCGTAGTTGTTCCGGATCTGGGTCACCTTGTCGCCCACCCGGAAGACCCGGCCGCCGAAGCGCTTCTCCGGCAGGTCCGGCCGGGCCGGGGTCATGGCCTGCTGGAGCAGGCCGTTGAGGTTTCCGGCGCCCGCCGGGCCCCGGTGCATGGGTGCGAGCACCTGGACGTCGCGGCGCGGGTCGAGCCCGAACCTGGCCGGAATCCGGCGGGCGGCCACGTCCACGGTGAGCCGCCCGGCCTCCTCGGTGTCCTCCTCGGGGAAGAGGAAGAAGTCCGGCAGCCCGTCGGTGATCGGCAGCACGCCCGTGTTGATCCGGTGGGCGTTGGTGACCACGCCCGACTGCTGGGCCTGCCGGAAGATCCGGGTCAGCCGGACCGCGGGCACCGGGCCGCCCTCGGCCAGCAGGTCCCGCAGCACCTCCCCGGCGCCGACGGACGGCAGCTGGTCCACGTCCCCGACCAGCAGCAGGTGCGCGCCCGGCGCCACGGCCTTGACCAGCTTGTTGGCCAGCAGCAGGTCCAGCATCGAGGCCTCGTCGACCACGACCAGGTCCGCGTCCAGCGGCCGGTCCCGGTCGTACGCCGCGTCCCCGCCGGGCTTGAGCTCCAGCAGCCGGTGCACCGTGGAGGCCTCGGCCCCGGTGAGCTCGGCCAGCCGCTTCGCCGCCCGCCCGGTGGGCGCGGCGAGGACGACCTTGGCCTTCTTGGCCCGGGCCAGCTCCACGATCGAGCGGACGGTGAAGGACTTGCCGCAGCCCGGCCCGCCGGTGAGGACGGCGACCCGGCGGGTGAGCGCGAGGCGGACCGCGTCCCGCTGCTCGGGGGCGAGTTCGGCCCCGGTCCGGCCCGCGAGCCAGCCCAGCGCCTTGTCCCAGTCCACGTCCTGGAAGGCGGGCATCCGGTCGTCCTCGGCGTGCAGGAGCCGACGCACCTGGCCCACCAGCGAGAGCTCGGCCCGGTGGAAGGGCACGAGGTAGACGGCGGTCAGCGGGTCCGGGCCGCCCTGCGGATCGGGCACGGACTCCCGTACGACCCCCTCCGGATCGGCGGCGAGTTCGGCCAGGCAGTCGATCACCAGGCCGGTGTCCACCTGGAGCAGCTTGACCCCGTCGGCGATCAGCCGGTCCTCGGGCAGGAAGCAGTGGCCCTGGTCGGTGGACTGGGACAGGGCGTACTGGAGCCCGGCCTTGACCCGCTCCGGGCTGTCGTGCGGGATCCCGACGGCCTGGGCGATCCGGTCGGCGGTGAGGAAGCCGATGCCCCAGACGTCGGCGGCGAGCCGGTAGGGCTGGTTCTTCACCACCGAGATGGAGGCATCGGCGTACTTCTTGTAGATGCGGACCGCGATGGAGGTGGAGACGCCGACGCCCTGGAGGAAGACCATGACCTCCTTGATGGCCTTCTGCTCCTCCCAGGCGGCCCCGATCAGCTTCGTCCGCTTGGGGCCCAGCCCGGGTACCTCGATCAGCCGCTTGGGCTCGCCCTCGATCACGTCGAGGGTGTCGGTGCCGAAGTGCTCCACGATCCGGTCGGCGATCTTCGGGCCGATGCCCTTGATCAGGCCGGAGCCGAGGTAGCGCCGGATGCCCTGGATGGTGGCGGGGAGCACGGTGCGGTAGTTCTCCACCGTGAACTGCTTGCCGTACTGCGGGTGGGAGCCCCAACGGCCCTCCATGCGCAGCGATTCGCCGGGCTGCGCGCCGAGCAGGGCGCCGACGACGGTGAGCAGGTCGCCGCTGCCGCGGCCGGTGTCGACGCGCGCGACCGTGTAGCCGCTGTCCTCGTTGGCGTAGGTGATGCGCTCGAGCACCCCCTCCACCACTGCCTGTTGCACCACCCCGTCGGTTGCCATGGCACGAAGCTACCGTGCGGCGCCGACAGCGCGCCGGGCCTGTGGACGAAGCGGCGGCGCACCCTGCGGAAGGACCTGCGGAAGGACCAAAGGGGGTCCGGCCTCGCGGCCGGACCCCCTCACGGTTACCCCTCCCGTGCCGGACTTCCCGATCCCCCCAGATCCCCTCCCGGAAGTCCCGACGCAACATACGACCCCCGATGCCGGTGGAGGGTTGCACTCTGATCTACAGATTTACCTTTCCGTTACCAAACGCCTACCCAAGGTGCCGGTGAATCGGCACGGAAGTAGCGTTTCGGACATGAGCGAATCTTCATTCCAGGACGACGTGCTCCACGAGCTCGGCGACGACAAGCTGACCGAGATCGCCGGACTGCTCGGCACGGACAAAGACGGCGCCCGCAGCACCGTCACGGAGACCGTCGGCGCCATGACCGGCGACCTCCAGCAGAAGGCCGGCGCCGAGGACGAGGACGGGGTGGAGGTGCGCCAGGCCCTCGCGGAGGTCACCGAGCCCCCGCTCCAGGGCGTGGCCACGCTCGGCGGTGTCGGCGGGATGCTCAGCGGCGGAATGATGGCCGGGGTGCTCGCCAAGGTGGCCAAGCCCGTGGCCAACGCCGTCTCGAAGAAGACCGGCATCCCCGCCCCCACCATCAGCCGGGTCATCGAGATGCTGATCCCCGTGCTGCTGGCGGTCTTCGCCAAGCGCGCGGCCGCAGGAAAGGGCGCGGGCGCCCCGGCCGCCGGAGCCCCCGCCCCCGGAGCTGCGGCCCCCGGCGCGGCCCCGGCGGGCGGCGGCCTGGGCGACCTGCTGGGCCAGATCCTGGGCGGCGGGAAGAAGTAGCGGGCTATCCTCGGAGGCCATGGACACGCCCGAGGCAGCAGCGGTGCGGCTGCGCGATCCCGAGCCCGGCGACCTGGGCTGGATCGTGCAGGCGCACGGGGCGCTCTACGCCGCCGAGTACGGCTGGAACGCCGAGTTCGAGGGCCTGGTGGCCCGGATCGTCGCGGACTTCGCCCAGGACCACGACCCGTATCTGGAACGCGTCTGGATCGCCGAGCTGGACGGCCGCCCGGTCGGCTCGGTGATGTGCGTGCGCGAGGACGGCGCTCCGGGCACCGCCCGGCTGCGGCTGCTGCTGGTGGACCCGGCGGGCCGGGGCCACGGCATCGGCACCCGCCTCGTCGACGCGGTCGTCGCCTTCGCCCGCTCGGTGGGCTACCGCGAGCTGGTGCTGTGGACCAACGACGTACTGCACGGGGCCCGTTCCCTGTACCTGCGGGCGGGCTTCACCCTGGTCGCCGAGCGCCCCCACCGCTCGTACGGGGTCACCCTCACGGGGCAGGACTGGCGGCTGCCGCTGCAGGAGGACTCCCCGCGCTGACGCCCGCACCGGCCCCCGTACGGTCCGGGGCACGGGCCGGGGCCAGTGAGGTGAGCGCCACCCCGCCGACCAGGAGCACCGCCGCCAGCCATCGCGTGCCCGAGACCTGCTCCCCCAGCACCAGCGCCGCCGAGGACATCCCGAACACCGGCACCAGCAGCGAGAACGGGGCCACGGCTGAGGCCGGGTAGCGGCGCAGCAGGTACCCCCAGGCGCCGAAGCCGAACACAGTGGACACCCAGGCGACGTACCCGATGACGGCGAGCCCGGACCAGTCCAGGGCGCGCAGTGCGGCCAGGTCCCGCTCGGGCCCCTCCAGCAGCAGCGAGAGCGCGAACAGCGGCAGCACCGGGACCGTGCACACCCACACCATGAAGTTCAGCGCGTCGGGCGGGGAGGCCTTGCGGGTCAGGACGTTGGAGACGCCCCAGCAGGCGGCGGCCGCGACGACCAGCGCGAAGCCGAGCACCGGCCCGGAGGTCCCCCCGTCCGCCGCGGCCACGGCGATCCCCGCGAGGGCCACGCCCATGCCGAGCACCCGGATCCGGCCCGGCCGCTCGCGCAGCAGCACCGCCGCGAGGACGGCCGTGAACACGGCCTGGACCTGGAGCACGAGGGAGGACAGCCCGGCCGGCATCCCGGCGTCCATGCCGGTGAACAGCAGCCCGAACTTGGCGATGCCGAGGACCGCGCCGACCCCGAGGATCCACTTCCAGGCGACCTTGGGGGGCCCGACGAGGAACACCGCGGGCAGGGCCGCGACGAGGAAGCGCAGGGCGGACAGCAGCAGCGGCGGGAAGTGGCCGAGCCCGATCTCGATGACGACGAAGTTGAAGCCCCAGACGGCGGCGACGAGCACGGCGAGTGCGGTGTGTACGGGACGCATGATCCGAGCATCGGCGCCGCGACAGTGAAGCACCAGCACGGATCTCTTCCGGGATGGATGAAGCATTGCTTACGGGTGGGGCTCCTGCCACGATGGATCCGTGCTCGACCTCGCCCGGCTGCGCGCCCTGCACGCCGTCTCCGTCCACGGTTCGGTCGCGGGCGCGGCGGCCGCCCTCGGCTACACCCCCTCCGCGGTCTCGCAGCAGATCGCCAAGCTGGAGCGGGAGACCCGGACCACCCTGCTGGAACGGCGGGGCCGGGGTGTCGCGCTGACCGAGGAGGCCCGGCACCTGGCGGACACGGCCCAGGAGCTGCTCGCCATCGTCGAACGGGCCGAGACCACCCTGGAGGAGCGGCGCGGGCAGCCGAGCGGGCTGCTGACGGTGGCCGCCTTCGCCTCGGCGGCGCGCGGGCTGCTGCCGGGCGTGCTGGCCGACCTGGCCCGCCGTCATCCGGCGCTGGACGTACGCCTCACGGAGGTGGACCCCCACCTGTCCGTGGACCTGGTGGCCCGCGGCGTGACCGATCTGGCGGTGGCCCACGACTGGGACATCGCGCCCCTGCCGGCGCCCGAGGGGATCGAGCAGGCGGTGATCGGGGACGACCTGTGCGAACTGGTGGTCCCGGCCGGGCATCCCTTCACCACCCGGCGGGCCGTCAGCCGGGCCGAGCTCGGCGGTCAGCGCTGGGTGTGCCAGCCGCCCGGCCGGGTCTGCCACGACTGGCTCGTACGGACCCTGCGCACGGCCGGCTTCGAGCCCGACATCGCGCACGTGGCCGAGGAGAACCACACCATCGTCGCCCTGGTCGCGGCCGGGCTCGGGGTGGCGGTCGTCCCCCGGCTGGGCACCGGCGCGCTGCCGCCCGGAGCGGTGGCCGTCCGCCTGGAGCCGGGCCCCGTACGGCGGCTGTACGCCCTGTGGAGGACCGGGGCGGCCCGCCGCCCGGCGATCACCGAGGCCGTACGGGTCCTGCAGGAGCACTGGGCCGCCCAGCCGGAACCGTCGCGGCCGGGGCCCACTTCCGGGGGACCTCCCGAGTGTCCCTGACGCCCCGGGGCCCGGCCCGGCAGTAGGGTCCGGCGCGTGCCGAACGAAGCCTCCCGCCGGACCCTGCTCACCGCGGCCGCCATGGTCGCCGTCACGGCCGCCGGGGCCGCCTCCGCCGCCGTCGGGGGCAGTCCCGCGTCCGCTCCCGACGACTCGCGCAACCCCGGCCGGGACCCCCTGGACCGCCCGGGCCGGCGGCCCGACCGGGCCCGGCTGCGCCGCCTGGTGGAGGGGATGAGCCTGGCCGAGAAGGTCGGGCAGCTGTTCGTCTCCCGGGCCTACGGGCATGCGGCGACCGACCCCGATCCGGCGGACGCCGAGAAGAACCTGGAGCTGTTCGGGGTGCGCACCGGGGCCGAGCTGGTCGCCCGCTACCACCTCGGCGGGATCATCTACTTCGCGTGGGCCCACAACACCCGTACCCCGCACCAGATCGCCGAGCTCTCGGCCGGCCTCCAGCGGGCCGCCCTGGACAGCGGCGCGCGGATCCCGCTGCTGCTCTCCACCGACCAGGAGCACGGCATCATCGCCCGGATCGGCAGGCCCGCCACCCTGTTCCCGGGGGCGATGGCGCTGGGCGCCCTGCACGGCGCGGCCGGTGCCACCGGTGAGGTCCGCCGGGCCGCGCACATCGCGGGGACCGAACTGGCCGCCATGGGCATCCGGCAGGACTACGCGCCGGTGGCGGACGTCAACGTCAACCCGGCCAATCCGGTCATCGGCGTCCGCTCCTTCGGCTCGGACCCGCGCGCGGTGGCGGCTCTGGTCGCCGCCCAGGTCCGCGGCTACCAGGGCGCCGGGGTGGCGGCCACCGCCAAGCACTTCCCCGGCCACGGGGACACCGAGACCGACAGCCACGTCGGCCTGCCGGTCATGCGCCACACCCGTGCCGTCTGGGAGGAGCTGGACGAGCCGCCCTTCCGGGCCGCGGTGGAGGCGGGCGTGGACGCCGTCATGACGGCGCACATCGTCTTCCCCGCGCTGGATCCCTCGGGGGACCCGGCGACCCTCTCCAGGCCGATCGTCACCGGCATCCTGCGCGAACGCCTGGGTTTCCGGGGGGTGGTGGTCACCGACGCCCTCGACATGGCCGGGGTCCGTCAGAAGTACGGGGACGACCGGGTGCCCGTACTGGCCCTGAAGGCGGGCTGCGACCAGCTGCTGAACCCGCCGGACCTGGGACTCGCGCACCGCAGCGTGCTGGCCGCCGTCGAGGCGGGCGAGCTGACGGAGGAGCGGATCGAGCAGTCGGTGCTGCGGATCCTGGAACTGAAGGTCCGCCGGGGCCTGTTCGAGGAGGCGCGGCCCACGGCGCAAGGGGTGGACCGGGCGGTCGGCATCCCGGAGCACCTGGCCGCGGCCGACGAGATCGCGGCCGGTACGACGACCCTGCTGGCCAATCCGGTGAAGCTGCTCCCGCTGGACGCGGCGGCGGGCCCCCGGCTGCTGGTCACCGGGACCGACCCGGCCTCCCCCAGCGGTACGACGGGGCCCCCTACGGCCGTACTGGCCCGGGAGCTGACCGCCCTGGGCTGCCGGGCCGCGGCGACGCCGCCGGCCCGCGCGGTGGCCGGGGCGCCCGGCCACACGGCGGTCCTGGTGTGCACGTACAACGTCCCCGAGGGGGACAGCGCCCAGCGCACGCTGGTGACGGAACTGCTGGCCACCGGGGTGCCGGTGGTCGTGGTGGCGGTCCGCAACCCGTACGACCCGGCCCGGCTGCCGCAGTGTGCCGCGGAGCTGGCGACGTACTCCTGGACCGACGTGGAGATGCGGGCGGCGGCCCGGGTGCTGACCGGGGCGGTGCGCCCCTCGGGCCGCCTCCCGGTGCCCGTCCCGGGCCGCTACCCGCTGGGCCACGGACTGACCTACTAGTCCGTGGCCCGGCGGGGAGATGCCCCTACGGGCGCAGCTGCGGCTCGCGCTCCAGGTCGCGCTGGTCGAGCTGCGCGTCCGGCGCCGCCAGCGGCGCCGCCTTGCCGGCGTCGGCGAGCGCGGCGGCCGGGGCGACCCCGGCCCACTTGAGGATCTTCGCGGTCGCGAGGGCCTTCTCGCCGTCGAGGAGCTGGGCGACGTTGGCCCCGTGGTTGGCGCCCGGCGCGGTCATGACGTAGCTGTCGCGGACCTTGTAGCCGAGGTGGAACGGCTCGGCGCCCCAGGGGTCGTTCTGCCCGTACACGAACAGCATCTGGTTCGCGTTGTCGCGCACCCAGGTGTCGATGTCCTTCATGGCTCCCGGCTGGAAGGTCATGGGGATGTCGCGGGGCACGAAGTTGCGCGGCGGCTGGTAGCCGTAGCGGCTCAGGCCCTTGAGGTGCGGCTGCTTGATGTCCGGGGAACCGAGCTGGGTGCCCGCCTGGTAGTAGTACGGGGTGTACGTCGCCAGGCCCTGGTCGGAGTAGGCGGAGAAGCCGGAGATCGCGTCGATCGTGTCCCAGATCTCCTGGTCCGTGGCGGTGGCGGCGGCCGGGATGGCGGCGCAGTCGGCGAGCAGGCTGTACTGCCAGAAGGCCCACACGTAGTCGAGCACGACGGCCTCGTAGGCCTTGTCGAGGTCGCCGACCGTGGTGAAGGTCCAGCCGTTCTCGGCGGCGGCGACCGCGTACTTGGCCTCCAGCGGCTCGCGGCGTACGAGCGCCTCGCGCTGCACGGCGTTCAGCCGGTCGCGGCACTCCTTGGTGCCGACCTTGGCGAAGAACCGGTCGTAGGCCGAGTCCTCGTTGTTGACGACGTCGTTGGGCGCGACGTACGCGACGACGCCGTCCATGTCGCGCGGGTAGAAGCGCTCGTAGTAGGTCGCCGTCATGCCGCCCTTGCTGCCGCCCGTGGCCAGCCAGTTCTTGGTGTAGATCTTCTTCAGGGCGGTGAAGATGCGGTGCTGGTCGCTGGCGGCCTGCCAGATGTCCAGGTTCGCCCAGTTGGCCGCGTCGGGCCGGGAGGGCGTGAAGAACCGATACTCCATGGACACCTGGTTGCCGTCGACGATGGTCGTCGGCTCACTGCGGCGCGGGTTGGTGTTGACGTTGTAGCCGGAGGTGAAGAACACCGTCGGGCGCGAGACGTCCTTGTGCAGCAGGGTCAGGCGCTGCTTGAAGGTGCCCTTCCACGGCTGCCGGTGGTCGACCGGCTGCTCGTAGTTCAGTACGAAGAAGCGGTAGCCGGGGTACGGCTTCTCCTCGATCAGGCTCATCCCCGGAATGCCGAGGATCTGGTCCTTGATGTCCGTGGCGGCCGCCGGCGTGGCGGCGGTGGCCGCATGTGCCGTGGAGCCGGCCGCACCCATGGTGCCGATCAGCACCACGAGCGACAGCAGCCATCCGAGCGTCTTGCGCATTCACCCTCCCCTTGAGTTCACTTCGGTCGCCGTGAACCTAGCCGGGTCAACACGCTGCTGAACAGACCTAGTTGGGTCGCACCCTCAGCACAGGATCCAGCCGGAATCAGCCGATCCGCCGCTCACGTCCCCCTTTACATACACACAGCGGCTGATCGCACCGACGACGACGGGCCCGGCATAACGGGTGAATCGCCCGGAGTCCCGGACAGGGACCCCGCCGCGCGGCTGGATGCTCACCGTCATCTGCCGGCGCTTCCCGGGCTCGCGGGCCACCGTCACCGCACAGGCCTGGTTGCGGCTCTTGTACACGCGCACCTCACCCGTCGCGAAGGGCAGGGTCTTGGCCAGCCGGCCCGCACAGCCCCCCGTCGCGGCCTGCGCGGGCGGCGCCGAGAACAGCCCGCCGACGCTGAGCCACAGCGCCGCCCCGAACACCCCCAGGACCGCGACCCGCCGCCCGCGCCCCTTCCGCCCCTTCACCACCGCGTCCCCCGATCGGTCGTACGTACAACGAACGCACGCACGTACGACGCCCGTACCTCCCCGAAGGTTGCAGTGGGCAAGGACATCGGATCGGGTTCCGGGCCCCTGCGCACCGGCCGGTCATACCTCGTAAGAGTGCATCCACAACTCCCTGGCGGGAGAGCGGGAGTTCACGATCAGCGAGGAGATTACGCTAGGTGACCAGTCACCAGCTCACCGTAGCCGCGAAAGGCCACTCACATGACGACCGATCTCCTCGACCGCAAGCTGGAGCGCGCCTTCACGCACCTGGACGCCGACGGGAGCGGGGTCATCGACGAGCACGACATCATCGCGCTCGGGTCCCGGCTGCTGTCGGCCCTGGCGGAGCCCGCCAACTCGCCGAAGGCCACGCAGGTGATGACCGGGCTCGTCGACTTCTGGCAGGAACTCTTCACCGAGCTGGACCTCGACCGGGACGGCAAGGTCACGCCCGAGGAGTACAAGCTGGGCATGACGCGGCTCTACGCGGACGGCGGTCCGGCCTACGACCGCTCCTTCCGGCCGATGGTGAAGGCCTTCCTGACGGTCGTGGACACCGACGGCGACGGCCTCATCAGCCCGGAGGAGTTCCACAAGGGCCAGGAGGCCTTCGACACGAGGCTGAGCCTGGCCGACACCGAGGCCTTCTTCCGGCGGATCGACGCGGACGGCGACGGCACCCTGTCCGTGGACGAACTCCTCGCCGCCGTCCGCGAGTACTACACGAGCACCGACGAGGACGCCCCGGGCAACCTGCTCTTCGGCGAACTCTGAGCCACGGGCCGCGGCCTGGACCACGGGGGCCGCAAGCCGCGGTCGTCCCCCGTCAGGCCGCGGCGCGCTCGTCCTCTCCGGCGAAGGTGCGCCACAGCTCCGCGTACCGGCCGCCGCGGGCCAGGAGTTCGGCGTGGGTGCCGTCCTCCACGACCCGGCCGCGGTCCATCAGCACGACCCGGTCGGCGCGGGCGGCGGTGGTCAGCCGGTGGGCGACCACCAGGGTGGTCCGCTTGCCCGCCAGCCGGTCGGTGGCCTGGTTGACCTGGGCCTCGGTGGCCAGGTCCAGCGCGGCGGTGGCCTCGTCGAGGAGCAGCACGTCCGGGTCGACGAGTTCGGCGCGGGCGAGCGCGATCAGCTGGCGCTGCCCGGCGGAGAGGTTGCGGCCGCGCTCGGCGACGGTGTGCAGGTAGCCGCCGTCGAGGGTGGCGATCATGTCGTGGGCGCCGACCGCGCGGGCGGCGGCCTCCACCTCGGCGTCGCTCGACTCGGGCCGCCCGTAGGCGATGGCGTCGCGGACGGTCCCCTGGAAGAGGTAGGACTCCTGGGGGACGACCCCGAGCCGGTGGCGGTACGCCGTCAGGTCGAGCTCCCGCAGGTCGGCGCCGTCGGCGGTGATCCGGCCGGAGGTCGGATCGTAGAACCGGGCCACCATCTTGACCAGCGTGGACTTGCCGGCTCCGGTCTCGCCGACGAAGGCGACGGTCTGCCCGGCGGGTATGCGCAGGCTGATTCCGGCCAGCGCCTCCCCCTTCTCGCCCCGCTCCTCGGCGGTGCCGTACTGGAAGCGGACGTCCTCGAAGGCGATCTCGCCGCGCAGCTCCGGCACCTCGCGGGGGTCGGCGGGGCGCGGCGTGGTGGTGGGCTCGCGCAGCAGACCCTGGATCCGGCCGAGGGAGACGGTGGCCTGCTGGTAGCCGTCGAAGACCTGGGAGAGCTGCTGCACGGGGGCGAAGAACAGGTCGATGTAGAGCAGGTAGGCGACCAGCGCGCCGGTGGTCAGGGTCCCGGCCTCCACCCGGCCCGCGCCGACGATCAGCACGGCGGCCGCGGCTCCCGAGGAGAGCAGCTGGACGAAGGGGAAGTAGACCGATATCAGCCACTGGCCGCGGACGCGGGCCTGGCGGTAGGAGTCGCTGCGCTCCGCGAAGCGGGCGGCGCCCGAGCGCTCGCGGCGGAAGGCCTGCACGATGCGCAGCCCGGCGACGGACTCCTGGAGGTCGGCGTTGACGAGGCTGACCCGGTCGCGGGCGAGTTCGTACGCGGCGACCGACTTGCGGCGGAACACGATCGTGCCGATCACCAGCACCGGGAGGGTGGCGAAGACGATCAGCGCCAGCCCGGCGTCGAGGACGAGCAGGGCGACGAGGATGCCGAAGAAGGTGAAGACGGAGACGACGGCGGTGACGAGTCCGGTCTGCAGGAAGGTGGCCAGGGCGTCCACGTCGGTGGTCATCCGGGTCATGATCTTGCCGGTCAGCTCACGCTCGTAGTAGTCGAGTCCGAGTCGCTGGAGCTGGGCGAAGATCTTGACGCGGAGGGCGTAGAGGACGCGCTCGCCGGTCCGGCCCGTCATCCGGGTCTCGGCGAACTGCGCGGCCCACTGCCCGACGACCACCACGAGGGCGACGGCGGCGGCCGCCCAGACGGCGCCGAGGGCGGCCTGCTCCACCCCCTGGTCGATGCCGTACCGGATCAGGATCGGCAGGAGCAGCCCGGCGCCCGCGTCGGCGGCGACGAGGCCCAGGCTGATGGCGAGGGGCGCCCAGAACCCGCCCAGCAGCCGGCGCAGGCCGTAGCTCTCCTCGGCGGCCGCGGCCCGCGTCTCGTCCACGTCGGGCGTGTCGTCGGCGGGCGGCAGCGCGGCCACCTGCGCGAGCAGTTCGGGGGTGGCGGGCATCCCGGCGACGGACCCGGCCATGGAATGCCCCGGGGCACCGCTCCCGCCTGCGGGAGCGGCGGCCGCAGCGCCCGGACCGGCGGCTCCGGCGCGCTCCTCCTGGCGCCGCCACAGCTCGGGGGTGATCCCGCCCGCGACCCTGCGCTTGGCGTTGACCGGCTCGGAGTCGATCTCGGCTTCGAGTTCGATGTCCCGTTCCAGGTCCTGCGCGCGGTCCCGCTCCACGTCGCGCTCGAACTCGCCCATCGGCAGCGCCTCGGGGGTCCGCGGCGAGGCGACCCCGAGGGCGTCGGGGTCGGTGAGCAGCCTGCGGTACAGGGCCGAGCGGCGCTCCAGCTCCTCGTGCGTGCCGATGTCTGCGAGCCGCCCGCGGTCGAGTACGGCGATCCGGTCGGCCAGGGCGAGCGTGGAGCGGCGGTGGGCGATGAGCACGGTGGTGCGGCCGGCCATGACGGCCCGCAGCGCCTCGTGGATCTCGTGCTCGACGCGGGCGTCGACGGCCGAGGTGGCGTCGTCGAGGAGCAGCAGCCGCGGGTCGGTGAGGAGGGCGCGGGCGAGCGCGATGCGCTGGCGCTGGCCGCCGGAGAGGGTGAGCCCCTGTTCGCCGACCTTGGTGTCGTACCCGGCGGGCAGGGCCCGGATGAAGCCGTCCGCCTGGGCGGCGCGGGCGGCGGCCTCGACCTGTTCGTCGGTCGCGTCCGGGTGCCCGTAGGCGAGGTTCGCGCGGATGGTGTCGGAGAAGAGGAAGGAGTCCTCGGGGACCAGCCCGATGGCGGCGCGCAGCGAGGCGTAGGTCAGGTCGCGGACGTCGTGCCCGCCGACGCGGACGGCGCCGCTGTCGGCATCGTAGAAGCGCGGCAGGAGCAGCGAGAGGGTGGACTTGCCGCTGCCGGAGGCGCCCACGACGGCGACGGTCTCGCCTGCCGCGACGGACAGGGAGAACCCGTCGAGGACGGGCCGCTCGGGGTCGTACCCGAATACGACCCGGTCGAACTCGACGGTCGCCGGCGCGTCGGCGGGCAGGGTGTGGGTGCCCTCCGCGATGACGGGTTCGGTGTCGATGAGCTCGACGACCCGCTCGACGCCCGCGCGGGCCTGCTGCGCGACGGTGAGGACCATGGCGAGCATGCGGACGGGGCCGACGAGCTGGGCGAGGTAGGTGGAGAAGGCGACGAAGGTGCCGAGGGTCACCTGTCCCCTGGTGGCCATCCAGCCGCCGAGGGCCAGGATGGCCACCTGCCCGAGGGCGGGTACGGCCTGGAGCGCGGGGGTGTACCGCGAGTTGAGGCGGATGGAGCGCATCCGCCCGGCGAACAGGCGCCGTCCGGCGGCGCGCAGCTTGCCGGTCTCCTGCTCCTCCTGCCCGAAGCCCTTGACGACGCGGACGCCGGTCACCGCTCCGTCGACGACGCTCGCGACGGCGGCGGCCTGGCTCTGGGCGTACCAGGTGGCGGGGAAGAGCTTCTTGCGGCTGCGCTTGGCGATGAACCAGAGGGCGGGTGCCATGAGCAGGGCGACGAGGGTCAGCAGCGGCGACAGCCACAGCATGATGCCCAGGGATATCCCGAAGAGCAGGAAGTTGCCGATGGTCATCGGCAGCATGAAGAGGAGGCCCTGGATCAGCTGGAGGTCGCTGGTCGCCCGCCCGACGACCTGCCCGGTGGACAGCTCGTCCTGCCGCCGCCCGTCGAGCCGGGCGATGGTGTCGTACATGTCGGAGCGCAGGTCGTGCTGCACGTCGAGGGCGAGACGCCCGCCGTAGTACCTGCGTATGTAGGTCAGTACGTAGACCAGGAGCGCGGCGCCTATGAGCAGACCGGCCCAGAGCCCCATGGGCTTGCTCCGGTCGCCGATGACGTCGTCGATGATGACCTTGGTGACCAGCGGTACGAGGGCCATGACGGCCATGCCGGCCAGCGAGGATCCGAGCGCGAGCAGGACGTTGACCTTGTACCGCCAGGTATAGGCGGCGAGCCTCCTGCCCCAGCCCTGTTTGTCCCCAGCCGCCGTCTGCGCCGCCGCCACGTGGTGCCTCCCCGTTGGTCCTGTCCTGCCGCCTCCCCCAACACGCCGACCGGCGGATTTCATCCCGACGCAACAATCGAACGGGTTTACGCGCGGGTCCGCGACCGGAGGCGGCCCGGCTTCACCCGATCGGCCGCGCGTTTGGAATCACGGGCTCCCGGGGACCGCGACGGCATGCCGAGACCTCGTACACCTCAGCAGCAGCGCGCACTGCGCCGGCGCCGGCGCCGCGAGCGCCTGCGCGCGAAGCGGCCCGTGCCCCCGCACTACCCGGCGGGCCTGCTCGTGGCCGCCCTGGTCCTGATGCCCCCGTGGGGGATCCCCGCGGTCATGGAGTGCGACTGGCCGAAGGCCCGCAGGTGGTGCGCGGGGATCCTGTCGGCGACCTGGATGCTGGCCGTCACCCTCTACGCCGAGGTCATCTGAGGCGCATCGGACCCTCCGGCCCTGCGGCCCGCCGGGCGGACCCTAAAGGTGGGTCGGGGCGAACATCCTGAGCGTGGCCGGGAGCAGCAGCAGCGAGGGTCCTGGAGTGGCGAGGGCCTTCTTCAGGTCGTCCTTCAGCGATTGCGGGGTCGTGGTGGCCGCCGGGACGCCGAAGGAGGCGGCCAGGGCGACGAAGTCGGGGCGGGTGAGTTCCGTGCCCGTGGCGCGGCCGAAGGAGTCCGTCATGTACTCGCGCAGGATCCCGTAACCGCCGTCGTCCACGATGAGCCAGGTGACGTCCAGGTCGTGCTGGCGGGCCGTGGCCAGCTCCGCGATCGAGTACATCGCGCCGCCGTCGCCGGAGACCGCCAGGACCGGGGTGCCGGGCTCCGCCACGCACGCGCCGAGGGCCGCCGGGAAGGCGTAGCCGAGGCCGCCCGCGCCCTGGGCCGAGTGCATCGTGTTGGGGTGCTTGGCGTCGAAGGCCGACCACGCCCAGTAGGACAGGATCGTCATGTCCCAGAAGGACGGGGAGCGGGCGGGCAGGGCCGCACGGATCGAGGTGAGGAGCTGCTGCTCCAGGCCCACGTCCTGGCCGGACAGCCGCTCGGCGATGTCCGAGAGGACCAGCTTGACGCGGTCGGGGGCGTACGGGTCCTCGCGTACGGGGACCGTCTCCAGCAGGGCCTGGAGCGCCAGGCGGGCGTCCGCGTGGATGCCCAGCCCCGGGTGGTTGGACTCCAGCTTGCCGAGGTCGGCCTCGATCTGGATGACCCGGCCGGTGGGGAAGAAGGTGTGGTAGTTCGAGGACAGCTCGCCCAGGCCCGAGCCGACGACCAGCAGGACGTCCGCATCCTCCAGGAAGTCGGTCATGTGGCGGTCCTCCAGCCAGGACTGGAGGGAGAGCGGGTGGGTCCAGGGGAAGGCGCCCTTGCCGCCGAAGGTGGTGACCACGGGCGCGTTCAGCCGTTCGGCGAGCTGCTTGAGCTTGCCCGCGGCGTCGGCGCGGACGACCCCGCCGCCCGCGACGATCACCGGGCGGGCGGCCTTCGCCAGCCAGTGCGCGGCCACCGCCGTCAGCTCGGGGCGCGGAGCCAGCTCGTGCGGGGTCGCGTCCATGCCCGTGACCTGCGGGACGAGGGTCTCGGCCCGCAGGACGTCCTCGGGGATCTCCACCCAGACGGGGCCGTGCGGGGCGGTGAGCGCCGACTCCCAGGCCTCGGCGACCACCGAGGGGATCTGGGAGGGGGTGCGGGCCACGTGGACGGACTTGACCACGTCCCGGAAGGAGGCCGCCTGGTCGCGCAGCTCGTGCAGATGGCCCCGGCGGCCGCCGCCCAGGCCCGCGACCGGTACCTGGGAGGCGATCGCGAGCACCGGCGCGGACGCGGCCGCCGCCTCGGCCAGGGCCGGCAGGGCCATCAGGGCGCCCGGGCCGGTCGACAGCAGCAGGGGCACGGCCTCGCCCGTGATCCGGCCGTAGGCGTCGGCGGCGAAGCCGGCGTTGTTCTCCGTACGCAGGCCGATCAGCCGCAGGTCGGAGCGGCCCACCGCGTCGAACATGCCGAGCGCGTGCTGGCCGGGCAGCCCGAACACGGTCGTCGCGCCGAGCGAGCGCAGCGTCTCCACGACCAGGTCCCCGCCCGTGCGGCCCGGCGGCGGCGCGAGTGCGGCCGCCGTCTGGGCCTCGGTGGGACGGAGTACCAGGTCGTGGTCGTGCGTCACGGTGCTTAGTTGCCCTTCGCCTTCGCCGCCGCGATCTGACGGCTCATGATCGTGGTGAGCTCGTACGCGGTGTGCGAGGCCGCGACCGAGGTGATCTCGGCGTGATCGTACGCCGGGGCGACCTCGACGACATCCGCCGAAACCAGGTTGCAGGAGGACAGGCCGCGGATGATCTCCAGCAGCTCGCGGGAGGTCATGCCGCCCGCCTCGGGGGTGCCGGTGCCGGGCGCGTGGGCCGGGTCCAGCACGTCGATGTCGATGGAGATGTACAGCGGACGGTCGCCGATGCGCTGGCGCAGCTGGTCCGCGACCTCGTCGGCGCCGCGCCGGTAGACGTCGGCGGAGGTGACGATGCCGAAGCCCATCTTGGCGTCGTCGTCCAGGTCCTGCTTGCCGTAGAGCGGGCCGCGGGTACCGACGTGGGAGAGCGCCTCGGTGTCGAGGATGCCCTCCTCGACGGCGCGGCGGAACGGGGTGCCGTGGGTGTACTCGGCGCCGAAGTAGGTGTCCCAGGTGTCCAGGTGCGCGTCGAAGTGCAGCAGGGCGACCGGGCCGTGCTTCTTGGCGACGGAGCGCAGCAGGGGCAGGGCGATGGTGTGGTCGCCGCCGAGGGTCATCAGACGGGAGCCCGCGCCGAGCAGCTCGTCGGCGGCGGCCTCGACCGTCTCGACGGCCTCGTTGATGTTGAAGGGGTTCACGGCGATGTCGCCGGCGTCGGCGACCTGCGCGAGCGCGAAGGGGGAGGCGTCCTGGGCCGGGTTGTACGGGCGCAGCAGGCGCGAGGCCTCGCGGATGGCGTTGCCGCCGAAGCGGGCGCCGGGGCGGTAGGAGACGCCGGAGTCGAAGGGCACGCCGACGACGGCGACGTCGGCGGAGCCGACCTCGTCGAGGCGCGGCAGCCGGGCGAAGGTCGCGGGGCCCGCGTAGCGCGGGATGCGGGAGGAGTCGACGGGGCCGCGCGGCTGCGTGCTCATGGGGGGTGCCCTTCTGAAGGTCCTACGAGTGCGGTGCTTCGAGCGTAAGCCGGTGCCCACAAGGCGGCGAAGTGTACGTTCTATCCATAGAAGGTCCCCGACCTGTACGGAGTATCCATGGAAGCCCCGCCCACCCCTCCGGTGCCGCTCGGCGCGCTGCTGCGCGACCGCGAGCTGGGCCTGGCGCACCTCGCGGGGCCCGCGGGAGCCGAGGTGCACGGGGTGCACGCCTCCGAGATGGCCGACCCCTCCCCCTACCTGCTGGGCGGCGAGCTGCTCCTGACGGCCGGCACCGCCCCGGGCGACGCCGAGGCCTACGTCGCCCGGCTCGCCGGGGCCGGGGTCGCGGCGCTCGGCTTCGGCGTGGCGCCCGTGCACGAGCAGGTGCCGGCCGGCCTCGCCGAGGCCTGCGACCGGTACGGGCTGCCGCTGCTGGAGGTCCCGCCGGGGACCCCCTTCACCGCGGTGGCCCGTACGGTCTGGCGGCTGATGGCGGAGGCCCGTACGCGCGAACTGCGCCGGGTCACCGAGGCCCAGCAGTCCCTCGCGGCGGCCGCGGCCCGCCCCGACCCGGTCCGTTCCGTACTGTCCCGCCTGGCGGCAACCCTGACCGGCTGGGCCGCACTGCTCCCCCCACAGGCCGAGCGCGCAACCCAGGCCGAACCCTCGACAGCGGCCGCCCCGAACTCCCGGAGCCAAAGCGTGGGGTGGGGACACGCCGGAGGGTCCCCGCAGGACGAGCGCGCAACCCGGGCCGAACCCCCGACAGCGGCCGCCCCGAACTCCCGGAGCCAGAGCGTGGGGTGGGGACACGCCGGAGGGTCCCCGCAGGACGAGCGCGCAACCCGGGCCGAACTGACGCAGCCGGACCCAAGTGCGCGAGCCGAGGAGACCCTCCGGCGGGGCCCCACCCCACCCCGCACCCCGACTGCCCCCGGCCCCGCGGCCACGACGGCCACCCCCGCCACCCCGGCGGAGCCATTCGCCGCCGCCGGCCCCGCCCCCGCCCCGGACGCGCTCGCCGCCCTCTCGGCACTGGCCCGCCGGGTCGCGCCCGGCACCGTCACCACGGCCACCGACACCCTCGGCGGCACGCACCTGGCCGCCTACGCCGTCGGCGGCGGCCACGTGCTGGCCCTCGCCACCCCGGCCCGGGCCCCGGGCGACCACACCATCGCCTCCGTCGCGGCGGTGCTGCTGACCCTGCTCACCGCGCACCGTCCGGCCAGGACAGAGGCCGCCGCCCTCACCCGCCTGCTCCTCGACCGCGACCCCGCCTCCGCCCTGCCGCCAGGCCCCTGGCACGTCGTGCTCGCCCACGGCTCCGGCGACCCGCAGGCCCTCGCGGCAGCGCTGGGCACCGTACTGCTGGACGCGCGCGGGGACTCCGTACGCCTGCTCACCGACCGCGAGCCCGGCCCGCAGCCCGGCTGGCGCCTCGGGGTGAGCGCACCGGCCGCGCCCGCGGAGCTGCCCACGGCCGAGGCGCAGGCCCGGCGGGCACTGCGCCGGGCGGAGGCGGCCCGCACCGCGCTGGCCCGCCACACCGACGGCGGCCTGGGCACCCTGCTGGACCCGGCCGAGGCCCGCGCCCACGCCGAGGCCCTGCTCGGACCCCTGTCGCCCGCCCTGCGCGAAACCCTCCGCGCCTGGCTGGCCCACCACGGCAGCTGGGACCGCACCGCCACCGCCCTGTCCGTCCACCGCAACACGGTCCGCCAGCGCATCGCGCGCGCCGCGGCGCTCCTCGCCACCGACCTCGACGACCCGGACACCCGGATGGAACTGTGGTTTGCGCTACGTACTCTGGACACGCAGGACAACCCGCCGGTAACTTAATTGAGCAAGCGCTTAGACATCTGCCATCAATTGAGCAACCACGACGGCGCGCAGCCACCTCCGCGAGAGCGGCGGCGGTTTAGCCGCAAAAGGGAGGCCGGCCGTGCGCCGTACCGTTTTCAACGAGGACCACGAGGCGTTCCGCGAGACCATCCGCGCCTTCATCGAGGCCGAGGTCGTCCCCGTCTACGACGAGTGGTTCCAGGCCGGCCAGGCGCCGCGCGAGTTCTACTACCAGCTCGGTGAGCTGGGCGTCTTCGGCATCAACGTCCCCGAGGAGTTCGGCGGCGCGGGCCTGGACACGCACAAGTTCGAGGCCGTGCTCTACGAGGAGACCTCGCGCGCGGGCGTGAACTTCGGCGGCTCCGGCGTGCACGTGCTGCTCGCCCTCCCCTACATCAAGATGCTCGCCGACGACGAGCAGAAGAAGCGTTACCTCCCGAAGTTCGTCTCCGGCGAGGAGATGTGGGCCCTGGCGATGACCGAGCCGGGCACCGGCTCCGACGTCGCGGGCATGAAGACCACCGCCAAGCTCTCCGAGGACGGCACCCACTACGTCCTCAACGGCGCCAAGACCTTCATCACCGGTGGTGTGCACGCCGACCGCGTGATCGTCTGCGCCCGCACCTCCGCCCCCTCGGCCGAGGACCGCCGCTTCGGCATCTCCCTGTTCGCCGTGGACACCAAGTCCGAGGGCTACTCCATCGGCCGCAAGCTGGACAAGCTCGGCCTGCGCACCTCCGACACCGCCGAGCTGGCGTTCGTCGACGTGAAGGTCCCCGTCGAGGACCTGCTCGGCGAGGAGAACAAGGGCTTCTACTACCTCGGCGCCAACCTGCCCTCCGAGCGCTGGGGCATCGCCTTCGGCGCGTACGCGCAGGCCAAGGCCGCCATCCGGTTCGCCCAGCAGTACGTGACGGAGCGCACCGTCTTCGGCAAGCCGGTCGCGCACTTCCAGAACACCAAGTTCGAACTGGCCGCCTGCCAGGCCGAGGTGGACGCCGCCGAGGCGGTCGCCGACCGCGCGCTGGAGGCCCTGGACGCCGGTGAGCTGACCGCCGCCGAGGCCGCCTCCGCGAAGCTGTTCTGCACCGAGGTCGCGCACCGCGTCATCGACAAGTGCCTCCAGCTGCACGGCGGTTACGGCTACATGAACGAGTACCCGATCGCCCGCCTGTACGCCGACAACCGCGTGAACCGCATCTACGGCGGCACCAGCGAGGTCATGAAGTCCATCATCGCCAAGTCGATGGGCCTGTAAGGAACTCAGAGGAATCCGGGTCCCCCGGACCTACCCTTCCCCCATGAACGAGGCACTGACGTCGCTCCTCGATCTGCTCGACCTGGAGCAGATCGAGGAGAACATCTTCCGCGGTACCAGCCGGCCTTCGCTGGTACCGCGCGTCTTCGGCGGTCAGGTCGCGGCCCAGGCGCTCGTCGCGGCCGGCCGGACCGTCCCCGCGGACCGCACCGCGCACTCGCTCCACTCGTACTTCCTGCGCACCGGGGACACGGGCGCGCCCATCGTGTACTCGGTCGACCGGATCCGCGACGGGCGCTCCTTCACCACGCGCCGGGTCGTCGCCGTCCAGCACGGCCAGCCGATCTTCCACCTCTCCGCGTCCTTCCAGACGTACGAGGAGGGACTCGACCACCAGGCCGCCATGCCCCCGGCCCCCGATCCGGAGACCCTGCCCACCGCGGCCGAGTCCCTGCCCGCGTACCGGGAGATCTTCCGCGACCCGGGCACCGTGGAGCGCCTGATCGAGGCCCGCGGCGCGGTGGACCTGCGGTACGCCACGACCCCGCCCTGGGGCAGCATCGGCGAACCGGTGGAGCCGCGCACCCAGGTGTGGTTCCGCACGGCCGGCAAGCTGGAGCGCGACGACGCCCTGCTGCACACCTGCCTGGCCACGTACGTCTCCGACATGACCCTGCTGGACTCGGTGCTGCTCGCGCACGGCCGGGGCGGCTGGGCGGTCGGCGACGTGGTCGGCGCCTCGCTGGACCACGCCATGTGGTTCCACCGGCCGTTCCGCGCGGACGAGTGGCTGCTGTACGACCAGGAGTCGCCCTCGGCGGCGGCGGGCCGGGGCCTGGGCCAGGCCCGCATCTGGACGCAGGACGGCCGCCTGGCCGTGACCGTCATCCAGGAGGGTGTCGTACGCGTCCCGCGCGGCTGACCGGGGATGCCGTCACGGCGTCCCCGCCCGGCGGGCGTCCCCGCCCGGCGCTCCTTCGGGGCTCAGTCCCACCAGAACGCCCAGTGGCTGCTTCCGGTGACCGCCTCGTCCGTGTAGGCGCGCACGCTGCCGGAGCCCTGCCAGACGTTGTCCGGGCAGAAGGCGAAGTGCTCCGCGGCCACGGGAAGGGCCTCGGCCGTGGTCCGGGGCGGGGCGGCCACCGAGACGTGGAGCTCGTCGAAGCCGAGGGCGATGACGCGGGCGCCGAAGCGCTCCTCCCAGGAGCGCAGGACGGCGCTGATGAGGGCCACGTCGTTCTCGTGGTTCAGCGGTCCGCACCAGCCCATCGCGGCGAGCACGTCGGCGCCCCGGCCGGCCGGGACCAGCGCGAGCCGGGGGCTCTTGAGGACGCCCTGAAGGATCAGCTCGTCGGCCAGTTCCCCGGCCGCCGCCTCCGGGTCCTCCACCGGGGTCCCGGCCGCCGCCAGCCCCGGCCAGTCCCGGCCGAAGGGGGCGATCAGCTCCGCGCCCTCCGCGCCTTCCCCGGGATCGGGGACCACGGCGGCCCAGAACTCGCGCAGCACCGGCTCGACGTGGTGGTCGTCGGGGTCGGACATCCGCTCCGGGGCCAGGTCCCTGTCGTCCCACCAGGTCTCCAGGCCGCTGCGGTCCTGGAGCAGCACCGCCTGGAGGCCCGCGGCGGCCAGGGCCGGCAGGCTCCGGTACGCGGCGAGGACGCCGGGGCCCACGGGCCCGTCGGATATCCAGAGCAGCGGCGCGCGCCGCCACCGCCTTCCGGGGCGGTCCACCAGGGATCCCGGCGGCAACTCCAGCCCCAGGGAACGCCCTTGGGGATCGTCGGCCAGTACGGTCAGCGA
Source organism: Streptomyces sp. NPDC048255 (assembly GCF_040652415.1). Taxonomy (NCBI): domain Bacteria; kingdom Bacillati; phylum Actinomycetota; class Actinomycetes; order Kitasatosporales; family Streptomycetaceae; genus Streptomyces; species Streptomyces sp. NPDC048255. The sequence continues at coordinate 227,725 of NZ_JBEZMA010000003.1, forward strand.
GTGGTGCGGCTTCGGCTCGGTCGGCATGCGATCGAAGGTAACCGCCGCCACTGACAAGGGCCGTTACGCCGCCAGGCCCGCGGCGGAGAGCAGGTAGGCGACCATCGGGTCGTAGTGGCGCGGGTCGCGGACGTGGTCGTCCAGGGGGATCGCCACCTGGAGGGTGCCCTCGGCCTCGCCGAGGAAGAGCGCCGGGTCGTTGCAGTCCGCGTAGCCCACCGCGTCCAGGCCCCGCTGGGCCGCGCAGCCGGCCCAGCCGTGGTCGGCGACGACCAGGTCGGGCTGGGGGCGGCCGAGCGCGGCCAGCCCGTCCAGGATCGCGGCCATGGGTTCCGGCGAATGGGTGTGCCACAGGGTCGCGCCGCGCTCCAGCACGGCCACGTCCGCGAACTGCCACACCGAGCCCTCGTCGGCCGTCAGCCCGCCCGGGATGACCACGATCTCGCAGCCCGCGGCGCGCAGGGCCGCCGCCGTGGCCCGGTGGACGTCCAGCAGGCCGCCGGGGTGCCCGGTGGCGAAGAGCACGCTCTGCCGGTCCAGCGCGGCCTTGCGCAGCCGCGCCGCCAGCCGGTCGAGGCCGGCCACGGTCAGTTCGGGGTCGATGGTGTCCTGGCCGAAGCGGTGGGCCGGGTCGTCCACGACCCCGCAGCGCTCCGCCATCACGGCGAGCACGTCCTGCTCGTCGCTCCAGCGGTCGCCCAGTTCCAGGCCGAGCCAGTAGTGCCGGTCGCCGTTGGCGAGCTTGCGGTAGTGGGAGAGGTTGTTCTCGCGCGGGGTGGCGACCTGCCCCGCGATCCGCGTGCGGACGAGGTGGTCGATGAGTTCGGCGCGGCTCGGCGTTGCGTCGGAGTGGTCGGGCGTCTCTATCGGCTTCGGCATGCGGCCCATTCTGCCGCCGCCCGGCCGGAGCCGTCCCGCCCGTTTCGCCCAGCGGACGAGCCTCCTCACCCCGACAGCGCCCCGAAGGCCCCGTTCGCGAGCCGCCGCAACAGGGATTCCGTGGCCTCCCGGCCCAGGGCGGCCAGGTGCGGGGTGGAGTTCAGCAGCCCGAAGACCGCGTGCACGGACACCCGTACCTCCGCCTCGCCGACCTCGGGGTGCAGCTGCCCCACGACGTCCACCCACAGCTCCACGTACTGGCGCTGGAGCTGCCGGACGAGCTTGCGGTCGGCGTCGCGCAGCCGGTCGAGCTCGCGGTCGTGCAGGGTGATCAGCGCCCGGTCGTCCAGCGCAAAGTCGATGTGCCCGTCGATGAGGGAGGCCAGGACCTGGGCCGGGTCGCCCGCCGCCTCCGCCACCCGGTGCCGGCCGCCGGTCAGCAGCCGCTCGCTGATGCCCACCAGGAGCTCGGCGAGCATGGCGTCCTTGCCCGCGAAGTGCCGGTACAGGCCGGGGCCGCTGATGCCCACCGCGGCCCCTATCTCGTCGACGCCGACCCCGTGGAACCCGCGCGCGGCGAAGAGGCGGGCGGCCTCACTGAGGATCTGCTCGCGACGGGTGGGGGCGGCCGCTCTGGTGCTCATGGGAAACCATTCTAGACAGGGCCGTTAGCGGTCGTTAACCTAAGTCCCACACACGTTAACGACCATTAACAGCGTGCACCGAGCAGGTGGAACGAGCAAGGGAGCTCGACCGATGCAGCAGGCACCAGTGCTGACGAGCGCCGCGGACCCGGCGTCCGAGGCCTGGCGGACCAATGAGGCCGCCCACCGCGAGCTCACCGAGGGCCTGCGCGCCCGGCTCGACGCGGCCCGGCTCGGCGGCGGCGAGAAGGCCCGCGCCCGCCACACCGCCCGCGGGAAGCTCCTCCCGCGCGACCGCGTGGACACCCTCCTGGACCCCGGCTCCCCCTTCCTGGAGCTGGCCCCGCTGGCCGCCGAGGGCATGTACGGGGGCGCCGCGCCCGCGGCCGGGGTGATCGCGGGCATCGGCCGGGTCAGCGGCCGCGAGTGCGTGATCGTCGCGAACGACGCCACCGTCAAGGGCGGCACGTACTACCCGATGACCGTCAAGAAGCACCTGCGCGCCCAGGAGGTGGCGCTGGAGAACCGTCTCCCCTGCCTCTACCTGGTCGACTCCGGCGGCGCCTTCCTGCCCATGCAGGACGAGGTCTTCCCGGACCGCGAGCACTTCGGCCGCATCTTCTACAACCAGGCGCGCATGTCGGGCGCCGGGATCCCGCAGATCGCCGCGGTCCTCGGCTCCTGCACGGCGGGCGGCGCGTACGTCCCGGCGATGAGCGACGAGGCCGTCATCGTGCGCGGCCAGGGCACGATCTTCCTGGGCGGCCCGCCGCTGGTGAAGGCGGCCACCGGCGAGGTGGTCACGGCCGAGGAGCTCGGCGGCGGCGAGGTCCACTCGCGGATCTCGGGCGTGACCGACCACCTCGCGGAGGACGACGCGCACGCGCTGCGGATCGTACGCAACATCGTGGCGACCCTGCCGGAGCGCGGGGCCCTGCCCTGGTCGGTGGAGGCTCCCGAGGAGCCCAAGGTGGACCCGTACGGCCTGTACGGCGCGGTCCCCGTCGACTCCCGCACCCCCTACGACGCCCGCGAGATCATCGCGAGGATCGTGGACGGCTCCCGCTTCCAGGAGTTCAAGGCGGAGTTCGGCCAGACCCTGGTCACCGGGTTCGCCCGGATCCACGGCCACCCGGTCGGCATCATCGCCAACAACGGCATCCTGTTCTCCGAATCCGCCCAGAAGGGCGCCCACTTCATCGAGCTGTGCGACCAGCGCGGGATCCCACTGCTCTTCCTCCAGAACATCTCCGGCTTCATGGTCGGCCGGGACTACGAGGCGGGCGGCATCGCCAAGCACGGCGCCAAGATGGTGACGGCGGTCGCCTGCACCCGGGTGCCGAAGCTGACGGTGGTGGTCGGCGGCTCGTACGGCGCGGGCAACTACTCGATGTGCGGGCGGGCGTACTCGCCGCGGTTCCTGTGGATGTGGCCCAACGCCAAGATCTCCGTCATGGGCGGGGAGCAGGCCGCCTCGGTGCTGGCCACGGTCAAGCGCGACCAGATCGAGGGCGCGGGCCAGGAGTGGCCGGCCGAGGACGAGGAGGCCTTCAAGGCCCCGGTCCGGGCGCAGTACGAGGAGCAGGGGAACGCCTACTACGCCACCGCGCGGCTGTGGGACGACGGGGTCATCGACCCGATGGAGACCCGGCAGGTGCTGGGACTGGCCCTGACCGCGTGCGCGAACGCCCCACTGGGCGATCGCGGCTTCGGCATCTTCCGTATGTGACGTGAGGACCTCTTCGATGTTCAGCACTGTTCTGGTCGCCAACCGGGGCGAGATCGCGGTACGCGTCATCCGCACCCTGCGGGAGCTCGGCGTCCGCTCCGTGGCCGTCTTCAGCGACGCGGACGCGGACGCCCGGCACGTACGGGAGGCCGACACGGCCGTCCGGATCGGCCCGGCGGCGGCCGCCGAGAGCTACCTGTCCGTGGAGCGGCTCCTGGACGCCGCGCGGCGCACGGGCGCCGAGGCGGTCCACCCCGGCTACGGATTCCTCGCGGAGAACGCGGCCTTCGCCCGGGCCTGCGCCGAGGCCGGACTGGCCTTCATCGGGCCGCCCGCCTCCGCCATCTCCCTGATGGGCGACAAGATCCGGGCCAAGGAGACGGTGAAGGCGGCGGGCGTGCCCGTGGTCCCCGGCTCCTCCGGCAGCGGCCTGTCGGACGCCGAACTCGTGGCCGCGGCCGCGGAGATCGGCATGCCGGTGCTGCTCAAGCCCTCGGCGGGCGGCGGCGGCAAGGGCATGCGGCTGGTGCGCGAGGCCTCCGTACTGGCCGAGGAGATCGCGGCGGCCCGCCGCGAGGCCCGCTCCTCCTTCGGCGACGACACCCTCCTCGTGGAGCGGTGGGTCGACCGGCCCCGGCACATCGAGATCCAGGTGCTCGCCGACGCCCACGGGAACGTGGTCCACCTGGGCGAGCGCGAGTGCTCCCTCCAGCGCCGCCACCAGAAGGTCGTCGAGGAGGCGCCGTCGGTCCTGCTCGACGAGAAGACCCGGGCGGCGATGGGCGCGGCGGCGGTCGAGGCGGCCCGCTCGTGCGGGTACGTCGGCGCGGGCACCGTGGAGTTCATCGTCCCCGGCGACGACCCCGCCTCCTACTACTTCATGGAGATGAACACCCGCCTCCAGGTCGAGCACCCGGTGACCGAGCTGATCACCGGCCTGGACCTGGTGGAACAACAGCTGCGCGTGGCCTCCGGCGGGGTCCTGCCCTTCACCCAGGACGAGGTCCGGCTGACGGGCCACGCGATCGAGGCCCGGGTGTGCGCCGAGGACCCGGCGCGGGGGTTCCTGCCCTCCGGCGGTACGGTGCTGGCGCTGTCGGAGCCTTCGGGCGGGGCGGTGCGCACCGACTCCGGGCTGACGGCGGGCGTGCCGGTGGGCTCGACGTACGACCCGATGCTGTCGAAGGTGATCGCGTACGGGCCGGACCGGGCGAGTGCGCTGCGCTTGCTGCGGGGGGCGCTCGCCGACACCGTGATCCTGGGTGTCCAGACGAACGCCGGTTTCCTCCGGAGGCTGCTGGCCCACCCGGATGTCGTCTCCGGCGACCTGGACACGGGTCTGGTCGAACGCGACCTGCCCACGCTCCTGCCCGAGGGGGTCCCTCCGGAGGTGTACGCGGCAGCGGCAATGCTGTCTGTCCCCCACCCCGCCCCTTCCCGAAACCGGGCTCTGCCCGGACCCGCGCCTCAAACGCCGGCGGGGCTGGATGGTGCGGCCTGGGTGGACCCCTTCGGGGTTCCCGACGGCTGGCGCCTGGGCGGCACCCCTGCCTGGACGGTGCACCACTTCCGCCTCCCCGGCCTTGATCCTGTACAGATCGACACACGACTGGTCGGGCCGAATTCAGCCTCGCCGGCGTTTGAGGCGCGGGGGTCCGGGGGCGGCGCCCCCAGCACGCCGACCCGCGGCCGCATCATCAGCCGCACCCCCGACCGCGTCACGATCGAACTCGACGGCGTGACGCATACGTTCAGCCACGCCACCTCCCCGGAGGGGACCTGGCTCGGCCGCGACGGCGACAGCTGGCACGTCCAGCGCCACGACCCCGTAGCCGCCCAGGGCGCGGCGAGCGCAGGGGCCGACACCCTCGCCGCCCCGATGCCCGGCACCGTCACCGTCGTCAAGGTGGCCGTCGGCGACAAGGTGGTGGCCGGCCAGAGCCTGCTCGTGGTCGAGGCCATGAAGATGGAGCACGTCATCTCCGCCCCGCACGCCGGCACCGTCACCGAACTCGACGTCTCCCCCGGCAGCACCGTCGCCATGGACCAGGTCCTTGCCGTCGTCACCCCGGACGAGGAGGAGGGCGCGTGAACGGCCTGCCCATGACCGTCCCGGCCCCCGGCCTCCCGGCCCGGGTACGGATCCACGAGGTCGGTGCCCGCGACGGGCTGCAGAACGAGAAGGCCACCGTCCCGACGGCCGTCAAGGCGGAGTTCATCCACCGCCTCGCCGCCGCCGGCCTGGGCACGATCGAGGCGACCAGCTTCGTCCACCCCAAGTGGGTGCCCCAGCTCGCGGACGCGGAGCAGCTCTTCCCGCTGCTCGGCGACGTGGAGGCGGCGCTGCCCGTCCTGGTGCCCAACGAGCGCGGGCTCGACCGGGCGCTGGCCCTCGGGGCCACCCGGATCGCCGTCTTCGGCTCGGCCACCGAGACCTTCGCCTCCCGCAACCTCAACCGCACCGTGGCCGAGTCCCTGGCCATGTTCGAGCCCGTCGTGGCCCGCGCCAAGCAGTCCGCCGACCGACCGGCGCACGTCCGCGGCTACCTCTCGATGTGCTTCGGCGACCCCTGGGAGGGCGCGGTCCCGGTCCACCAGGTGGTCCGCGTCGCGAAGGCCCTGCTCGACCTCGGCTGTGACGAGCTGAGCCTCGGCGACACCATCGGCGTCGCCACCCCGGGCCATGTCCAGGCCTTGCTCTCCGAGCTGAACGAGGCGGGCGTGGGCACCGACCGGATCGGCGTCCACTTCCACGACACCTACGGCCAGGCCCTGGCCAACACCCTCGCCGCGCTCCAGCACGGCGTGACCACGGTCGACGCCTCCGCCGGCGGCCTCGGCGGCTGCCCGTACGCCAAGAGCGCCACCGGCAACCTCGCCACCGAGGACCTGGTGTGGATGCTCGACGGCCTCGGCATCGAGACCGGGGTCGACCTGGCCGCCCTCACCGCCACGAGCGTGTGGATGGCCGAACAGCTGGGGCGACCCAGCCCCTCCCGTACCGTCCGCGCCCTCTCCCACAAGGAGTAAGAGACTCATGTCCCTCGACCACCGGCTCACCCCCGAGCACGAGGAACTCCGCCGCACCGTCGAGGCGTTCGCGCACGACGTGATCGCGCCGAAGATCGGCGACCTGTACGAGCGCCACGAGTTCCCGTACGAGATCGTCGCCGAGATGGGCCGCATGGGCCTGTTCGGCCTGCCCTTCCCGGAGGAGTACGGCGGCATGGGCGGCGACTACCTCGCCCTCGGCATCGCCCTGGAGGAGCTGGCCCGCGTCGACTCCTCGGTCGCCATCACCCTGGAGGCCGGGGTCTCCCTGGGCGCCATGCCGATCTACCTGTTCGGCTCCGAGGAGCAGAAGCGGGAGTGGCTGCCGAAGATGTGCTCCGGCGAGATCCTGGGCGCCTTCGGCCTGACCGAGCCGGGCGCGGGCAGCGACGCGGGCGGCACCCGGACCACGGCCGTCCGCGAGGGCGACGAGTGGGTGATCAACGGCTCGAAGTGCTTCATCACCAACTCCGGTACGGACATCACCGGCCTGGTCACGGTCACCGCCGTGACGGGCCGCAAGGCTGACGGCCGTCCGGAGATCTCCTCGATCATCGTCCCGTCCGGCACCCCGGGCTTCACGGTGGCCGCGCCCTACTCCAAGGTCGGCTGGAACGCCTCGGACACCCGTGAGCTGTCCTTCGACGGCGTACGGGTCCCGCTCGCCAACCTGGTCGGCGAAGAGGGCCGCGGCTACGCGCAGTTCCTCCGGATCCTCGACGAGGGCCGCATCGCCATCTCCGCGCTCGCGACGGGCCTCGCGCAGGGCTGCGTGGACGAGTCGGTGAAGTACGCCAAGGAGCGGCACGCCTTCGGCAAGGCGATCGGCGACAACCAGGCCATCCAGTTCAAGCTGGCGGACATGGAGATGCGCGCCCACATGGCCCGCATCGGCTGGCGCGACGCGGCGTCCCGGCTGGTGGCCGGCGAGCCCTTCAAGAAGGAGGCGGCGATCGCGAAGCTGTACTCCTCCACGGTGGCCGTGGACAACGCCCGCGAGGCCACGCAGATCCACGGCGGCTACGGCTTCATGAACGAGTACCCGGTGGCCCGCATGTGGCGGGACTCCAAGATCCTGGAGATCGGCGAGGGCACCAGCGAGGTCCAGCGCATGCTCATCGCCCGCGAGCTGGGGTTCACCGCCTGAGGCGGGGCCGCACGCACACGGATCGAGGAGGGGGCCCTGGGCAAGGGCCCCCTTACCGTTTTCAGCCAAGGTTAGGCTAACCTTCCTTCCGATTGCCCCAGTGGCTCCGGAACGCACGAAAACGGACACCCTCATGCCCAAGTCCCGCACGTCCTCCCTCTCCCGCCGCGGCCTCATAGCGGCGGGCGGCGCCCTCGGTCTCGTCGCGGCGCTCACCGCCTGCGGCACCACCAAGGCGGCGAAGAGCGACGGCGGCACGGACACGGGCGCCGCGTCCGGGGCCTGGTCCTACACGGACGACCTCGGTACCGCGATCAACCTCGCCTCCAGGCCGAAGAACGTCGTCGCCTACACCGGCACGGCCGCCGCGCTCCACGACTACGGCGTGCAGGTCAAGGGCGTGTTCGGCCCGACGAAGACCGCCGACGGCAAGGCCGACCCGAACGCCGGCTCCCTGGACATCTCCAAGGTCGAGATCCTCGGCAACGTCTACGACGAGTTCAACGTCGAGAAGTACGCGGCCCTCCAGCCCGAACTGCTGGTCACCAACACCTGGGACGGGAGCTACTGGTACGTCCCGGAGGCCTCCAAGGACAAGATCAAGAAGCTGGCCCCGGTCGCCGCGATCGGCGTGGGCGGCGACGTCTCCCTCGACCGGGCGCTGGAGCGCACCGCGGACCTCGCCAAGGCCCTGGGCGCCGACCTGAACACCCAGAAGACCGCCGACGCCAAGGCCCGCTTCGAGGCCGCCTCCGCCAAGGTCCGCGAGGCCGTCAAGGCCAACCCGGGCATCAAGGTGCTCGTCGGCTCCGGCTCCGCCGACCTCTTCTACGTCTCCACCCCGAAGACCTCGGCCGACCTGAAGTACTTCCAGACCCTGGGCGTCGAGTTCGTCATCCCGGAGGACGACAAGCTGGACGCGGGCAACTTCTACGAGAGCCTCAGCTGGGAGAACGCGGGCAAGTACCAGGCCGACCTGGTCCTGCTCGACAACCGCACCGGCACCCTCCAGCAGGAGGAGCTGAAGGCCAAGCCCACCTGGACCGAGCTCCCCGCGGTGAAGGCCGGCCAGGTCGCCCCGCGCGTGACCGAGCCGATCTACTCGTACGACAAGTGCGCCCAGATCCTGGAGGACCTCGCGAAGGCCCTCCAGAACGCCAAGAAGGTCAGCTGACCCCCGGCGCCCGGCCCGCACCGCCCAGCACCGCATCCCAGGGGGGACCCTCCGCATGACCGCCACCGCATCCGGCGTCCCGGCCGCACAGCACTTCCGGTTCTTCGGGCTCGAAGTGCTCCGCACGCGCCGCCTCGGCCACTCGTTCCTGCGGGTCACCTTCGGCGGCGAGTCCCTCGCGGACTTCCGCTCGGGCGGCTACGACCAGAGCCTCTCGCTCTTCCTGCCGCCCGCGCACCGGGAGCACACCGTGCTCCCCTCCACCGGCGAGGACACCTGGTTCGCCGCCTGGCGCGGCATGCCTGAGGAGGAGCGGCCGGTGATGCGCTCCTACACCGTGCGCGAGCAGCGCCGTACGCCCGAGGGGGTGGACGAGGTCGACATCGACTTCGTCCTGCACGGGTCCGCCGGCCCCGCCTCGCACTGGGCCGGGCGGGCGGTCACCGGCCGCCGGATCATGGCGATCGGACCGGCCGTGGCGCAGAACAAGTCCGTCCGGTTCCAGCCTCCGGCCGACGCCGACGAGATCTGGATGTACGCGGACGAGACCGCCCTGCCCGCCGCGGCCGCGATCCTCGGCCGGCTGGCCGCCGGCACCCGCGTGCGGGCCTGGTTCGAGGTGCCGCACCCGGACGACCGGCTCGTCCTGTCCGCCCCCGCCGACGCGGACATCACGTGGATCGTGCGCGAGGACGCGGGCCCGGAGCGGACCGAGCGGGTGCTGGACGCGCTGCGCACGGCCGACACGGACACCGGCGGGCCCGCCGCGGAGACCCCGTACGTCTGGCTCGCGGGCGAGGCCGGGACCGTGCGGGCGGTGCGCCGCCACCTCGTGCAGATACGCGGCGTCGACCGGCGGGCCGTGCGCTTCACCGGCTACTGGCGGCTCGGGGCCAGCGAGGACCAGCTCCTCGCCGAGGCGTACGCGGGACAGGCACCCAGCGAGGAGCCGGCCTCCGAGCTGTGACGGCCCTGCGGTGCAGGGCCTACGACCAGGGCACGTCCGGGGCCCGGTAGTAGGTGATGTCCTGGGCGTCCAGGCGGGGCGCCTGGGCCGCCAGGCGCTCGCGGTACGCCTCCCAGCTCAGCGACCCGGCCGGGGACCAGCCCAGTTCGGCCAGGCCGAGGACCCTCGGGAAGGCCATGAGCTCCAGGTCCCCCCGGGTCGCGACGGTCTCCGTCCACAGCGGGGCCTCGACGCCCAGCACCGCGGACTCCGGGACCCCGGCCAGGTAGGAACCCGGGTCCCAGGAGTAGGCCCGCTGCACCGGCACGTAACCCGCCCACGCCAGGCCCGGCTTGGTCTGCGCGTCGTACTTCATGTCCAGGTACAGCCGGTCCGCGGGCGACAGGACCACCGGGTGGCCGGCCTTCGCCGCCGCCACGACCGCGGCCTTCTCCGCCGCCGGGGTCTTGTCGTGCCCCCAGTACTGGAGCACGGCGTCCTCGGCCGGGCGGGCCGCCGCCAGCTGGTGCCAGGCCATCACCTTCTTGCCGTGCCGGCCCACCACCGCCTGCGCCCGGTCCATGAAGGCCGCGTAGTCCGCCGCCGGGGTCGAGTGGGCCTCGTCGCCGCCGATGTGGAGGTAGCGGCCCGGCGTCAGCTCCGCGAGCTCACCGAGCACCTCGTCGATGAACTCGTAGGTCCGCTCCTTGCCGACGCACAGCGAGCTGAAGCCCACCTTGGTCCCGGTGTAGCGGGCGGGGGCCTTGCCGTCGCAGTTCAGCTCGGCGTACGAGGCCAGCGCCGCGTTCACGTGGCCCGGCATGTCGATCTCGGGGACCACGTCCACGTACCGCCGGCCCGCGTAGGCCACCAGTTCGCGGTACTCGTCCTTGGTCCAGTACCCGCCCGGTCCGCCGCCGACCTCGCTGCCGCCGCCGTACTCGGCCAGCCGGGGCCAGGAGTCGACGGCGAGGCGCCAGCCCTGGTCGTCCGTCAGGTGCACGTGCAGGGTGTTGACCTTGTACTGGGCCAGCTGGTCCACGTACCTCTTCACCTGCTCGACCGTGAAGTGGTGCCGGGCGATGTCCAGCATCGCCCCCCGGTACGCGAACCGCGGCTTGTCGGTGACCGTGCCGCCGGGGACCGTCCCGGGCCCCGCCACCGGGACCAGCTGCCGCAGCGTCTGGCCTGCATGGAAGAGCCCTGCCGGGGTGCGTGCGGTGAGGGTGACCCCGGCAGGTCCGGACTCCAGCCGGTAGCCCTCGTCCCCCACCCCCTCCGCCTCCTCGTCGAGCCGGAGCCGGATCCCGTCCCCCTCCGCCCCGTCGACCACCGGCAGCGGCAGCCCGCTCGGCCCGCGCAGCTGCTCGGCGAGGAGCTCGCCGACCTGGCGGACCTCCTCCCGCGATCCGGGGCCCGTACGGATGACCGTGCCGGCCCCGAAGGCGTACCCGGGGCCCCCGGGCTGCGCGGAGGCGGGCGCCGGCAGGAGCCGTTCGTAGGGGGCGAGCTCGGCCGGGCGCCGGTCGCCGGGTCTGGCGTCGTCGCCGTGGGCGGCGGTGCAGGCGGTGGCCAGGAGCGGGGCCAGACCGAGGACGAGGGGGCCGAGGAGGGTGCCGAGCGTGCGTCGCAGGACTCTCATGCGCCCAGGTATAGGCCACATGAGCCGTTCAGGGCGGTGCGAGAATCGTCGGATGGCGGAAATCATCCAGAAGGACGGCACGTGGACCTTCGACGGGGACACGGTGCGCATCGTGCCGGGCCGCGACAAGGGGGTGGGCCTGCTGCGCCAGAACCTCGGTGAAGTGGCGGTCCCCCTGCGGGCGGTGGCGGGCATCAGCTACGAACCGGGCCGCAAGGCGGGCCGGCTGAGGCTGCGGCTGAGGGACGGCGCGGACCCGCTGCTCCAGGTGACCGGCGGACGGCTGGCGGAGTCCTCCGACCCGTACCGGCTCACGGTGGAGGCGGACCGGACCGGGGTGGCCGAGTACTTCGTGGACGAGGTGCGCAACGCGCTGCTGCTGGAGCAGGTGGAGAGCGGGCCGACGGACGGGTACCTGCTGCCGGGTCCCGCCGTGCCGATCGCGGTGAGCGCGGGCGACGGGACGGTGGCCTTCGACGGGGACCGGCTGCTGCTGGAGTGGAACTGGAAGACGGAGGACGCCAAGAGCTCCGGCGGGGCCCGTTCGTTCCGGGTCGCGGACGTGAAGGCGGTGGAGTGGATCCCGGCGGTGGGGCTGGAGAACGGCTGGCTCCGCTTCACCCTGGCCGGTGCGACGGCCTCGGCTCCCCCCCCCAAGTACGACCCGCACGCGGTGGAGCTGTTCGGCTTCAAGAAGGACCCGCTGATGGCGCTGGTCGCGTCGGCGGTGGCGGTACGGCTGCCCCATCCGGCGGCCGCTCCCGCCGAGGCGGCGCCCGCGCCGGTCGCGGCCCTGGCCATGGCGGCGGAGGCGGGCCGGTCCCCGGAGGAGCCCGCCGACCACGACGCGCTGTTGCGGCGGCTGCGCGAGCTCGGTGAGCTGCACCAGTCGGGCATCCTCACCGCGGATGAGTTCACGGCGGCGAAGCAGGCCGTTTTGCGGCGTTTCTGACCGGATGCATCCATTCCGCTGGTCCAGACCAGAGAGATCCTGCCCGGAATCGGGCAGGATCTTTGCATTCGACGGTGTGAGCCGCCAGTATCTACGGGTGCTCGATCGCCGCCCGTCGCATGACGACCTCGTCGACCACCTGGTGCGCAGCACCGCGCTGCAGCGCGGGGAAGCCGCCCGGGTGGTGCTCGACGTGCTGGCGTACTTCGACGAGACGACCGAGGAGTTCGTCCGCCGCCGCCACCGCGAGCTGCAGTCCGGCGGAGCGGTCAACGCGGAGATCTTCGAGCGGATCGCGGCCGAGCTGCCGCACCGCGCCGTGGCGCCTCCGGAGCTCTCGCTCCGGCAGCTGCGCCGCATCGTCTACGGCTGAGCCCGTGGCCGCCCGGCGGCCGCGAGCGGGTACACGAACCGAACTTCAGGAGGGGCAGAACCGTATGTGTGGAATCGTCGGTTACATCGGCAAGCGTGACGTGGCACCGCTGCTGCTGGAAGGCCTGCAGCGACTCGAGTACCGCGGCTACGACTCCGCGGGCATCGTGGTCAACAGCCCGAAGGCCAGCGCCCTGAAGGTCGTCAAGGCCAAGGGCCGGGTCCGCGAGCTGGAGAGCCGCGTCCCCAAGCGCTTCGCCGGCACCACCGGCATCGCCCACACCCGCTGGGCCACGCACGGCGCCCCGAGCGACATCAACTCGCACCCGCACCTCGACCCCGAGAACAAGGTCGCCGTCGTCCACAACGGCATCGTGGACAACGCCTCCGAGCTGCGCGCCAAGCTGGAGGGCGAGGGCGTGGTCTTCGCCTCGGAGACCGACACCGAGGTCATCACCCACCTGATCGCCCGCTCCGCCGCCGCCTCCCTGGAGGAGAAGGTCCGCGAGGCGCTCAAGCTGATCGAGGGCACCTACGGCATCGCCGTCATGCACTCCGACTTCGCCGACCGCATCGTGGTGGCCCGCAACGGCTCCCCGGTGGTCCTGGGCATCGGCGAGAAGGAGATGTTCGTCGCCTCGGACGTCGCCGCCCTCGTCGCCCACACCCGCCAGGTCGTCACCCTCGGCGACGGCGAGATGGCCACCCTCAAGGCCGACGACTTCCGCACCTACACCACGAGCGGTACGACGACGACGGCCACGCCGGAGACCGTGGAGTGGGAGGCCGCCTCGTACGACATGGGCGGCCACGACACGTACATGCACAAGGAGATCTCCGAGCAGCCCGACGCGGTCGACCGCGTGCTGCGCGGCCGGATCGACGACCGCTTCAACACGGTGCACCTGGGCGGCCTGAACCTGGACCCGCGCGAGGCGCGCGGCATCCGCCGGGTCAAGATCCTGGGCTGCGGCACCTCGTACCACGCGGGCCTCATCGGCGCGGGCCTGATCGAGGGCCTGGCCCGCATCCCCGCGGACGCCGAGCCGGCCTCCGAGTTCCGCTACCGCAACCCGGTCGTGGACCCCGACACCCTCTACATCGCGGTCTCCCAGTCCGGTGAGACCTACGACGTGCTCGCGGCCGTGCAGGAGCTCAAGCGCAAGGGCGCCCGCGTCCTCGGCGTGGTCAACGTGGTCGGCTCCGCCATCGCCCGCGAGGCCGACGGCGGCGTGTACGTGCACGCCGGCCCGGAGGTCTGCGTGGTCTCCACCAAGTGCTTCACCAACACGGTGGTGGCCTTCGCGCTGCTGGCCGTGCACCTCGGCCGGATCCGGGACCTCTCGGTCACCGACGGCAAGCGGATCATCGAGGGCCTGCGCAAGCTGCCCGAGCAGATCCAGGAGATCCTCGAGGGCGAGGAAGAGATCAAGAAGCTGGCGGCCGAGTACGCCGAGGCCAAGTCGATGATGTTCATCGGCCGGGTCCGCGGTTACCCGGTGGCCCTGGAGGCCTCCCTCAAGCTCAAGGAGATCTCCTACATCCACGCCGAGGCCTACCCGGCCTCCGAGCTCAAGCACGGTCCGCTCGCGCTCATCGAGCCCGCGATGCCGACCGTCGCGATCGTCCCGGACGACTCGCTGCTGGAGAAGAACCGCGCGGCGCTGGAGGAGATCAAGGCCCGCAGCGGCCGGATCCTCGCGGTCGCCCACCGCGAGCAGGAGAAGGCGGACCACACCATCCTCGTGCCCAAGAACGAGGACGAGCTGGACCCGATCCTGATGGGCATCCCGCTCCAGCTGCTGGCGTACCACACGGCCCTGGCCCTGGGCCGGGACATCGACAAGCCGCGCAACCTGGCCAAGTCGGTCACGGTCGAATAGGCGGAAGCCGTCACGGTCGACCAGGCGGAAAAGGAACGGCCCCCCGGGATTCCCGGGGGGCCGTTCCTGCTTCGGCTACCGCTTCCGTTACCGCTTCCGCTGCCTCCCGGGCTCTCGCCGTACGCCGCTCAGCTCGCGGCGACCGCCCCGCGGCCCGAGGCCTTGCCCACCGCCATGGGCCAGTGCGCCAGGGCGGCGGTGGCCCCGTACCAGGCCAGCAGCCCGGAGACCGCGGCCACCCAGCCGGCCACCTTGCCCAGCGAACCGGTGTCGGCGAAGGCGCCTATCGCCAGCAGGAGCAGGGAGAGGGTGAACAGGCCGTACACGCCCTGTCCGAACAGTCCGCTCGACGCACCCAGCGTGAGGGTGAGGCCGAGCAGGGCGAACAGGACGAGGAACATTCCGGCGGCGTCTGCCGAAACCTTTCCGTCGGCCCCTGCGGCCCAGGTGAACCAGAAGGCGCCGAGGCCCGCGAACGCCGTGCCGTTGAAGCCGTTGCCGCCGCGGAATTCGAGGACTCCGAGGACGAACAGGGCGAGACCGCCGACGTAGGTCGCGAGCGACACGGAGTTGGCCGCGCTCACACCGTCGATGATGCCGGTGTGGCCGATACCGAACGCGAGAAGGGTGAGACCCAGGGCGATGTGGCCGAGGGTGGAAATCGAGGCCGTGCTTCCCGCAGAGACACCATTGTCCACGGCGGGCTCCCTTCGATCTGCAGTTGTTTGCTGCGTCCCAGCAGCATTTATCTACCCTTTACACGGGTGCACAACCGCACAACCGGCTTAACAGAGGGTCACGGAATGACAACAACGGGTCGCTGTGCCCGCTTGGCCAGCCGGCCCGCCACCGAACCGAAGATCCGGCCCACGATCCCGTGCGTGGAGCCGACCACGATGGCGTCGGCCG
This sequence comes from Streptomyces sp. NPDC048255, assembly GCF_040652415.1. Lineage (NCBI taxonomy): Bacteria > Bacillati > Actinomycetota > Actinomycetes > Kitasatosporales > Streptomycetaceae > Streptomyces > Streptomyces sp. NPDC048255. The sequence goes on from NZ_JBEZMA010000003.1 coordinate 243,053, forward strand.
AGTACTCGCGGCCGACCTCCTCCAGCTCGTGGCAGATGTCCCCGCCCCGCTCGACCAGGATCCACGGCACTTCTGCCAGGTAGTCGGCGCAGGCGAGCTCCAGCCCCAGCACCTCGGTGCGGTGGTCCGGCACGTCCACGAAGACGGGCGGCTCGCAGCCGGCCCACACCGTGGTGGGCAGCCGGTTGGCCACGTGCACGATGATCAGACCGGATCCGGAGCGGCGGGCCATCCCGATCGCGTACGCGAGGGCGCGCTCACTGGACGTGGAGCCGTCGAATCCCACAACGACCCCGTGCCGGAAGGCCGGGTCGCAGGGAAGACGTGTCTGTTCCACCGCACGCAGATCGGCGGCCGACGCGGGGTCGGCGAGCCGTTTGCGCTTGCGGTCCGCGGGTTCGGGGGATTCGTGACCGGCCATGGGTGTCTCGGCGAAGAGGTCCTTGGAGGAAGCAACAGGGGCGAAATTCGGCGACGCTGGGTAACGGAGCTCTGTCCGGGAAGCATCTTCCCAAGCCCATACCCACCAGGGTACGGCGACACTCCTGTCCTGCACAGGGCTTGCCGCCCTTGGAGAGCGTCCCAGGGAGCATGCCGGAGGGAGCGCGCCTTGGCAATGTCCGCTGCCCCCTACAGCCAGTGACGAGTGGCGGCCGAGCCACCCGTGCGCGCAGTGACCGAGGCCTGCCGCGGGGCGTTGGACAGGAGTCCGACCGTCCAGGAAGAGCCCGCAGGGAGCACGCCGTGCCCGGCCATCCGGTACACCCCGTCCAGCCCGCCCAGCCGACTCAAGGCCTCCGGTCCGTCCGGTCCGCACACCCGGCCGCACATTTCGCCCCGCCCCCTCTTCACTCGTCCGTGCACCCCGCCGGAGGCCCCCGTGACGACCCTGCGGGTGACGTGGTGCGCTGGGCCGCCTTCAGCTGCCTGCTCGTCCCCGTGGTCCTCGTCGTCTACGGAACCTCCTACGGCGGGGCGGCGGTCGCCACCCTCGGGCTGTTCGCCGTCACGGCGGCCTGCCGGGTGCTCCTGCGCTACTCGGAGAAGACGGAGCGGGCCGCGGCGCATGTCCGGGCGCAGGAGCAGCAGCCGTCCGGTCCGCGCGGGCGGCACTCGCGCGGCGGGGCCGCGCCCCACCGGGGGTGTCATGGCGTCGCCGTCGACCGCACGTCCTCTCAGGACTGACTGGTTCGCACACCCACACCCGCATGTTTTCAGCCAACTTCCCGGCAAGGTGCCCTCCTTGCCGGAATGTCCCCCCAACCCCCCTACCACCAGCGACGACATGGCCCGGGGGGCGCCGGGACCCTATGGGTACTGGCCACAGCCGTGTCGCACACTTCCCACCCAGGTAGCGGAGTGGAACGCTTCCTGATCGAATGCTTTTCGCCAAGTTGCCAAGTCGACATAGCGCTGCGTGCTGAACTTGTCACGCCGACACCACGGGACGCAGTAGATTCGATCATGTATTTACAGCGGGGGATCCACGTGCAAGGCCGAGGGGAAACGTGCAGGTGCGACCAGACCAAGGAGTCGCGACACCCAAGGGGGGCTTAGCGCCATGAGCCAGGATTCCACCGCCGTCGTCGCGGACGCCGGCCGGAAGCTCGCGGGGCGTCGCCGCAGGGAGATCGTCGCGGTGCTGCTCTTCAGCGGCGGACCGATCTTCGAGAGCTCCATTCCACTTTCCGTGTTCGGCATTGACCGGCAGGACGCGGGAGTTCCACGCTACCGACTGCTCGTGTGCGCCGGGGAGGACGGTCCACTCAGGACCACCGGCGGACTCGAACTGACCGCGCCGTACGGGTTGGAGGCGATCGCCCGGGCAGGCACGGTCGTCGTTCCCGCATGGCGTTCCATCACCTCGCCTCCGCCGCCGGAAGCGCTCGACGCGCTGCGCCTGGCGCACGAGGAGGGGGCCCGGATCGTCGGACTGTGCACGGGAGCCTTCGTGCTCGCCGCCGCCGGTCTGCTGGACGGCCGGCCCGCGACGACGCACTGGATGTACGCGCCGACGCTGGCCAAGCGGTACCCGTCCGTCCATGTCGATCCGCGCGAACTCTTCGTCGACGACGGCGACGTGCTGACCTCCGCCGGCACGGCGGCCGGAATCGACCTGTGCCTGCACATCGTGCGCACGGACCACGGCAGCGAGGCGGCCGGAGCGCTGGCCCGCCGGCTCGTCGTCCCGCCGCGCCGCACGGGCGGCCAGGAGCGCTACCTCGACCGGTCGCTGCCGGAGGAGATCGGCGCCGACCCGCTGGCCGAGGTCGTCGCCTGGGCACTGGAACACCTCCACGAGCAGTTCGACGTGGAGACGCTGGCGGCGCGCGCCTACATGAGCAGGCGCACCTTCGACCGGCGGTTCCGCTCGCTGACCGGCAGCGCGCCGCTCCAGTGGCTGATCACCCAGCGGGTGCTCCAGGCACAGCGGCTGCTGGAGACCTCCGACTACTCGGTGGACGAGGTCGCCGGGCGTTGCGGCTTCCGCTCGCCGGTGGCCCTGCGCGGGCACTTCCGGCGGCAGCTGGGTTCCTCCCCGGCCGCCTACCGCTCCGCCTACCGGGCACGCCGGCCGCAGACCGACGTGACGCAGGTCTCCCAGCTCTCGGACAGCCCCGTTCCGCACCAGCGCACTCCGCAGCCCCACCGGGCGGCGGCGGCCCTGGCCGCGGCCGGCCCGACGGTGACGGAGCTCTACGCCCCGGGCCGGGTCCTGCGCGAGCACGCGTAGCCCCACCGGACACCGCGACACGGGTCCCCCCTCGGCCACCGCCGAGGGGGGACCCGCGCGCGTTCCGCTCCCCCGCCGCCGGCCGCGGCGCCCGCGGGCCGGGTTCCGGATCCCTGATCGGCAAGACCGCCCCCCATCGCCCGGCCCGATCCCGCGGGGACCGCATAAGGTGGGACGCATGAACGACCGCATGGTGTGGATCGACTGCGAGATGACCGGGCTCTCGTTGACGGACGACGCACTTATCGAGGTGGCCGCACTGGTCACCGACTCGGAGCTCAACGTGCTCGGCGAAGGCGTGGACATCGTGATCCGGCCGCCGGACGCGGCCCTGGAGACCATGCCCGACGTGGTGCGCGAGATGCACACCGCCTCCGGCCTGCTCGACGAGCTGGCCGGCGGGACCACCCTCGCGGACGCCGAGGCCCAGGTCCTGGCGTACGTACGGGAACACGTGAAGGAGCCCCGCAAGGCGCCGCTCTGCGGGAACTCGGTCGGCACCGACCGCGGGTTCCTGCTGCGCGACATGGCCGCGCTGGAGAGCTACATGCACTACCGGATCGTGGACGTGTCCTCGGTCAAGGAGCTGGCGCGCCGCTGGTACCCGCGGGCGTACTTCAACAGCCCGCCGAAGAACGGCAACCACCGGGCGCTCGCGGACATCAAGGAGTCCATCGCCGAGCTGCGCTACTACCGCGAGGCGGTCTTCGTGCCGCAGCCCGGGCCCGACTCGGACACCGCGCGGGCCATCGCCGCCAAGCACGTCGTGCCGGGCGAGTAGGGACGTACGGCGCCTTCCGGAGGCGGGCGCGGGAAAGGGGGGAGCGAGCACCCTCCCGGACCCTGTACCCTTTTCTTCGGCCGGTCGGTTTTCCGACCGGACATGGTGGGTGTAGCTCAGCTGGTAGAGCACCTGGTTGTGGTCCAGGTGGCCGCGGGTTCAAGTCCCGTCACTCACCCTGCGAGAGGGCCCGGTCCGCGAAAGCGGACCGGGCCCTCTGCGTTTGCCCCGGCTGTTCTTCCTGAGTGTGTTCCCCGTCTCAGGAGGACTCCCGGACCACCAGCTCGGTCGGCAGGACGACCGCCGGCTCGGCCGGCGCGGCCGCCCCGTTCCCCGAGTCCTTCCGGTGCGCCGCGATGTGCTCCAGCAGCACCCGCGCCATGGTCCGGCCCATCTCCTCGATGGGCTGGCGGACGCTGGTCAGCGGCGGGTCCATGTGCCGGGCCACCACCGAGTCGTCGAAGCCGACGAGGGCCACGTCCCGCGGTATCCGGCGGCCGGCCGCGCGCAGCTCCCGCCGGGCGCCCGCCGCCATGACGTCGGAGGCGGCGAAGACCGCGTCGAGCGCGGGGCGGCGCTCCAGCAGCTCCCGCATGGCCCGGCGGCCGCCGTCCTCGGTGAAGTCGCCGACCGAGACCAGCTCCTCGTCGACGGGGTGCCCGGCGGCGGCGAGGGCCTGCCGGTAGCCGTCGAGGCGGCACTGGGCCCCGTACACGTCCAGCGGCCCGGTGATCGTGGCGATCGCGCGGCGGCCCCGGCCCAGGAGGTGGCGCACGGCTTCGGCGGCGCCCCCCAGGTTGTCGGAGTCCACGTACGGCAGCGTCTCGGCGGCCGAGCGGCGGCCGCTGATCACCGCCGGGATGCCGAGCTCGGCCAGCATCTCGGGCAGCGGGTCGTCGGCGTGGACGGAGACCAGCAGGACCCCGTCGACGCGGTGCCCCGACAGGTACTGGGACAGGCGGCGGCGCTCGCGGTCGCTGCCCGCCAGGGTGAGGACGAGCTGGACGTCGGTCTCGGCGAGCGTGGCGCCGACCCCGCGGACCACGTCGGAGAAGTACGGCTCCGCGAAGAAGCGCGCCTCCGGTTCGGGGATCACCAGGGCGATGGCGTCGGTGCGGTTGGCGGCGAGGGCGCGGGCCGCGCGGTTGGGTACGTACCCCAGCTCGGCGACGGCGGCCTCGACTGCGGTCCTGGTGTGCTCGCTGACCTTGGAGGATCCGTTGATCACCCGGGAGACCGTGCCGCGCCCGACCCCGGCGCGCGCCGCGACTTCCTCCAGGGTCGGCCGTCCCCCACTGCGCCCATGCCCGTTCATGGCTTCCTCCCGGTTGTGAATCTACCTCTTGACGTCCGTGGGAGCGCTCCCACAGTGTGTCCCACAACACCTGGCACGTCTCGTCCTTCAGGGAGGATGCACATGCGAGCCCCATCCCGAGCCCGAAGAACCCTCGTCACGGCGGGTACCGCGGTGGCCACGGCAGCCCTGCTGCTCGCGGGCTGCGCCCAGGATCCGACCGAGCAGCCGGAGCCGGGCGGCACTGCCGACGGCAAGGCGAAGACGACGATCACCGTCGGTGTGTTCGGGGCCTTCGGCCTCCAGGAGGCCGGCCTCTACGACGAGTACATGGCGCAGAATCCCGGCATCCGCATCGAGCAGACCTCCATCGAGCGGAACGAGAACTACTACCCGCAGCTCCTCACCCACCTCGGCACCGGCAGCGGGCTCGCCGACATCCAGGCCGTCGAGGTCAACAACATCGCGGAGATCACCGCCACCCAGGCCGACAAGCTGGTGGACCTCGGCAAGGCGCCGGGCGTGGACAAGGCCGCGTACCTGCCCTGGAAGTGGGCGCAGGGCACGGCGAGCGCGGCGAAGGGCGGGGCCACGGTCGGCCTCGGCACCGACATCGGCCCGCAGGGCATCTGCTACCGCAAGGACCTCTTCGAGGCGGCCGGGCTGCCCACGGACCGGGCGGCGGTCGGGGCGCTGTGGGCGGGCGACTGGAACAAGTACCTGGAGACGGGCAAGGCGTACAAGGCGAAGGCCGGCGAAGGGAAGGCCTTCGTGGACTCGGCGTCGGGCGTGATGGCCGCCGTGACCGGGAGCAGCGCGCAGCGGTACTACGACGACCAGGGGAAGGTCGTCTACAAGACCAACCCGGCGGTGCGCGGCGCCTTCGACCTGGCGGCCTCCTTCGCCACCGAGGGGCTGAGCGCCAAGCTCCAGCAGTTCACCCCGAGCTGGGACCAGGGCTTCGCCAACGGCGCCTTCGCCACGGTCTCCTGCCCGGCCTGGATGCTCGGCTACATCCAGGACAAGGCGGGCCCGGCGGGCAAGGACAAGTGGGACGTGGCGCAGGCGCCGAAGCCGAGCAACTGGGGCGGCTCCTTCCTGATCGTGCCGAAGGCCGGCAAGCAGACCGGGGAGGCGGCGAAGCTGGCGGCCTGGCTGACGGCTCCGGCGCAGCAGGCGAAGCTCTTCGAGAAGCGGGGCAGCTTCCCGAGCGCGAGCGCCGCGTACGCGCTGCCGTCGGTGTCGGGAGCGCAGCACGCGTACTTCGGCGGCGCCCCGATCGGCGAGATCTTCGCGAAGGCGGCTCAGAGCGTGCCGGTGACGGTGCTCGGCCCGAAGGACCTCGTGATCGCGCAGAACCTTGCGGACATCGGGATGCTCCAGGTCGACCAGAAGGGCCGTTCGGCGCAGGAGGGCTGGGAGGCCGCGGTGAAGGCGATCGACAACGCCTTGGACCAGTGAGGCTCCGGTGACGGACGAGACGGCTGTCCTGTCCCCTTCCTCCTCCCCGTCCCGCCCCGCGCGGGACGGGGAGGGGGCTCGGGGCAAGGGCGCCGGCCGGGGCCAGGTGTGGCGCTCGCGCCGCTACCGGTGGGACCTGCGCTGGAGCCCGTACGCCTTCGTGGCGCCCTTCTTCCTCTTCTTCGCCGCCTTCGGGCTGTTCCCGCTGCTGTACACGGGCTGGGCGGCGCTGCACCAGGTGGAGCTGACCGATCCGGACAGCATGACGTGGGTGGGGCTGCGGAACTTCACGCGGCTGTGGGAGGACGAGTTCTTCTGGAACGCGCTGCGCAACACGGTCACCATCGGGCTGCTGTCCACGGTGCCGCAGCTGGCGATCGCGCTCGGCCTGGCCCACCTGCTCAACTACAAGCTGCGGGGCTCCGCCTTCTTCCGGGTCGCGGTGCTCACCCCGTACGCCACCTCGGTCGCCGCCGCCACGCTCGTCTTCGTGCTGCTCTTCGGCCGGGACTACGGGATGGTCAACTGGGCCCTGTCGGCGGTCGGTTTCGAGGCGGTGGACTGGCAGAACGGCACCTTCGCCTCCCAGCTGGCGGTCTCCACGATCGTGGTCTGGCGCTGGACCGGCTACAACGCGCTGATCTACCTGGCGGCGATGCAGGCCGTGCCCGGGGAGCTGTACGAGTCGGCCGCGCTGGACGGGGCCTCGCGCTGGCAGCAGTTCGTGCACGTCACGGTGCCCTCGCTGCGGCCGACGATCTTCTTCACCTGTGTGGTGTCGACGATCGGGGCGACCCAGCTGTTCGGGGAGCCGCTGCTCTTCAACGGCGGTGCGGGCGCCACGGGCGGCTCGGACCACCAGTTCCAGACGCTGGGGCTGTACCTGTACGAGCAGGGCTGGGTGAACCTGCACCTCGGGCGGGCCTCGGCCATCGCCTGGGCGATGTTCCTGATCCTGCTGGTCATCGCGGGCGCGGCGCGGCTGCTGCGCGGACGGGAGGCTTCCCGGTGAACTCCTTGCGCGCGGGCAGGCTCACCTACGTGGTGCTGGCCCTGTTCACCGCCGGCTCGCTCTTCCCGCTGGTGTGGACCGCGATCGCGGCCTCCCGCAGCAATACGCGGCTGGCGCAGACCCCTCCGCCGTTCTGGTTCGGCGGGAACCTGGGCCGCAACCTCCAGGTGGCGTGGACCGACGCCAACATGGGCGTGGCCCTGCTGAACACGGTGATCGTGGCGGGCACGGTCGCCGCGGGCACGGTGCTGTTCTCCACCCTGGCCGGTTTCGCCTTCGCCAAGCTCCGCTTCCGGGGCCGTCGGCTGCTGATGTCCCTGGTGGTCGCCACGATGCTGATCCCGCCGCAGCTGAGCGTGGTCCCGCTGTACATGCTGATCGCCGAACTGTCGTGGACGGACCGGCTCCAGGCGGTGATCCTGCCGACGCTGGTGTCCGCCTTCGGGGTGTTCTTCATGCGCCAGTACCTGACGCAGGCGCTGCCGACGGAGCTGGTGGAGGCGGCGCGCTCGGACGGCGCGAGCTCGCTGCGGGTCGTGTGGCACGTGGTCTTCCCCGCGGCCCGGCCCGCGATGGCGGTACTGGCCATGCTGACCTTCGTCATGGCCTGGAACGACTTCTTCTGGCCGATCGTCGCGCTGACCCAGAACGGCAGCCCGACGGTGCAGGTGGCCCTGACGGGACTGGGCCGGGGCTACATCCCCGACCAGTCCGTGATCATGGCGGGCGCGCTGCTGGGCACGCTCCCGCTGTTGCTGGTGTTTCTCGTCTTCGGCCGCCAGATCGTCGGCGGCATCATGCAGGGAGCGGTGAAGGGTTGACGAACACGCCAACGAACACGAACACGGGCACGCCGCGGGGGACGGGCAAACTCCGCTTCCCGGAGCGGTTCTTGTGGGGTGCGGCCACGGCGGCCTTCCAGATCGAGGGCGCGGCCGCCCTGCGCGGGCCGTCCATCTGGGACACCTTCTGCCGGACGCCCGGCAAGGTGCACGGCGGCGACACGGGCGACGTGGCGGTGGACCACCACCGGCTGTGGCGCGAGGACGTCCGGCTGATGGCCGCGCTGGGGCTGGGGGCCTACCGGTTCTCGGTGTCCTGGCCGCGGGTGCTGGCCGGTGGCATCGGCTTCTACGACGCGCTCGTGGACGAGCTGCTCTCCTACGGGATCCAGCCCTGCGTGACCCTGTACCACTGGGACCTGCCGCAGGAGTTGGAGACGGGATCCTCCACCGGCGGCGCCTCGGGGGGCGGCGGCTGGCCCGAGCGGGAGACGGCCTACGCCTTCGCGGCGTACGCGGCGACCGTCGCCGAGGCGCTGGGCGACCGGGTGAAGCTGTGGACCACGCTCAACGAACCCTGGTGCAGCGCCTTCCTCGGCTACGGCTCCGGGGTCCACGCCCCCGGCCGCACCTCCCCGGCCGACTCCCTGCGCGCCGCCCACCACCTCAACCTGGCCCACGGTCTGGCCTCGGCGGTCCTGCCCGCCTCGGCCAGGGTCGGGATCGCCCTCAACCCCAGTGCGGTGCGGCCGCTGACGGGCTCGGCCGCCGACCTGGACGCGCGCCGCCGCATCGACGCCCTCGCCAACCGGATCTTCACCGGGCCCCTGCTCCACGGGGCCTATCCGGAGGACCTGATGGAGGACACCGCCGCGGTGACGGACTGGTCCTTCGTCCGCCCCGGCGACGAGGCCCAGATCCACCAGCCGCTCGGCTTCCTCGGCGTGAACTACTACACCCCGACGGTGGTGTCGGCAGCCCCGGCCGGGGGCGGCCCCCGGGCCGACGGCCACGGGGCCACGGCCCACTCCCCCTGGCCCGCGGCGGACACGGTGGCCTTCCACCAGCCCCCCGGCGAGCTGACGGACATGAACTGGTCCATCGACCCGACCGGCCTCTACGACCTGCTGATGCGCTTCACCCGGGAGGCTCCCGGGCTGCCCCTGCTGGTCACCGAGAACGGCGCCGCGTACGCCCCTGAGCTGCACGACCCCCAGCGCATCGGCTACCTGGAGAAGCACCTGGCCACCATCCACCGGGCGATCGGGCACGGCGCCCCCGTGGAGGGCTACTTCCTCTGGTCCCTGCTGGACAACTTCGAGTGGTCCTACGGCTACAGCAAGCGCTTCGGCATCGTCCACGTCGACTACGAGACCCTGGCCCGCACCCCGCGCTCCAGCGCCCACTGGTACGCCAGGCTGGCCCGGACAGGAGCCTTGTAGATTCGCCGGCATGACCCGCACCACGCCGCCGCGCCCCCTGGACGTGGAAGCCCTCTTCCCCGGCCTGTCGGTCCACCGCCGTACGACGACCCGGCTGCATCCCCGCGCCGGATCCCCGGGGGTGGCCGACAGCCATGTCGGCGGGCCGCTGCTGTGGCCGGCCGACGAGCCGTGGCCGGTGTGCGAGGGGCCGCACGGGCCGGCCCCGGACGCGCCCGCCCTGCGGCCGCCGCAGCCCTTGCTGGCCGTGGCCCAGCTGTACGGGCGGGACGTCCCGGACCTCCCCGCGGGCCCCGAAGGCCACGACCTGCTCCAGGTGTTCTGGTGCCCCTTCGACGCCCACGGGCCGACGGGGTACGGCATGTACGTCCACCTCCGGTGGCGCCGGGCCGCCGGGGTGCGCGAGGTCCTGGCGCGGCACCCGGACCCCGGGCCGGTGGGCTTCGAGGGGTATGTCCCGCGGCCCTGTGTGCTGCACCCGGAGCAGGTCGCCGAGTACCCGTACATCGAGGTGCTCCCGGGCGAACTCGGGGAACGCGTCGAGGCATGGGAGGACGCCCAGGAGGAGGCGTCGTACGAGGCCCAGGAGGAAGCCGAGGAGGAGGACAGTGAGCGGGCCGGTGAGGGGGCCAGTGAGGAGACCGGCGCCCTGCCGAGCTACCAGAGCGACCTGTCCCTCGCCCCGGGCTGGAAGGCCGGCGGGCACGCCGCCTGGAACGTCACCGGTCCGGGGACCATGGACTGCCGCACCTGCGGATCAGCGATGGAACTCCTGCTGACGATCGCCACCCGCGAGTTCCACTCCGACAGCACCAGCTGGATCCCGCTGGAGGACAGCCCCTTGGAGGACCGCCTGCCGGAGGACCGCCTGCCGGAGGACGATGTGGCCTCCCCGACCGGGGTGGTCGTCGGCAACCACGGCAAGCTCAATGTCTTCGCCTGCCCCCAGGACCCGGCCCACCCGCACGCCTTCAGCGTGCAGTAGCGGCGAAGGCGCCGGCGTGGTCGCGGGCCCAGGTCTCGAAGGTCCGCGCCGAGTGGCCGGTGAGCCGTTCGACAGTGTCGGTGATCTCGGTCGGGAGGCCGTCGGTGGATGCCCAGAAGTCCAGGAGCGCGTCGGTGTACGGACCGGGTATGTAGCCCTCGACCTCGGACTTCCACCGCTCGGCCGAGACGGACTCGTAGGGCAGGGGCCGGCCGAGGACCGACCCGAGTATCGCGAGCTGGGTCGCGAAGGTAAGCGACTGCGGTCCGGTCAGGGTGTGGGCGCCGCCCGCGCGGGCGGGGTCGGTGAGGACGGTGAACGCGGCCTCGGCGATGTCGGCCTCGTGGACGGGATCGCAGTAGGCGCCCGGGTAGGGCAGGTGGACCGGGCGGCCGGACTTCAACGACCAGGCCCAGCCGAGGGCGTTGCTCGCGAAGGACCCCGGCCGCAGCAGGGTGGTGCGCAGCGAGGAGGCCGTCAAGGCCTGTTCCACGGCGAGGTGGGACGCGGACAGTGGGCTGTCCGCGGCGCCGGGGCCGAGCACCGAGGAGGAGGAAAGGAGCACGACATGCTCCACCCCGGCGGCGATGGCCTCCTTGACGAAGGCCTCGATAGCGGAGGCCTCGGCGTAGAGGAACACGGAACGGACCCCTTCGAGGGCGCCGGGAAAACTCGCCGGGTCGGTGAGGTCGCAGCGGACGGCGCCTGGCGTGTCCGGCGCGCGGGAGCCGAGGCGGTACGGGAGCCCCCGGGCGGTGAGCAGCTCGGAGAGACCGCGGGCGACGGCGCCGCGGCCGCCGGTGATGAGGATCGACATGACGACAATGCCCCTTTCTTCTTCTGCGCATGGCCGGACTCCGGATAGAATCCAACCGTGGCGCAGATTGTGCGAGACACATTCACTGCGCCACACAGATAAATTTGGAGCACGGAGAAGCCGATGTCAACCGATTCCCCTCGTACGGGTGATCAGCGTGCCGAGTGGAGCCGCGCCGAGCTGCTCGCCCGCATCGTCACCGAGAGCCAGCGGCACTACGCCGACTACTCGCTCTTCAATCAGGCCATGGCCGACCACGTCGGCCTGCACCCCACCGACATGCAGTGCATCGCGCTCCTCGACATGGAGCCCGGCCCCGTCAGCACGGGGGACATCGCCCGTCTCACCGGCCTGACCTCCGGCTCCGCCACCCGCCTCGTCGACCGGCTGGTCAAGGCGGGCATCGTCGAGCGCCACGCCGACCCGCACGACCGGCGCCGCTCCCTCGTCTCCCTCGCGCCCGAGGCCCGCGAGCGGATCGGCGCGGCCTGGGACACCCCCGGCCGGGCCTTCGGCGCCGTGCTGGAGGGCTACTCCGACAGCGAACTGGCCGTCATCGCCGACTACCTGCACCGCGCCGCCGAGGTCGGCCGGGCCCAGGCCAAGCGGCTGAACGCGGGCGACACCGGCTCCGCCTGACCCGGGCGGGCCGGCCGGGCGGAGCCCACCCTGACGGGGCCCCTCTGACGGGGCCCCGACGACGCAACCCCTACGACGGCGAGGACGCCATCGCCGCCAGCCCCTTCGCCAGGTCCTCGGCATTCATCACGGGACCGACCTCGATCTCGGCGTTGAACTGCAGGAACAGGTCCTCCAACAGCGGCGGCAGCTGCGAGCTGTCCTGGAGGTCGAAGACGATCCAGACTGAGCGCACGCCCTCGTGCAGGCCGAAGTAGGCGGCCTCCGGCTTCAACTTGCCCATCAGGGTCTTGATCGCCTGGGGCAGGGCCCCGGTCTTGATGCCCTCGTTGGTGGCAACCGTGTCCATGTGGGCCCTGAGCATGACTCTCATGCGTGACTCCTTCCGTCCCCCTCACCCTCGGCGCGGCCCGGGGGCACGGCAACATCTGCGCCCCCGTCCGGGCAGCGCCGGAGGCGGGACGCAGCCGCCGGGACTGCCGTCAGACGCCCTGGATGTGGAAGTTGAAGTCCGTGTGGCCCAGCGCGCCCATCAGACGGAGCCACATCGGCAGCAGCATCTCGGCTCCCCGGGCCGTTTCGATCCCGCCGAGGTCGAGGATGCTCTCCTGCGGCCAGCCGAAGGAGTGCAGCAGTACGCGTACGGAGTTCTTCGCGTCCGCGTCCTCGCCCGAGAGGAAGACGTGGTGGTGCCCGGGGACCCGGCCCGGATCGACCATGATCCGGCAGTTCATCGTGTTCAGCGTCTTGACCACCCGCAGCCCCGGGAAGGTCCGCTGGATCAGCTCGCCGAGGCTGTCCCCGTTCACCGGGTCCAGGCTCGGCGGGAAGCCCTGCGAGAAGTCCAGCGGGTTCGCTACGTCGATCAGCACCTTCCCGGTCAGCTGCGCCGCGCCCGCCTCCGCCAGCGCGGCGACGCTGACCCGCCCGCCGGTGGCGTTGACCAGGGTCTCGCCCGCGTCGGCCGCCTCCCGGAGGGCCACGAGCCGGACCTGCGGCCGCGCCGCCCGCCACTCGGCGTAGTCGGCTCGGGCGAGGGTGGCTTCGGGATCCCGGGTGCCGATGACCACCTCGTGGCCCAGGGAGGCCAGCGCCGCGGCCAGGGTGCGGCCGACGATCCCGGTGCCGAGGACTGCGTAGCGCATGCCTGTTTCCCTTTCCTTGCCTGCTCGGCTTCTTGCCTGCGCGGCTTCCTTGCCTGCTCGGCTTCCTTGCCTGCGCGGCTACCTGCCCGGCTTCCCTGCCCGCTCAGCCCAGGATTCCGACGTCGTAGAAGAACTGGTACCGGCTCGGGTCGTCCGGCAGGAACCAGTGGAAGCCCTCTTCGAGGAAGACCGCGACGACGTTGATCGCGAGGACCAGGCCCAGGAACCAGAGGGCGAACGTCCCCACCGTCAGGTACGCCCCCGGCCGTGTCGCCGGAACGCTGCGGTCCGCCGTCGCCCGGGCGAAGGCCAGGACGATGCCGATGGCGACCACCGAGACCTGGAAGAGGATCCAGGCCCACACGTACAGGTGCAGGCCGAACGCCTCGCTCCCGTACCCCTTGTCCCCCGGCAGGATGTGCAGCATCGTCTGCCGCCAGGAGGCGAAGGAGCCCCCCATCACCGCGACGAGGGCCAGCCCCCAGCCCGTCATGTAGTCGCGGGCCGGCACCGCGCCGTGCGCCAGCGCCGTACGGACGATGTAGCCCGCGCCCATCGCCGCCAGCAGCATGAACATCCGCTGCACGATGCACAGCGGGCACGGGTACTCCCACATCCCGAACTGGTAGAAGAGGCCCCCGCAGACGACGGCCGTCCAGCCGATGGCGAAGAAGCAGGCGAACCAGTATTGGACCCGCCCCAGCAGCCCGCCCTCCGGCGGAGCCTCCGGGAGGAGGCTGTTCAGCGCGGCCACCGGTCAGTAGCTCAGGTTCAGGGCGAGGCCGCTGGTGATGTGGTGCGCCATCAGCAGGATGACGGCGATCAGCATGACCCACCACGCCCCGAGCACGACCGTCCGGGACGAGTCCCGGTACATGGCGATCAGCGTGGCGAGGAGCCCGCCGAAGATGAGGGTGTCCATGGCGCGGACCGTACCGACAGGGGGACGAACCGCCTGCTAGGCGCGCCCCCGGGTACGTCGGTTGCCGCGCCGGACCCCGCGCCCGACCCGCGCACCGCCCGCGCCGCCCCGGGTGCGCCCGTCGAGGCCGATCCAGACCCGGACCTCGGTCCCGCCGAGCACCGAGCGGCCCAGCCGCACGTCCCCGCCGGTCGATTCCGCGACCCGGCGCACGATGTCCAGGCCCAGACCCGTCGACCCGTCGCGGCCGCCGTCGTTGCCCCGGCGCAGCGCGGCGTCCGGGTCGGCGATGCCCGGACCCGCGTCCGAGACGAGCACGATGACCGCGTCCGAGGCGTCGTGGACGTCCACCGCGAAGGGGGTGCCCTCGGGGGTGTGCCGGAACACGTTGCCCAGCATGGCGTCGAGGGCGGCCGCGAGTTCGGGCCGGGCCACGGGGATGCGTACCGTACGGTCGACCCCCGCGAGCCGCACCTCCCGGCCCTCGTCCTCCGCCAGCGCCGACCAGAAGGCCATCCGGTCGCGGATCACCTCCGAGGCGTCGCAGCCCGCACCGGCGCCCGCACCCGTGCCGGCCAGGCCGGTCGCCGGGCGCTGTTCGCGGGCCGTACGGATGATCGTGTCGACCTCGCGCTCCAGCTGTTCCACCGCCGCCCGGGTCTGTTCGGCCGCCGGGCCGTCCCCGAGCGAGGCCGTGTTGAGCCGCAGCACCGTCAGCGGCGTCCGCAGCCGGTGCGAGAGGTCGGCGGCCAGCTCCCGCTCGTTGGCGAGGAGTTCCACCACCTGGTCCGCCATCGCGTTGAACGCGACGGCCGCCGAGCGGAGTTCCTTGGGACCGGCCTCCGCCACCCGCGCCCCGAGCCGGCCCTCGCCCAGCTGGTGCGCGGCGTCCGCGAGCCGTTCGGCGGGCCGTACGAGCCGGGCGCCGAGCCGGTCGGCGACCCCGACCGAGCCCACGATCAGGGCCAGTCCGACGCCCGCGAGCACCAGCCAGGCGGTCGTGACCCCGTTGCTGACCTCGCTCTCCGGTACGAACACCTCCACCACCGCGATGTCCCCGGACCCGAGCGCGGTCGGCTGGAGCAGCGCCGAACCCCCGCCCGGCACCGAGGCGGTCGTGGCCCGCCCCATCCGCCGGGTCTCGGCCACGGCCCGCTCCCCCGCCCGGCCCTCGCCGATGCCCACCGGCGGGCTGTCGCCGATGGCGGGGAGGTGGACGGCCATCCGCCGGGCGGCGCCCATCTGCGTGGACTCCACCGCCTTGCGCAGCTGGACCGGGTCGGTGGTGATGGACAGGGTCGGCCCGATGGTGGCCGCCTGCCGCTCGGCGTTGGAGAAGGCCCGGTCGCTGGCCATCTCCTGGACGACGAGCCCGAGCGGCACGGCGAAGGCCACGACCACCATGGTGGTGACCGCGAGGCACACCTTGACCAGCGCCCACCTCATCGCGGCATCACAGCGGCGGCTCCAGCTTGACCCCGACCCCCCGCAGCGTGTGCAGGTACCGCGGCCGGGCGGCGGTCTCGCCGAGCTTGCGGCGCAGCCAGGACAGGTGCACGTCGATGGTCTGGTCGTCCCCGTACGACTGCTGCCAGACCTCGGCGAGCAGTTCGCGCCGGGCCACGACCACCCCGGGCCGCCCGGCGAGGAAGGCCAGCAGGTCGAACTCGCGCCGCGTGAGGTCCAGGGCCGCGCCGTCGAGCTGGGCCTGGCGGCGCAGCGGGTCGATGGCGAGCCCGCCGACGCGCAGGACGCGCGAGGGCGGCTCGGCCGCCGCCGCCTGGGAGCGGCGCAGTACGGCGGCCATCCGGGCGGAGAGGTGCTCGACGGAAAAAGGTTTGGTCAGGTAGTCGTCGGCGCCGTCGTTGAGCAGCCGGACGATCTCCGCCTCGTCGTCGCGCGCGGTCGCGATGATCACGGGTACGTCGGTGATGCCGCGCAGCATCTTGAGCGCCTCCGACCCGTCGAGATCGGGCAGCCCGAGGTCGAGGATGACCACGTCGAAGCGGTGGTGGGCGACCTCGCGCAGGGCTTCCAGGGCGGTGCCGACGCTCCGCACGGTGTGCGAGGCCTCGGTCAGGTGCCGGATGAGGGCGGAACGTACGAACTGGTCGTCCTCGACCACGAGCACACTTGCCATGGCCCGCACCGTAGCCCATTCGGGGGACCGGCCGGGGTGTCGGGACACTCTTGTGGCGGGTGGTGCAGTATGTGCCCTGATGCGAAGAGGACTCGTCCATGCCATGGCATGGCTGCTGGCGACGGGGGCGGCGGTGACGCTGTCCTGGTGGGGCGTGCACACGGTCATGTCGGGTACCGCCTACGATCCGCCGCTCGCGGTGCCGCTGGCCACCCAGCCGCTGTCCTCCTCCACGCAGCACGCGCAGCCTTCCGCTCCGCCGGCCTCCGCGTCCCCCTCGGAGTCCCCGTCCCCTTCCGCGTCCGGGTCCCCGAGCCCGGCGGCGTCGCCGTCCGCCGGCTCCTCCCCCGCCAAGCCCCCGGAGAAGGGCTCCCCGCCCGGGCAGCAGCCGTACCAGCAGCCGGACGAGGGCGGCGCGGGGCAGGTGAAGGCCTATCCGGTCTCGGGCGGCCGGGTCGTCTTCGACCTGGGGGCGTCCTCGGCCGAGCTGGTCTCCGCGACCCCCTCGGCCGGCTGGCGGATGCAGGTGTGGAAGCAGGACTACTGGATCCGGGTCACCTTCACCCGGGACGGGCGCGAGGTCTCGGTCTTCTGCACCTGGCACGACCATCCGCCGGTCGTGGAGATCGTCGACCCCTGAGCCCCTGCCCCTCTGAGCCCCTGCGCCCCTGACAGCCGACCGGCCCCTACTCGAACACCGAGGGCGGCGGCTGCGGCGAAGCCACCGCCGAGACGTCCGCGACCGGGGCCGCACCGCCCGCGAAGTCCGCCAGCGCCCGCCCGTGCTCGACCCGGCCCGGATGCGGGTCGCTCGCCACCCGGCGGGTGAACTCCGCGACGGGCAGCTCCCGGTCGGAGGCCACCAGGACGGCATTGCCGAAGCGCTTGCCCCGCCACACCACCGGATCGGCGGCCAGCGCCAGCTCCGGGAACCGGGACGCGGCCGTCGCGATCTGGCTCCGCAGGTGGGTGAGTGGCGGGCCGTCCGCCAGGTTGGCCACGTACCACCCGGTGGGCGCCAGGGCCCGGCGCACCTCGTCCAGGAACTCGGTGCTCGTCAGATGCGCGGGGGTGCGCGCCCCGCTGAACACGTCCGCGATGACCAGGTCCGCCCAGCCGTCCGCCACCTTGGCCAGGCCCGCCCGCGCGTCCACCGCCCGGACCCGGACCCGCGCCTGCGGATCCAGCGGCAGGTGTTCCCGTACGAAGGCCACCAGCGCGGCGTCGATCTCCACGACCTGCTGGGTGGAGCGGGGGCGGGAGGCGGCCGTGTACCGGGCGAGGGTGAAGGCCCCGCCGCCCAGGTGCAGCACGTTCAAGGGCTGCCGGGCGGGCGCGACGAGGTCGATCAGGTGGCCGATCCGGCGCTGGTAGGAGAAGTCCAGGTACCCGGGATCGCCGAGGTCCACATGCGACTGCGGGGCCCCGTCGATCAGCAGGGTCCAGGCGCCCGGGCGCTCGCGGTCGGGCGCGAGCTCGGCGCGGCCGCCGTCCACCTGCCCGGTGACCGCCTCGGCGCCGCCGCGTCCGCGCTGCTTGCCCTTGCCTCTGTCCTTGCTCGCCACGCACCCATTGTCGCCGGTCAGCGGCAGTTGTCCGCGGCCTCGATCAGCCGGGCCGCCTCGCCGAGGGCCGCACGCAGGACTTGCGGGTCAGTGACCGGCTCCACGGCCTCCGGGGGGAGCAGCCAGCCGGTGCCGGCCGGGGTGGGAACGGCGGCCTCTCCGAAGCGCATCCCGCGCCCGTTGGTCTGCGTACACGCGCTGCCCGGCAGGTCCCAGGCGTCGGCGGTGCCGGGCGGGACGAGGAAGCCGAGGGTGTCGCCGGAGCCGTCGTGCAGGACGGGGCCGACCCCGCCGGCCTGACGGGCGGCCCGGCGGATGATGTCCACGGCCTCGAGGCCCTGCCGGGTGGGCACGGTCACCAGGTCCGGCGCGTCGACGGGGGCCGCACCGGGCCGGGGCGCGGTGTTCGTTCCAGTGCTCTCCATGCCGGCCTCCACCAAGGGAACCCCTCCTCGATCCGCGTACGAGCCGGGAGCGGGCAGTCGCCTCCCACTCCGCATGCGTTCAACGCACGGAAACGTCAACAGGTGCGGCGGCAAGACGCTGCAAAGGATGGCAGTTCATGGCGGATGGCGGGTGAGATATCCCTTTTGTAGCCAAACACCGCATGAACACCCCGTCACTGGCGGTACGTTCATGCGCGCCGGGGGCCCAGCGGGACGGGCCACAGCACCGGCGGTGTGTTCCTTGCCAGAGAGGCCACGTCCATGGCGGCGTCCCCCCACTCACCCAACTCCACGTTCCGGCGGATGCGCGGTCAGCACTCCCCGGCCGAGTTCGCGGCCCTGGTGCGCAGGGCGGCCAAGGAGATCGGAGAAACGGTTTCCTGCGACGCCCGGTACATCGGCCGGGTCGAGTCCGGCGAGATCCGCTGCCCCAACTACGCGTACGAGCGGGTCTTCCTGCACATGTTCCCCGGCCGCACCCTCGCCGACCTGGGATTCTCCCCGCGCGAGGCCGTCCGCGGGCGCTCGGCGCAGCGTGCCCCCTTCTCCGCCCTCACCCACCGTTCGGGTACCGCTTGCGGTACTGGCACCAGCCCCAAGGAGAGCGACGTGCTGCGTCGCGCGTTCATGGCGGGGGGCTCCGCGACCGTGGCGGCCGCGACGCTCAGCCTCACCCTGCTCGGCGACAGCCGCCGGATCCCCTCCCGGGCCGGCGAGTCAGAGGCGGCCGCCGTCGAGGACGCCGTACGCCAGATCCGGCTGCTGGACGACCGGCACGGCGCCGACGCCCTGTACCGCAAGGCCGCCGAGCCGCTGCGCACGGCCTACGCGCTGCTCGACGCGGGGGCCAGGCGGCAGTCCACCGAGGACCGGCTGCACGCGGGCGCCGGCGAACTCGCCGTCTCCGTCGGCTGGCTGGCGCACGACTCCGGGCGCTTCGACGACGCCCGCTCCCACTACGCCGAGGCCCTGGCCACGGCCCGGGTGTCGGGCGACGCCGGACTGGAGGCGCACGCCTTCAGCAACATGGCCTTCCTGGCCCGGGACTGCGGTCGCTCCCGGGAGGCGGTACGGGCCGCCCAGGCGGGCCGCCGCGCCGCCCGCGCCCTCGGCTCCCCCCGGCTGCTGTCGCTGCTCGCGCTCCGCGAGGCGGGCGGCTGGGCCGGGCTGGCCGACCGCAAGGCATGCGAGGAGGCGCTGACCCGGGCCCACACCGACTTCGCCAAGGGCGGGACGGGCGCGGACCCCGAGTGGATGTCCTTCTTCGGGGAGGCCGAACTGGAGTCCCTGGAGGCGCGGTGCTGGGCCGCCCTCGGGGAGCACTCCCGCGCCGCCCGGCACGCCCGCCGGGCCGCGGACCTCCAGGATCCGCACTTCGCCCGGAACGTGGCCCTGTACACCGCGGAGCTGGCCGGTGACCTGGCCCGCGCGGGCGCTCCCGACGAGGCCGCCTGGGCCGGCGGCCGCGTGCTCGACCGGCTCGCCGAGGTCCAGTCCACCCGGATCCGGTCCATGCTGTCGGACACCGCCCGCGTCCTGGTCCCGCACCAGCGCTCCCCGCGCGTGGCAGTCTTCCTGACCCGGCACGCGGCGGTCTGAGGACGGGGAAGGGCCGCGAGGAGCGGCGGGGCGGCGGCCTCGGCGCCGGGGGTAGCGGGGGCGCCGGGGGCTGCGGCGCGAACGGGCCTGAATTCATCTTGCGGTCGCGAGGCCGCCCGTCCTTAATGAGGCTTCGCTCCGACGCGGTTCCATCTCAGGGGGAAGCATGGACACGACCGGACCACAGCCACCACCGCAGCCGCCGGCCCCGCCGCCCGTGGGTCCACCGGCTCCGCAGGGCCCGCCGGGCCGGGCCCTGGCCGCCTCCTCAGGCGGGGCGCTCGACCTGACCGTCACCAGGAGGCTGTTGTGGGTGGGAGGGGCGGTCTACCCGCTCCAGAACGTCGCCCGGGTGTACACGTTCGTCCTCCACCCGCGGCGCAAGGAGGCCGTGCTGCTCTTCCTGCGGCGGACGGCGCTCACCATTCTGGTGGCGATGGGGTTCACGCTGTTCAGCGCCATCGCCGGCTTCCTCTCCCGGGAACAAGCGAGCTTCGAAGGCTTCCTCACCTTCATCTGGCTCGTCAGCGTGGCCGCGCTGATCTACTTCCTGGTGGAGATGGCCATCGTGCTGTCGGCCTCCTCGCACTTCGTCATGGCCGTCGAGTCGAACGGCCAGTCGACCGCACTGGTCACGGGCCACCACGACCACCTCAACCACCTCGTCTACCAGATCGCGCACGCCATAGAGAACCCGGACACGGAGCTCCGCGTCCGCGTGGAACGGCTGACGATCAGCAACCCCAGCAACTACTACTTCGGGGACACGGTGAACATGTACGGCGGCTCGGCGAACACGGGGGTGGCGAGGTCATGAGCGGGGACAGCTTCTACGGGGACGTCGTCCACATGCACGGCGGCATGGGGAACACCGGCATCGCCCACCACCACGGAGGGGCGCCCACCGGCCCCCAGCCGTCTGCCGCCGTGGAGCAGGCCGTCGCCGGCCTGGTCGCCCTGCTGCGGGAGCTGCACGCACAGGTGCCCCCGGCGACCGCGCAGTGCATCGACGCCTCGCTCCCGGCCATCACGGCCGAGGAGGACACCACCCCCGAGCAGCGGCACGGCGCGCTGATGACCGTCGCGGGCATCGCCGCAACCGCGGGCGCGATCGGCCAGCCCGTCCTCGACGCCGTACGCGCCCTGCTCGAACTCCTGGGCGCGTAGCCCCGGTCCGGGCAGGCACCGGCCCGACCGGGCGGGAAGGCCGGTCGGGCCTGTCGGGCCCGTCAGGCCGGGAAGGCCGCCCGGAACGGGCCCGGCACACGGACCTACGCGTCCAGGTGCCCCGTGTCGTTCCAGCGCTCCAGCGCGGGGGCACCGTAGGCCCATCCCAGGACCGAGAGGGAGGTGGGCTCGAGGCGGATGCGCGCGCCGAAGGAGGCCTCGAAGCCGAGCCAGCGGGCGGCCAGGGTGCGCAGGATGTGCCCGTGGGCGAAGACCAGGACGTCGCGCTCCGCCGAGCGGGCCCAGGCGACCACCTCGTCCGCGCGCGCCGCGACATCGGCGACGGACTCGCCGCCCGGGACCCCGTCGCGCCAGATCAGCCAGCCCGGGCGGACCGCCTGGATCTCCGCCGGGGTCATGCCCTCGTAGTCGCCGTAGTCCCACTCCATCAGGGCGTCCCACGGTTCCGCCTGCACGCCGAAGCCCGCCAGCTCGCAGCTCTCGCTCGCGCGGACCAGCGGGCTGGTGCGGACCTCCACGCCGGACAGGCCCTTCCACGGGTCTCGGGCCAGCCGCTCGCCGAGCAGTTGCGCGCCCCGCTTGCCCTCCTCCAGCAGGGGCACGTCCGTGCGCCCGGTGTGCTTGCCGAGCTGGGACCACGCCGTCTGGCCGTGGCGGGCCAGCAGGATGCGGGGGGCCATATATTTTTCTCCCGGTCCATATGGGTATGCACGGATATGCACGCTTTTAGAGCGGTTCCGTCGTCCGTCCATCATCCATCACATGAACGCGGGGCCACCGCACAGGCCGCGAACAGCTGGTTTCCGCGGTAAGTCCACGATTGTCAGTGGCGGATGGGACACTTCCGCGGGTGAGCTCCTACCCGCCCAGCGGCCCTCCCCGGCGAACCGCGCAGCAGACCCCGCAGCCCGCCACGCTGCGGCAGCGGCTCGCCGGCCTGCGGGGCCCCGCCGTGCCGCCCCGCCCGCTCGACGCCCGGGCGCTCGCGGCCCTCGCCGCCAACCCCGGCTGCGGCAGACGCGCCCTGCTCGACGGCGCGGGCGTGGACAAGACCGTGCTCGCCTCGGCCCTCGGCTCGCCCGCCCCGTTCGGGCAGTCGCAGTTCGCGATCGTCCGCGGGAACTCCTTCGAGGCCAAGGTCAAGGGGGACGGCGGCGCCGAACTGCTCCGCCTGGTCCACGAGCACCTGGGCTCCGCGACCGCCCCGCCCGGGCCGGGCGCCCGCGTCCCCGACCTCACCGCCGCCGGACCCGAGGGCCGGGCCGCCCGCACCGCGCTCGCCCTGCGCGAGGCCACCGCCGCCGGACGGACCGAGGGGGCCTGGTCCCTGCTCGACCACCCGATGCTGGCCCTGGAGGTGGCGGGCACCCCCGCCTACCTGGAGCCGGACGCCGTCGTGGTGCATCCCGACGGCCGCTGGACCGTCGTGGAGATCAAGTCCTTCCCGATGATCGACGGCGCCGCCGACCCCGCGAAGGTGGGCGCCGCCGCCCGCCAGGCCGCCGTCTACGTCCTGGCCCTGGAGAACACCGCCGAGAAGCTGGACGGAGCCGAGGTCGGGCACGCGGTGCTGCTGGTCTGCCCCAAGGACTTCTCCAACCTGCCCACCGCCGCGCCCGTCGACATCCGCCGCGAGCGCGCCGTGACCCGGCGACAGCTGGACCGTCTGACCCGCGTCGAGGAGCTCGCCGCGGCGCTGCCCGAGGGGCTCAGCTTCGACCCCTCCCGGTCCGCCGAGGAGCTCACCGAAGCCGTCGCCGCGGTCGATGCCGCCTACGCCCCCGAGTGCCTGGCCGCCTGCGAGCTGGCCTTCCACTGCCGGGACGGGGCCCGCACCGCCGGCCAGGTGACCGCGCTGGGCCGGTCCGTACGGGGCGAGCTGGGCGCGCTGACCACCGTCGAGGAGGCCCTCGCGGCGGCCACCGGGGCCGGCTGCGCCGGGGATCCGACCGCCGCCGCACTGCACCGCGCGGCCCGGCTGCGCGCCGAGGCGCTGGAGCTCGCCGCCGCCCGTCCGCCGCACCACGTCCCGGAGACCCCCGAATGCCCCTGCTGAGCACCCTGGCCCGGCTGGAGGCCGTCCGCGCGGGCCGCGCCCAGCCGCTCGCGACCGTGCGCCACCGCCACCTGAGCGAGAACCCGATGGTCTTCGTGCCGCTCACCACGGCCGGTGAGACGGGGGCTCCGCTCGGCGCGCTGGTCGGGACCGACCGGAACGAGCCGCGGGTCTTCGTCATACCCCAGCCGCGCGACCGGGACCTGCGCTGGGCGTTCCTCGCGGACCTGGCGGTCCACGTCCTGGCCCACATCGACGCGTACGCGGACGACGTGGAGCCGGCCGAGCGCAGCGAGACCGACCCGGAGACGGGCAAGAGGGTCAAGGTCGAGGCCGAGCTGTGCCGGGACGCGCCGCAGCTGATCGTGCCGAGCCGGGCGGGCATCGAGTACGTGCGCCTGCTGGGCCGGTCGATGCGGTTCCGGCGCACCGCCGAGGAGGATCCGGACAATCCGTATCCGGCGCCCTCGCGCGTGCCGATGCTCGGCCGCTGGTTCACCCACCTCGCCGAGCGCTCGCGGGTGCCCGGGTCCTCGATGCTGCTGTCGGCGACGGACCTGCTGTCCCGGCACTGGGCGACCGGCCAGAGCAACCTGGAGGACCAGCACCTCGGGGCGCTGCTGGGCTGGATCGACCCGCCGCAGGGCCGGTCGGGCGCCGAGGCGGCGCTCCAGGCTGAACTGGGCCGCGACAAGGACGGCCAGCTGCTGTGCCCGCCGGCCGGTCCGGCGACCGACCCGGCCTTCGAC
Organism: Streptomyces sp. NPDC048255; assembly: GCF_040652415.1. Lineage (NCBI taxonomy): Bacteria > Bacillati > Actinomycetota > Actinomycetes > Kitasatosporales > Streptomycetaceae > Streptomyces > Streptomyces sp. NPDC048255. Next base: position 266,810 of record NZ_JBEZMA010000003.1, read on the forward strand.
AACAAGCTGCTGGCCCCGGCGATCGCCCGCTACGACGCGGCGCGCGCGGCCCTGGCGGCCCGGCCCGGGGCCGACGACCGTGAGGTGCGGATGGCCGAACGGGCCGTGCGCCAACTGGTCGTGCCCCAGATGTCGAACACCTGGTGGACGACGTGGGAGGCGATCGACCTGCTGCGCGGCCTGCCGCCGGGCGAGCGCGCCGAGGAGCGCTGGACCCGCGACCGCTGGTCGTACACCGGCCACCGGGACCGCGTACGGGCGGGCGAGCCCCCGCAGCCGCGCCGCGACGATGCGGTGACGGCGGCTCAGAAGCTGGCCACCCGGGAGACCGAGCAGGTGCGGCTCGACGCCCAGGAGGCTCTGGACGACCCCCTGGTGATGGCGGGCCGGCGGCTCGCGGGCGAGGCCTTCGCCGGTGAGGTCACCGAGGTGGTCATGGAGTGGACGGACTCCAAACGGCCCAGCCCCCGCCCGCTGGTGACGGTGGCGACGGAGGACCGGCCGCAGCTGGCCGAGGACGGCGCCGCGAAGGTGTTCCGCTCGCTGGACGGTCGCCCGCAGTCGGCGCGGTTCGTACGCTTCGAGGAGGACGGCGGCATCGTGCTGCGGCTGCTGGACAAGATGGGCCGCGGCCGCGATCCGGAGCCCGGTTCGGTGCCGGAGAAGGGCGACCGGGTGTGCTGGACGCTCTTCGAGCACGACGCGCGCGGCGGCCCGAAGCTCCCCGATCCCGAGAACACCCCGTGGACGCACGGCGGCCCGCCCGGGCACCTGAGCGCCGTCCCCCTCCCCGACACCGTGACCGACGAGGACGTGCTGTGACTGCGACCGCCTCCTTCGATCCGGCCCTGGCCGCCTCGCGGGCGACCGCCGCGATCCTCCACGACACGCTGCACGGGACCGAGCGCGGCGTGGTCGTCGACTCCCCGCCCGGAGCCGGCAAGTCCACGCTCGTCGTCCGGGCCGCCCGCGAGCTGGCCGCGGCCGGGCGCCGGCTGATGGTGGTCGCGCAGACCAACGCCCAGGTCGACGACCTGGTGCTGCGCCTCGCCGCCAAGGACCCGGAGCTGCGGGTGGGCCGGCTGCACAGCAGCGACGGGGAGGCGTACGACCCGGCGCTGCGCGAGCTGCCCTCGGTCACCCTCTCGGCCAAGCCGGGGGACCTCGCGGAGCTGCCGATCACGATCTCCACGGCGGCGAAGTGGGCCTTCGTCAAGGACGTCGAGCCCTGGGAGCACGCCATCGTCGACGAGGCGTACCAGATGCGCTCCGACGCGCTGCTGGCCGTCGCGGGGCTGTTCGACCGGGCCCTGTTCGTGGGCGACCCGGGCCAGCTGGACCCCTTCAGCGTGGTCGGCGCGGAGCAGTGGGCGGGCCTGTCCTACGACCCCTCCGCCTCGGCGGTCTCCACCCTGCTCGCGCACAACCCGCAGCTGCCGCAGCACCGGCTGCCGGTGTCCTGGCGGCTCCCGGCGACGGCCGCGCCGCTGGTCTCCCGCGCCTTCTACCCGTACACGCAGTTCCGCAGCGGTACGGGGCCGGGCGACCGGCGGCTGTCGTACGGGGTCCCCTCGGACGGGTCGGGCCCCGACCGGGTCCTGGACGAGGCCGCCGAATCGGGCTGGGGCCTGCTGGAGCTGCCCGCGCGGCACACCCCGCGCACCGACCCGGAGGCGGTGCGGGCGGTGGCCCTCGTCGTCCGCCGCGCCCTGGACCGCGGGGCGGTGACCTCGGACGAGCAGTCCCCGGGGCCGGCCCCGATGACGGCCGACCGGATCGCGGTCGGCACAGCGCACCGCGACCAGGCGGCCGCGGTCCGTGCGGCGCTGGTCTCGCTCGGGGTCTCGGGGGTCACGGTGGACACCGCGAACCGGCTCCAGGGCCGCGAGTACGACCTGACGGTGGTGCTCCACCCGCTGTCGGGCCGCCCGGACGCGACGGCCTTCCACCTGGAGACGGGCCGCCTGTGCGTCCTGGCCTCCCGGCACCGGCACGCCTGCGTGGTGGTGGCCCGGGCGGGCATAGCGGAACTCCTGGACGACCATCCCGCGACGGAACCGGTCCAGCTGGGCGTGACGGTGAAGTTCCCGGACGGCTGGGAGGCGAACCACTCGGTCCTGGCCCACCTCGCCGAGCACCGGGTGGCCTGGCGGCCCTGAGGGGCCCGGGCCGGGCGGACACCTGCTCGACTCCCCCGTCGCGGAGGCACCGGCCGCCTCCTGCGCCCCACGGCCCGTACAGGCGTTCCAGCTCGTGGCGGTGCACCCGTGTGCGCCCTTGCGTGGCGTTGGACAATGGACGGTGGCCCGGAAGCATTTCGCACGCGCAGCAGGAGGACAGGCATGGCAGAACCCGAGCGGACCGAGCGGAGGCTGCGGCCCGCGCCGCTGCTCTTCGAGCCCTCGGAGGCCGTCACGGACCCGGAGCACTTCTTCGACCTGGAGTCCATCGACGACCCGCGCGAACTCCTGGCCCGGGCCACCGAGCTGACGCTCGCCTTCCGGGCGGCGCAGGACCGGGCGGTGGAGTTCCAGGCCCTTGCCGCGGCCCAGCTGGCGGACCCCCGCCGCTTCGACCGCCTCTCGCCCGCGGCGATTGCCGCCAGCGCGGACTGGACCGAGGACTACGCGCGCAAGATGATCGAGTTCGGCGAAACCCTCCAGAGCGGCGCGGGCCCGGCGTAGCGCTCGGCTGAGCTGCGCCCGCTACCGGGGGCTCCGCCCCAGACCCCGCTCCTCAAACGCCGGAGCGGGCTGGATTTGCCCGGTGGGACCGGATCCAGCGCCTCCGGCGTTTGTCATATGCGGGGCGCAACATACCCCACCACCCCCGACCCCGTCCCGGTTTTCGGTAACTCCCGGAAGCCGGAAGGTTACGGCCGGTAGATCTTTGCGTATGACGACGCTGACGACGGCCCCCGGTTGCCCCGCCCTCGACACCCGTACCGCGCCCGCCACCCACGTCACCCCGCAGGGCGCCGCCTGGCTCTCCTCCGCCTCGGCCCGGCCGCGGAGCACGCTCGCGATCTGGGAGACCCGTCCCACCTCGCCCGCCGTGCTGCCCTGCGGGACCGTCTTCGACGTCGTCAACGTCCCCCTCGTCCTCGGCCGCCGCGTCCTGGACCTGCTCTGGGCCGAGGGCCCCGGCTCCGGACCGGTCGCCGTGCACCGCGGCCGGATGCTGCTGTTCACCGCCCCCGGCACCGCCCACCGGCTGCCCGCCCTGCTGAAGTGGGAGGAGTGGGGAGGTGCCCGTACGGCCCCGGTGCCGCTGTGCCACGGGGCCGGCGACGCCGTCACCGTGCCGCCGCTGGCCGGCACGCCCGGCGCCTCGCGCTGGCTCGTGGCTCCCGACACGCGCAGGCCGTGGCTCCCGGGGCCCGAGGCGCTGCTCTGGGCCTTCGTCCGGGCGGCCCGTACGACGGCGAGCACTGGACCTGCGGATATCGATTTTTCGTTCCGCGGGTCGGCCTGCTAATGTCTACGACGTCAGCAGGCGCCGCTAGCTCAGTTGGTTAGAGCAGCTGACTCTTAATCAGCGGGTCCGGGGTTCGAGTCCCTGGCGGCGCACAGACGGAAGAAGGCCTCCACGCGAGTGGGGGCCTTCTTCGTGTTCCCGGCCGACCGGCCATCCCGCTGTCCTGCCATCCCGCTGGCCTGCCGTCCCGCCGACCGCGCTACGTCGTGATCTTCACCGTGTACGCGCCCGACTGGGTCCGGTCCGCGACCTCGATCCTGATCCGCTCGCCCGGCACCGTGTACGCCTCCCCCACCTCCAGCGGCGCGTCCGCCAGCGGCGGGTACACCGAGCGGTCCCAGCAGGCCTCCGTCTCCGGATGCCCGTCCAGCACCTCGATGGGGCCGCCGCCCGACGCGGCCTCGTTGCGCACCCGGTAGATCAGGACCCCTTCGGTGCAGGTGTCCCCGTCGTTGCCGGCGGAGCCCCGCGCCTCGATGGCGATCGCACTGCCGGGCCCGGTACGGACCACCGCGAGCCGGGTCCCGCCGGTGCCGCCCTGCGGCGGGGCCTGCGCGAGCGGCTGGAGGGTGTGCAGCGAGGAACCCGACTGCACGCAGTCCACCTGGGAGGAGTCCAGCCAGCCCAGCTTCCACTTGTGCCAGGCGAAGAGGTCCGGGGCCATCCCGAACTGGCTGCCCATGACGTCCCAGTCCCCGACGTACGTGTCCCAGTCGCCCTTGCCGTCCGTCGGCCGGTGGTAGAGGTCGGGCAGGTCGAAGACGTGCCCGGTCTCGTGGGCGAGGACGTTGCGGTCCGGCGGGTGCTGCTCGAAGACGGTGACGATCCGCCGCAGGTCGGCGCCGTCCGCGACGATCGGGCGGTCGAAGTTCACCACCTTCGTGGCGTCGGAGTCCACGCCGGGCGCGTCTGGGTCGGCGACGAAGTACACGACGTCGTACTTGCTGAAGTCCACCTCGGCGTCGGCGGTGGCGACCGCGTCGCGCAGGTAGGCGGCCCGGTCCTCCGGGGCCCAGTCACGCTGTATCCCGTAGGCGGCCGAGGGCTTGGGCATCCGGATCCACTGCTTCTGCGGGTGCGGGACCAGGCGGAAGCGCCCGTACGAGGCCCGCTCGAAGTAGTCGCTGGTGGCGGGGAAGTAGTCGGCGGCCAGTTCGTCGGTGGTGAGGGCGGTCCGGTGGTCGGGGAAGGAGAGGAAGACCATCACCGCGTCGAGGGTGCGTTCGGGCCGGGGGTAGGCGCCGTTCCAGGTGTCCAGGCCCAGGGAGTGGTGCGCCGTCGTACGGGTCAGCGCGCAGGGCCCGGCCCCGGAATCGGCCACGGCGGGACCCGCGACCAGTGACATGGCGGCGAGCGCCGTAAGGGAAGTGAGCGCCGCAGCCGTACTTCGCATGCGGGAGCAGTCCACTCCCCCGGGTGTCTCCTGTCGCGGCACATCGACCTCCGGTGGTGGATTCGTACCCTCTCGTCCACCTTGAGGCGATTGTCTTACCAGTGCCCTGTTCCGCTGCCCCACACGAGTGAGCAATAGGGCAAGCCGGTGACCCTCCAACTTCACGCGTCTGCCTACAGAACGTCACGACCGATCACGCGAGATCAGCAGAGGTCTCCGCATGCTCAGAGGCGCGCAGAAACGATCGCCCCGCGTCATGCGGACCCTGCGTCAGCACCGCGTCACCCTGACGTCAAACTCGTCAAAGGACCGTGCTCCGACCGGCGACGCGGCTGGATAGGGCCTCCCGGCAGCCTCTATGATCGGCACACTTTCCTGCACGGACACTCACGAACACTGCGGGAGCCAACGGTGAGCGGAACCTCAGAGGGAACCGGTTCGGCGGCCGACAGCATCCGATCGGCCATTACGCAGCGTCACCCAGTAGTGCCTGCAGCGCCGTCGGCGTCGGGCACCCCGGCGCCGCTGTCCCCCGCCGGGGCCGCGCGGGGCGACTACCGGGCCGCGTTCAACGCGGCCCACCTCGCCATGGCCGTGATCGACCGGGACGGCTACGTCGTCGCCGCCAACACGGCCCTCGCCGGCCTGCTGGGGACCGAGCCGCACGCGCTCGCCCACCAGTGCGCCGCCGACCTGGTGGACCTGGCCTCGGAGGCCCGTACCTGGGCCGCGTACCAGGAGGTGCTGCGCGGCCGGCAGGCCCGGCTGCGCTGCACGCGCCGCCTCAAGCACCCCGACGGGCACTCGTTGTGGACCGAGGTCACCCTCGGGCCCGTGCCCGGCACCGGGGACGTCCTGCTGTCCGTCGCCGACATCAGCGACCGGCGCGACCTCCAGGCCCGGCTGCGGCACCTCCAGATGCACGACCCGGTGACCCGGCTGCCCAACCGGGCGCTGTTCTTCGAGCGGCTCTCCGCCGCCCTGGAGGCCTCCGCGTACGAACAGCACGGCGGCGGTACCGGCCGGATCGGGCTCTGCTACCTGGACCTCGACGGGTTCAAGGCGGTCAACGACACCCTCGGCCACCGGGTCGGGGACCGGCTGCTGGCCGCCGTCGCCGCCCGGCTGACCCAGTGCGCCGACCAGTCCGGCTACGGGCGCACGGGCGGGCACCTGGTGGCCCGGCTCGGCGGCGACGAGTTCGCCCTGCTCGTGGAGGACTCCACCGGCACCGAGGAGCTGGCGGAACTGGCGCGGAGCGTACTGGCCGCCGTACAGGAGCCGTTCGACCTGGCCGGGCAACGGCTGTCGGTCTCCGCGTCGATCGGCGTCGTGGAGCGGGCTGCGGCCGGGACCTCGGCGACCGGGCTGATGCAGGCCGCCGACACCACCCTGTACTGGGCCAAGGCGGACGGGAAGGCCCGCTGGACCCTCTTCGACCCGGAGCGCAACGCGCACCGGATGACCCGGCAGGCGCTCTCCTCGACCTTGCGCCCCGCCGTGGAGCAGGGGGAGTTCGAGCTGGAGTACCAACCACTGGTGGACCTGGAGAGCGGGGTGGTGCGCGGAGTGGAGGCCCTGGTCCGCTGGAAACACCCCCAGTTCGGCACACTTACGCCGAATCGGTTCATCGGGATCGCCGAAGAGGACGGTTCCATCGTCCAGTTGGGGCAGTGGGTCCTGCGGACCGCGTGCCGGCAGGCGCGGCGCTGGCAGATCGAACAGCCCAGCGACTCCCCGGTCTTCGTGTCCGTCAACGTCGCGGTTCGGCAGGTGTGGGACTCGGACCTGGTGGGCGACGTCGCGGAGATCCTCGCCGAGACGGGCCTGGCGCCGCAGCTGTTGCAGCTGGAGCTGACGGAGTCTGCGGTGATGGGCTCGGCGGGCCGGCCGTTGCAGGCCCTCCAGGCCCTCAGCGACATGGGCGTGCGGATCGCCATCGACGACTTCGGCACGGGCTACTCGAACCTGGCCTACCTCAGCCGCCTGCCGGTCTCGGTGCTGAAGCTGGACGGCTCCTTCGTACGGGGCTTCCGCTACGAGGAGGGCACGCACCCGAACCCGGCCGACGAGACCATCGTGGAGGCGCTGGTCCAGCTCGCCCACCGGCTGGGCCTGACGGTCACCGCGGAATGCGTGGAAACGGCGGGCCAGGCAGCCCGGCTGCGGCGCGTCGGCTGCGACACGGGCCAGGGCTGGCTGTACTCCCGCGCGGTGCCGCCGGAACGCATCGCGGAGATGATCGGCTCCCGCCCGGGCATGGGCGACCAGCGCTGACGCCCGCAGCGGCAGCCCCCGCCGGGGGGCTGCCGCTGCGGCATGCGGTCAGAGGCTCCGGACGAAGGCCCCGAACGCCTCCGGCGCCACGGTGAAGGCCGGGCCGTCGGGGCGCTTGGAGTCGCGGACGGCGACGCGGCAGGGCTGGGCGGCCACTTCGACGCACTCGCCGCCGTTGGATCCGCTGTACGAGGACTTCTGCCATGCGGCGCCGCCGAGGGGGGCGCACTCGACGCACTCGCCGCCGGTCCCTCCGCTGTAGCTGGACTTACGCCACAGCGCGCTCGTCAGGTTTTGATTGATCCCCATAACGTTCCTCTCGTACGCGGGCGATCAGCGCCGCCGAGTCCTCCACGGAGAGCGCCGTGGCCTGCAAATGATCGTAGCGATGCGCACAGTCTCTGGCCGTCTCCGGATTCGCCTTCACGTGGGCCGAACCGTAGCTCTCGGCGTAGACGATATCCGGGTCCCCATCGAACCTGAGGACAGTGAACGCCCCGACCGTGGCTGGGTGTGGTCCGGCGTTGAACGGGAGGATCTGGATCCGCACTTCACGCCGGTCTTGGAACTTCAGCAGTTGGTCCAGTTGCTCCCGCATTATCTCGCGGCTACCGAAGGGGCGGTGCAGTACCGCCTCATCCAGAACCACCCAGACAAGCGGCGGGCGCTCTCTGGTCAGGATGCGCTGCCGCTCCAGCCTCGCGGCCACGGCGTCATCGAGCTTCTCCCCCCATCCGGCATGGAGGACGGCCCGGGCGTACTCCTGCGTTTGCAAGAGGCCGTACACCAACTGCGGCTGAAACGAGGAGATGTGCGTCGCCCTGGCCTCCAGCGCCGCGAATGCCTGGAACCACGGGGGCAACTGGCTCCTTAGCACCAGACCGGCCAGGCGGGAGAACACCCCACCGGTATTCAGCGCCGCGTCCACCCGTTCCGAGAAGTCCCGCGTCGGAACCCTTCGGCCGTTCTCGACCATGCCGACCAGGGAGCCGGTGCAGAAGATGATCGCGCCCAGCTGGGCCTGTTTCAGCCCGGCGTCCTCTCTGAGGCGGCGGAGTTCGTAGCCGTAGTAGTCCAGCGGCGAGGCACTGGGATCGATGTCGCGGGCCTGGGCCATGGGACGGTCACCCCCATCAGGAAGCAGGTCGGATGCAGCCTGTGGCCGAGCGTAACGAGTCCGATACGCAGCGGTGTGCGGAATCCGGCAACCATGTGACACACCTCCGCCCCACCCCCGGAGAGGGGGCAGGGCGGAGGCGTCGCTCGGCGCGGGGTGGGGGGAGATCAGCAGGCGCCGAGGTCCTTCCAGACACCCCATTCACCGGTGGTGCCCGGCGTCTCGTTCTGCGTCCACCACTGGGCCTTGTACTTGCGGCCGTTGTGCGAGACCTCGCTGCCGCCGGTGTAGACCGTGCCGGCGACGTACGCCTGGACGGAGCCGCAGCCCGTGGGCGGCGTCGTCGGAGGCGTGGTCGGCGGGGTCGTGGGCGGAGTGGTCGGAGGCGTCGTGGGCGGGGTGGTCGGCGGGACGGTGGTGCCGCCGAGGGCGTCCGAGATCTGGTTCAGCAGCGTGGTGTTGTTGTCCAGGCCGAGGAGCGAGTACATCATCGCGCCGGCCAGGCCGCGCTGCTTGCCGTAGTCGACCCGGGCCTGGATGGACTTCTGGTTGAGGCCGGTGAAGAACTCGCCGTCCTTGTAGAAGTACGAGGACTTCGACTGGTCGTCCCAGAAGGTGGTCGCCGGGTTGTCGACGATCCCGCCGAGCTCCTTGTAGTGCGCGATGCCCGCCTGCTGGCTGAGCGGACGGGCCGCGGAGCCGCCGGTGGCCGTCTGGGCGAGGCCGTTGGTGGTGCCCGCCGGGACGCCCTTCCAGCCGCGGTAGTAGAACTCGTAGCCCAGGGTCAGCTTGTTGGCGGGGAAGCCACCCGTGATGCCGTACGCCGGGTTGCCGTCGATCCAGGAGTCGATGGCGTTATCGATGCTGTACTTCTCGGTGCCCGGCGCGATCGGGTCGGTCGGGTCGGCCGCCGAGGGCTGGAGCGGGGACTGGTGGTACGTGGGCCCGTCGCCGTCCCAGGCGCCGTGCATGTCGTACGTCATGATGTTCGCGTAGTCGAGGTACGCGCCGATCTTGTCCGTCTCGATGTACTTGATCTTGTCCTGGCCGGCCGGGAGGGCCGCGGTCAGCAGGTACTTCTTGCCGCCGTTGGCCGCGCCCTCGGCGTCGAGCTGCTTGCGGAACTCCTGGAGCAGCAGGGTGAAGTTCTGCTTGTCCTCGGGTCCGTAGTGGTTGCCCAGGTGGCCGCCGGAGGAGCCGGGGTACTCCCAGTCGATGTCGATGCCGTCGAAGATGCCCGCCGCGGTCCCGGCGCCGCCGAAGCCGCCCTCCACCGGGAGGTCGCCCTTGATGTACTGCTTGATGCAGGAGGCGACGAACTTCTTGCGGGAGGCGTCGGTCTTGGCCGCGTCGTGGAAGTACTTGGAGTAGGTCCAGCCGCCCAGGGAGATGTTGATCTTCAGGTGGGGGTACTTGGCCTTCAGTTCCTTGAACTGGTTGAAGACGCCCACGATCGGCTGGTCCCACTTGTCGGCGACGCCGTCGACGCTGTCCGCCGCACTGAAGGACTTCTGGTAGTCGGCGTACGAGTCGCCCGCGCCGTCACCGGCGTTGGGGTTGTTGTCGTCGCCCGCCGCCTTGTTCGCCTCGAAACAGGTGAGCTCGGTGGGGTGGATGTTGCCGAACGAGTAATTGAGGACGTCCAGCTTGCCCGCTATGCCGCGGGTGTCGAGGTGCTTGGGGTAGAAGGCGTTCCCGTACACGCTCCACTGGTCGTAGTAGGCGATCCGGACGCCGCCGGCCGCGGCGGTGACACCGGCGTCGGCGGCCTGGGCGGTGCCGAGCCCCGCGAAGGAGGCAAGCGCTCCGGCTGCCAGCGCGGCCGTGGCGGCGGCTGCGATGAGGGGTTTACGGATGTGCATGAACTGCCTCCGGGCGGTGGGAGGGGAGAGCAAGAGGTTCAGGTGTGAGAAGTGATAGCGATCACCACTCCCCCGAGTCAATGGTTTGGACCAAAGAAGGACTAGACCACTCGCGGGGTAAATCACCTCGTCAGAGACCTGAGCGCACATCAGAAACCGCTCGCCACCCAGGGTGACGAGCGGTTTAAGGCTGCCTTGAGCCACACTCCCGCAAGGTTTCGGCAACAAACCAGCCGAACCCCGTTATCCGGCCGTCAAGGCGCCGCGGGGGCCTCCACCGGCATGCCGTACGCATCTGCGACGAGCCCGTACGAGCGCAACCGGGCCTCGCCGCTGTGGGCGTTGGCGGTCAGCATCAGCTCGTCGGCGCCCGTCCGCTTGGCGAGGTCGTCCAGTCCGGCGCGGACCGCGTCCGGGGTGCCGTGGACGATGTTGTGGAGCCAGCCGTCCACGAACTCCCGCTCCGCCGGGGAGAACGGGTACGCCGCCGCCTCCTCGGGCGTCGGCACCAGCCCGGGCCGCCCGGTGCGCAGCCGCAGCATGGACAGGGCGCCCGTGAGCACCTGGGCCCGCGCCTCGGCCTCGCTGTCGGCGGCGAGCGCCGAGACCCCGATGACGGCGTACGGGGCGTCCAGGACGGCCGAGGGCCGGAAGGTCTGCCGGTACAGGTCGAGAGCGGGCAGGGTTCCGGCGGCGGAGAAGTGGTGGGCGTAGGCGAAGGGCAGGCCGAGCTCGCCGGCGAGGCGGGCGCTGAAGCCGGAGGATCCGAGCAGCCACACGGGCGGCCGCGCGGCGGGCCCCTGCACCGGGCCCGGTACGGCGTGGACCCGGGCGTACGGGTGCCCGTCGGGGAAGTCGTCGTCGAGGAAGCGGGTGAGCTCCTTCAGCTGCCGGGGGAACTCGTCCGCGGCCTCGTCCAGCCGCCCGGGCCCGCGCAGCGCGGCGGCGGTGCGGCCGTCGGTCCCCGGGGCCCGGCCGAGCCCGAGGTCGATCCGCCCGGGGGCGAGCGCCTCCAGGGTGCCGAACTGCTCCGCGATGGCGAGCGGGGCGTGGTTGGGCAGCATGACCCCGCCCGAACCGAGCCGGATCCGGGAGGTGTGCGCGGCGAGGTGGGCGAGGATCACGGCCGGGGAGGAGCTGGCGACCCCGGGCATGGAGTGGTGCTCGGCCACCCAGTGACGGTGGTAGCCGCGGGACTCGGCGAGCCGGGCGATGGCCACGCTGGTGCGCAGGGAGTCGTGGGCGGTGCTGCCGGCGCCCACGGTGACGAGGTCCAGGACCGAGAGCGGGACGGGCGCCCGGCCCCGGGCGGTGGCGCGGATGCCACCCCGGCTCTGCTGTGGCTGCGCGTCCCCGGTGTCACTCATCGTCGCTCCCGTTTCGTTTCCGCGTTCGTACGACATCCGTACGAAGAACTCGAACCGTGGGCGAGCGCCGGGCATTCCCGGCACTCCGGGACGGTGAGCGTGACCTTGGCATATGCCACTGGAGTAGATCCAGGCCGAGGGACATGATTGAGCCATCAATCTCCTCAACAGGCGCTCCACATGGGCCTCTTGATGGCTATCGTGGTAGGGCAAGCGGTAACAACCTGGTAGGGGGAAACCGTGGCGCTGAAGCCCGAGCCGACCGCGCCGTTCCACTCGGTGCAGTACGCACTACGCGTACTCGAAACGATCGCGCGGCACACCGGTGGTGTGACCGATGCGCAGATCGCGCGTGAGACCGGCCTGCCCGCAGTCCATCTCGCCCCGATGCTGCTCATGCTGCGCCGGGAGGGGTACGTACTGCAGGTCTCCGACGGCGCCTATGCCATAGGGGATTCCCTCGTGCTGCTCGGCTCCGGCATCGACCGGCAGCAGGCCCTGACCGACAAGCTCCAGGAGACCCTGGACCGGCTCCGCGACTCGGTCGGCGCGGCCGTCTACATCAGCAGGTACGTGGACGGTGAGGTCAGGATCACACAGTTCGCGGACAGTCCCCGCACCCCGAAGGTGCACGAGTGGGTCGACTTCCGCTCGGCGGCGCACGCCAGCGCGGTCGGCAAGTGCCTGCTGACCCAGCTGGACCTGAACGGGCGGCGCGACCACCTCTCCCGCCACAAGATCGCCCGGCTCACGTCGAAGACGATCGTGAACGAGCGGATCCTGTTCTCCAAGCTGGACGCCCAGCCGGCCACGGTGCCCGTGCTGGACCTGCAGGAGTACGCCGTGGGCACGGTCTGCGCGGCCGTCCCGATCACGGCGGGCGCGGCGGTGGGCTGCCTGGCCCTGTCGATGCCGGTCGAGCACGCGCACCGGCTGCGGGCCGCGGCGGACGCGCTGAACCGCAAGGCCGCGCCGCTGCTGCTGTCGCTCACGCTCTGAGGCGGGCGCCGCCCCGCGTGGGCGGACGGCCCGGAAAACACTTCGGGCGGTTCCCGGTGAACCGGAAACCGCCCGAAGGACAGGTGCGCCGCCAGGGACTCGAACCCCGGACCCGCTGATTAAGAGTCAGCTGCTCTAACCAACTGAGCTAGCGGCGCCTGCTGACAGAGAAAATACTACCTGCTCCTCAGGGGTGCTCAAAACCAATACCCGGGGCTCAGCCCCGCCGGCGTTTGAGGCGCGGGGGTCCGGGGGCAGAGCCCCCGGCAGCGGCGCCGCACCCGGCTAGCGCTCCGGCAGGGCCCCGCGCTCCAGCAGCGCCGCGCGCCCCTGGGCCTCGTAGGAGGCGAGGAGGACGGACAGGGCCGCCTCGTCCAGGCGGCGGTAACCCTCGCCGGAGGCGGGACGCCACCACACCGGGTCCGGGCAGCGGAAGCCCGCACGGCGCAGGGCCACCCGGTGGACCTTGTTCGTCGCCGTGACCGGCATGGCCGCAACGACGCGGACGTAGCGCGGGGCCATCTTCGTGCCCAGGTCCGGCTGCGCGGCGAGAAAGGCCTCGAAGGCCGCCGGGGAGAAGTCCGCGCCTTCCCGGAGGGCGACCGCCGCCATGACCTGGTCGCCCGCGACCTCGTCCGGGACGGCGTACACGGCGACGGCCGCCGCGTCCTGCCAGCGGGCCAGGACGTTCTCGATCACCGCCGCTGCGAGGTTCTCGCTGTCGACCCGCAGCCGGTCGTCGGTGCGGCCCGCGAAGTAGAGGAAGCCCGCGGCGTCCCGGAAGAAGAGGTCGCCCGTCCAGTACCAGCCGTCCCGGGTGCGTGCGGCCTCCGCGTCCGGGTTGCGCCAGTAGCCCTCGAAGAGGCTGCGGCCCCGGTTGACCAGCTCGCCGATGGCCTCGTCCCCGTTCAGCAGGCGGCCCGCCCCGTCCAGCCGCGCGGCCGGGCACTCCCGGCCCGTCCCGGGGTCGATCACCGCCAGGTCGTCCCCCGCCCCCGCCCGGCCCAGGGCGCCCGGCGGGGTGTCCGGGGTGCGCTGGACGGCGGCGCCGCCCTCGGTGGCCCCGTAACCCTCCACCAGCCGGACGCCGAAGCGCTCCGCGAAGCGGGCCGCGTCCACCGCCCCGGCCTCGGTACCGAAACCGAGCCGCAGCCGGTGGTCGCGGTCCTCGGGGCGGGGCTCGGTGGCCAGGAGGTACTGGATCGCCCTTCCGACGTAGGTGAAGTACGTCGCCCCGTAGGCCCGTACGTCGTCCAGGAACGCGGAGGCCGAGAAGCGGCGGCGCAGGGCCACCGCGGCGCCGCCCGCGAGCGCCGGGAGCCAGTCGGCGATGACGGCGTTGCCGTGGAAGAGCGGCATGCAGACGTAGTGGACGTCCTCGGGGGTGACGGAGAACTGCCGGGCCAGGGCGTGGCCGGCCGCGGCGAGGCGGCCCTGGCTGCAGATGGCGGCCTTGGGGGCGCCGGTGGAGCCGGAGGTGAAGTAGAGGAGCAGCCGGTCGGCGGGCCCGGGCGGGCGCAGGACGGCTTCGCCGGGCTTGGCGGCGGCGTAGGGGGCGAGCAGGGCGGCGTACTCCTCGGTGCCGGTCACCAGGAGCCGCACGCCGGGCAGGTCGAGGCCGCGCAGCAGCGGCAGGTGGGCGGGCTCGGTGACCAGGATCCGGCATTCGGTGTGCAGGATGTCGCGGGCCAGCTCGGGGCCGCGCCGGGTGGGGTTGATCCCGGCGACGGCGGCCCCGGCGAGGGCCGCCGCGCCGAGCCAGTGGGGGAACTCGGGGACGTTGTCGAGCAGCACCCCGAGGTGCGGCTCGGCCCCTGGCGGCATGAGGTCGACGAGGAGCGCGGCGCGCGCGGCGGCTTCCCGGGCGGCCCGGTGACGGCTGAGGACGGTGCGCTCGCCGCTTGCGCGGCGTTCTGCGCCTTCTGCGTACTCGTACATCAGGCCGGGCCGGTGGTCGCCCCACTGGCGCGTGATGAGCTCCGCGACGGTTTCGGGTGCAGTCGTCGTCCGCATGCCGCCGGAGGTTAGCTGACGTGCCGTCAGAATTGAACGTCCGAGCAGGCGTAGAAGGCCATCGGGGTGTCGTTCACCGTCCAGACGGCGAGGATCATGTGCCGGCCGGTCTTGCCGCTCGGCATCGCGCCCTGGTGGACGGTGGTCATGGCGGGCCGGGCGCCGTTGTAGGCGACGGTGAGGAAGGGCTGGGGGTCGAGGGCGGCGCGGGTGAGGGGCTGGCCGGGGTTCCAGCCGTTCTTGGTGACGTAGTACTTGAAGTCGGTGGTGGAGTGGTTGGCCGTGAACTGCCACCGGAAGCCGTAGCTCTGGCCGCTGGTCACCTTGGTGGTGGGCCAGGCGCCGCCGCGCGGATTGTCGAGCTCCGCGAACTGCGGAAGTCCGCCGGAACATATCTTGCCGTCGGCGGGGCCGGCGGCCGGGAACCCCTTGAAGCCCTCGACGCTCTGCGGCTCCCACTGGATGGCGCCGCAGTCGGAGACGGTCTTGTTGGCGCAGAGCTTCTGGCGGCTGATGGGGGTGTCCGTGTAGCCGTGGCTGCTCGCGCTGGGGGCGCTGAGCAGGGTGATTCCGGCGACGAGGCCGAGGCCGAGCGCGGCGGCGCCGGCCCGTCCGGGCATGCGGAAGTGACGCATGATGCTCCTTGAACGTGGGGGGAGTTCGGCAAGAGCGTGCGCACGCGTGGGGATGAAGTGCCTCAGTCGAGTTCTTCAGGTCTAGACCAAGTCCCAGATTATTGACGAGAGTTGGCCATGTCCATACCAATGCGGGAACGGGTGGTCCGGTAGGTTCCGGCCACCCGTTCGTCCGCGTACTGCCGCGGTGCTGCTGTCGACGCTGCGGTGCTGCTGTCGCCCCTGCGGTGCTGCTGTCGACCCCTATTCGGAGCGCCCCGTGTAGAAGGCAACCGTGAGGTCCTTCACCAGGGCCTTGCGCTCGTAGTCGTCGAGCTCGACGAGCCCGCGCGAGGTCAGCCGGTGGACGGTGTCGTCGACGGCGTCCACCACCGAGGTCAGCACGCTGTCCCGGTGCTTCGCGTCGATCGCCGCGACCCGGCGGCGGCGCATGGCCGCGGCCACCTCGGGGGCGTACTCGATCCGGGTCGGCTGGGCCGAGTACACCTCCACCCCCACCGCCTCGGTCTCCGCCGCCAGCATCCGGGTCAGCGCGTCGCCGACGGCCTCGGCGTCGCGCAGGGTCGGCGCGTCCTCGTGGAAGGCGTCCGCGGGGAGCTGGGACAGGACGCGGGCCATGGCCGATTCGACCTGCTCGGCGAGGTACTCGGTGTGGTCCGCGACCGCGAGGGTGGCCCGGGCGGTGTCCTTGACCTGCCAGACGACCTGCACGACGACCTGGAGGGCGAGCCCGCCGGAGTCCACGGCGGGCATCGGGTCGCTGCGCCAGTGCCGCAGCCGTACGTCGACCCGGGTGCGCAGGAGCAGGGGGCTGATCCAGGTCAGGCCGGTACGGCGGACCGTGCCCCGGTAGCGGCCGAACAGGGTGAGCACCCAGGCGTGGCCGGTCCGGGAGCGGCCGAGCCCGCCGAGGGCGAGCAGGGCGACGATGCCGAGGAAGGCCAGCGGCGGCCAGTGGGTGGCGCGCAGGCCGTGGTAGGCGCGGGGGGTCGCGCCGAAGGCGGCCACGAGGGTGGCGGGGACGGCGCCGGCCCGCCAGAGCACGGCCGCGCAGCCGGTGAGGGCGAGCCCGCCGACGGCTACGCCGATCCAGCCGGGCAGCACCGGGCCGTAGCGCTCGCGCAGCCGGTCGTCGCCGCGGGGGGTGCGGCGGGCGGGGGCGTTGGCCGCGGGGGTGTTGCCCGCGGCGGAGCGGGGGTTGGCGGCCGGGCGGGGCTCGCCCGCGGCGGGGGTGGCCGGCTGCCGGGGCTCGGCGCGGAACGGCAGGTGGACCGGGACCTCGGTGACCGCGGCCCCGCGGTGGGGCGCGGTGCGGGGCAGGTCCTGCGTATCGGCCCCGTCCGGCTCCAGGCCCCGCGCCACGGCCTGGGCGACGATCTCGACGACGCCGGGTCCGGGCACCCCGGACGGCTCCGCCGCGGGGGCCTGCGGGTGCGGGATGACTGCGTCACCGCCGGTGGCGCGGGGGCGGGGGGCCGCCGCCTGGTCCTGCGGGTGCGGGGCCTCGGCGGCTGCCGGGTCGGGGTGCGGGTGCGGGTGCGGGGTGGCGGCGTCGCCGCCGGTGCCGCGCGGGCGCGGGGCCGCCTGATCCTGCGGGTGCGGGGCCTCGGCGGCCGCCGGGTCGGGGTAGGGATGCGGAATGACGGCGTCGCCGCCGGTGCCACGTGGGCGCGGGGCCGCCTGACCCTGCGGGTGCGGGGCCTCGGCCGCCGCCGGGTCGGGGTACAGGTGCGGGACGGCGGCGTCGCCACCGGTGCCACGTGGGCGCGGGGCCGCCTGACCCTGCGGGTGCAGGACCTCGGCCGCCGCCGGGTCGGGGTACAGGTGCGGGACGGCGGCGTCGCCACCGGTGCCGCGCGGGCGCGGGGCCGCCGCCTGATCCTGCGAGTGCGGGGCCTCGGCTGCCGCCGGGTCGGGGTACGGGTGCGGGACGGCGGCGTCGCCACCGGTGCCGCGCGGGCGCGGGGCCTGGGCCTGGGCCTGCGGGGCCTCGGCTGCTGCTGCTGGGCTGGGGTGCGGGTCGGCCTGCGTACGGGCGGCCGGTACCTCGTACCCGCGCGGCGACGGTTCCGGCCCTTCGCCGGGCGCGGCGACGGCAACGGCCGCGGGCTCCGACCCCGCGTCCGGCCTCGACTCCGGCTCCGGCTCCGCCAGCCGAACGGCGGCCGGCCCGGCATGCGTCGCGGAGGAGCCCGAGGCCGGGGCGGTCCGGGCCGGGGAAGACTCCGGTCCCGAGGCGGCCCGTGCCGCACCCGGCGCAGGGGCCGGCGCAGCATCGGCGGCAGCCCAACCCGGCGCGGACGCCCGGGCCGGGCTCCGTTCGGAGGCCGGGTCCGAGGCAGCCCGAGCGGCGCTCGACGCCGGGGCCGATGCGGACGCCCGGCCCAGGCTCGGCGCCATGCCGGGGGCAGCATGCGTCACCGCGTGCTCCGAGGCCGGAGCTGCCTGGGCCGGGGAAGACGCCTTGCCCAAGTCGGGCCGTGCCGCACCCGGCGCCGGGGCCGGAGCAGCCTCGGCGGAAGCCGAAGTCAGCCCGGACGCCCGAGCCGGGCTCGGCGCAGGCACCGGGGAACCGTCCCGACCCTGGGTAGCGGAGGCCGGGGAAAGCGTCGGGGCGGGGGCGGTGGCTCGGTTCGACGCCGAGGCCGACTCGGCCCGGGCTGCACTCCGGACCGGAGCCGCAACGGCCTCGGCGGCGGCCGTCGAGGCCGAACCCCGGGCCGGGCTCGGCGACGGGACGGCCCAGCCGGGCGCAGGCGCCGGGAACGGGGCCGAGGTAGGCGTGGCGGGCGAGTCGGCCCGGCCCGCGCTCGACTCCGCAGCCGGAACTGCCGCAGCAGCGGCCGGAGTCGGCGTGGACGCCCGATCCGGGCTCCGCTCCGGAGCCGGGGAACCAGCCGGGCCCTGGGCGGCGGGGTAAGGCATCGGGGCCCGTGCGGTAGCCGGGGCGGACGCAGCCCCGGCCGCATTCGACGCCCCCGCCGGAACGGCCGCAGCGGCCGCCTGACTCGGCGTGGAGGACCGGGCCGGACCCCGTTCCGGGGCCGTGGCAGCCCGAACGGCGCTCGCCGCCGGAGCCGACGCGGACGACCGAGCGAGGCCCGGCGCCATGCCGCGGGCTGCGTGCGTCGGCGAGGTCCCCGAGGCGAGACCCGGCGCCGTGCCGGGTGCGGCGTGCGTCGGGGAGGGGCCCGAGGCCCGGGGGGCGGCCGGGGCCGACGGGGTCCAGGTCCCTGTCGACGCCACGGTCGGCCCGGCCTCGGTGGCGGCCCAAGTCGGCGTGGACGCCCGGGCGCTGCTCGGCGCCGGAGCCGACGCGGACGACCGGGCGAGGCCCGGCGCCGGGGCCGAAGAACGCGCCGGGGCTGCGGCGGCGTGGGGCGCGCCCAAAGCCGGGGCCGGGGTACCGGGCAGGGCCGGGGCGGCGGCCAGGGGCGCCAGCGGGGTGGCCTCGGCGGCAGCCCACGTCGGCGTGGACGCCCGGGCGCTGCTCGGCGCCGAGGGCAGGGAAGCAGCCTGGGCCCGGACCGGCGCCGGGGCCGAAGAACGCGCCGGGGCTGCGGCGGCGTGGGGCGCGACCCGCGCCGGGGCCGGGGTGGCGGTAGGCGAGGTCTGAGTGGGCGGGGCTGGGGGCCAGTGGAGGGTGCCCGTGGTGGACGTGGTGCGCGTGGGGTACATCGTTACCTCCGTCATGCGAACAGCCGGCGCCAGGTTTCAGGGCCCGGGTAGCCGTCGGCCGAGGCGCCGCGCCAGCCCTGGGCGCGCTGGAAGGCCTCGACGTTGCGGCGGTCGGCCTCGCTCCAGCGCAGGCCCGGGCCGGACGTGTAGTGCTTGCCGAAGCCCTTCTTCACCAGCTGGCGGCCGAGGGCGGCGATGGCCTCGTGGGACTTGCCCGGGCGGAAGGTCGACAGGCCCGGGTAGGCGCGGACCCCGCCCGGGCCCGGCGCCCCCTCGACCAGCGGCCGGATGTCCTTGCCCTGGCGCTCCACCAGCAGGCGCCAGGTGTGCTCGCCGGGGACGCCGTCGGCGTCGGCGCCCGTCCAGCCCTGCGCGAGCTGGAAGGCCTGGGTCGCCAGCCGGTCGTGGTCGCTCCACGTCCGGTCGGCCACCCCCTTCGGGTAGAAGCGGTACCCGCCCCGGTCGATCAGCATCTTGCCGAGCTGCGCCACGTGGTCGTTGACCGCGCCGGGAGCGAACTTCGCCGCGCCCGGGAACGGCGTCACGTCCCCCGGCTTCGCGCCCCCCGGCGGCTCGGCGACCGGCGGGACCTCGGGCACGATCCCGCCGGTGACCCCGTTGAACCGGTACGGGACGTACTTCGCCGCGTTGCTCCAGTACCCGTAGGGCGTCGCCAGCTTCCGCGTCGTCGGCCTGGTCTGCTCGTAGGCGACGTAGTGCGTGTGCGTCTCGTCGACCCAGCCGCCGAAGATCACGACGTGCGAGCCGTTGGTGGGGTTCGCCGGGTTGTGGAAGAGGAGCATGTCCCCCGGCAGCAGCTCCTCCTTGGTGATCTTGGTGGCGAAGCGGTCGAGGCTGCCGGTCCACTCGTTCGTCCCCAGGTTCCAGACCATGGAGACGTAGCCCGAGCAGTCCTGCCGGTAGCCGTCCGTCCAGTAGTCGGACATGCTGTACGGGACCTGCGCGTCCAGCCACAGCTTCGCCCGGTTGACGATCGTCGCCCGGTCGATCCGCTTGACCGCGCCCGGCGCGCCCGGCGCTCCGGGCTTGCCGACCGGCGCCTTCGGACCGTGCAGCGGGGCCCGGCCGCCCTGCGGGGAGCCGGGGTCGTCCAGGGCCACCGCCCCGGGGGCGGCCGGGGCGGCCGGGGCGGTCAGCGCCGCCGCGGCCCCGCCGCCTCCCATGACCACGCCCGCGGCGGTGGCCAGGACCAGCGCCCGCCGTGCCCCGCGGGCGGCGGGGTGGCCCCCGTCCCGGAGCGGTATGGCCCGCGCGCTGGCGGAGGCGCGGCGACGCAGGGTGCACCCCTGGCACGCGCAGTCGCCCGCGGGCTCGTACTCCTCGAAAGCGGGCATCGGCATCTGCACACGCGTCGGCGGCTGCATCGTCATGCGGTTCCGTCCACTCCCCTGCTCGTCCACTGGTCGGCCGGAACCGCATCTGGCGGGTCATCAGATGCGGCGCGGCCAGACATATCGTGCACGATAGATTGCCCAAACATGGGTTAATCGGACAATGCGGGCGTGGCTGGTCACGAGCACCACTGGAGGTGGGGTAGAGTTTTCCCTGTCAGCAAGCGCCGCTAGCTCAGTTGGTTAGAGCAGCTGACTCTTAATCAGCGGGTCCGGGGTTCGAGTCCCTGGCGGCGCACAGACGGAAGAAGCCCCCGCAGCGAAAGCTGCGGGGGCTTCTTCGTTCTCCCGTACCGAGTGAGGGACCTGCGCGAGCGAGCTACGCGACCGGCCCGGACGGGCGGGCTCCGGCGCCCGTCAGGTACGCGGAAACCACCACATTGGCCGTGTACTCCTTGGACGCCTTGTCGTACGTGCCCCCGCAGGTCACCAGCCTCAGCTCCGCCCGCCCCTTGATCCGCTGGCCGTACGCCTTGTGCGGGTCGAAGCCCGCGCGCTCGTAGACCCGTACGTCCTCGATGGTGAACTCCGCGACCGAGCCGTCCGCCCGGACCACCCGCACCTTGTCGCCCGGCTGCGCCGAGCTCAGCCCGTAGAACACGGCCGGCTTCGAGCGGGTGTCCACGTGCCCCACCATCAGCGCCGTCCCGGCGGCGCCGGGCCGGGTGCCGGCGCCCCACCAGCCCACCGTGCCCGGGCGGTCCTCGGGCGGCGGCTCGATCGCACCGTCGCCGTCCAGGCCCCGGGAGACCACCGGAGCCTGGATGCCTATGGACGGTACGTCGACCCGCTGCGGCAGGGCCCCGCCGAGCGGGGCGTGCGCGGCCGGCAGGGCGGGGCCCACCGACCCGCCGGCCTGCCCGGCCGTCGGCTCGGGCACCCCGGTGATCTGCCGGCCCCACAGCCACAGGCCCAGCACCAGCACCGACCAGGCGGCGAAGGTCAGCAGCCGGCCGCCCGCGGAGGTCTTGCCCTCGTTCATTCGCCGCTGCGGCGGCGGCGCAGGGTCAGCGCGCGGCCCGCCACGGCCAGCGTGGCGACGGCCGCGAGGACGGCGCCGATCAGCGTGTGCGACAGGCCCGGGCCGTCGTCCCCGTGCTCCTTCTTGGCCGCGGCCAGCCGGGTCGTCTCGGCGACCTCGGCGGACATGCCGCCGCCGCCCGCGTGGACCGGCCAGACCGGCGAGCGGTGCGGATCGGGGCGGTGGTCGCGGCGGTGGCTGACCTCGATGGAGCCGTGGACCTTGCCGTCGCGGCCGTCGCAGGTCACCCGTACGGAGTGCCAGCCCGGCGAGGCGTGCGAGCTGATCATCGCGTCGCCGTACAGCGGGCTGCGGCCGCCGTCGCGGCCGCGCAGGTCGGCGTCCGCCACGAAGACCGCCGACTTCGCGGAGCCCGTGGTGCCGTTGCAGCCCTGTACGCGCAGTTTGACCTGCGCCCCGGGCTCGGCCGGGTTGGGGTCGACCGAGATGCTGCCGCGGTCCCCCTCGACCGCGAGGGCGGCGGGCGCGGTCACGGCGGACAGGGCCGTCAGGGCGACGGCCACCCCGGCGACACGGACGGCGATCGGAACACTGCGCATGGTGAACCTCCTCAACAAGGAGATTCACGCGCGCCGAGCCCCTCCGCATCCGGAGCGGCGCCGTACGTGTCAGCCGTACGTGTCGGCGTAGGTGTCAGGCGTACGTGTCGGCCGTACGCGCTGGACGTGGGCGCTGGACCTACGCGCTGGACGTGGACGCGTCAGACCAGGTCGACCAGGTCCGCGATCGAGGCGACGGTCTTGGTCGGGCGGTACGGGAACTTCTCGGTGTCCGCCTCCGACGTCAGGCCGGTCAGCACGAGGAAGGTCTGCATGCCCGCCTCCAGCCCGGCCAGCACGTCGGTGTCCATCCGGTCGCCGATCATCGCGCTGCTCTCGGAGTGCGCGCCGATGGCGTTCAGGCCCGTCCGCATCATCAGCGGGTTCGGCTTGCCGGCGAAGTACGGC
This sequence comes from Streptomyces sp. NPDC048255, assembly GCF_040652415.1. Lineage (NCBI taxonomy): Bacteria > Bacillati > Actinomycetota > Actinomycetes > Kitasatosporales > Streptomycetaceae > Streptomyces > Streptomyces sp. NPDC048255. Next base: position 289,029 of record NZ_JBEZMA010000003.1, read on the forward strand.
TGCTTGCCGGTCGCCTTGGTGATCAGCGCGGCGACGGCGCCGGTGGCCGGGAGCGGGCCCTCGGTGGAGGGGCCGGTCTCGTCGGGGTTGGTGCAGATGAAGCGGGCGCCCGCGTTGATCAGGCGGACGGCCTTCGTCATCGCCTCGAAGCTGTACGTCCGGGTCTCGCCCAGGACCACGTAGTCGGGCTCGTGGTCGGTCAGGATGTAGCCGATGTCGTGCAGGGCGGTGGTCAGACCGGCCTCGCCGATGACGTACGCGGTGCCGCCCGGGCGCTGGTCGTCGAGGAACTTCGCGGTGGCCAGCGCGGAGGTCCAGATGTTCTCGACGGGGACGTCGAGGCCCATCCGGCTGAGGCGGGCCTGGAGGTCGCGGGGGGTGTAGATGGAGTTGTTGGTCAGCACCAGGAAGGGCTTGCCCGACTCGCGCAGCCGCTTGATGAAGGCATCGGCGCCCGGGATAGGGGTGCCCTCGTGGATGAGGACCCCGTCCATGTCGGTGAGCCAGGATTCGATCGGCTTGCGCTCTGCCACTGGACTGTTCTCCGCTCTCGGTGGCCGTGACCTCTGATCTGTGACCGGTGACCTTGGCCTGTTACCGCTGGTCTGTACCACCCTATCGGGGCCGGGCCGTGGACGCTTCGGGCGTCCACAGCCCGGACCGCGCGGGGCTGGATCAGCCGAGCTTGACGTTGTCGACGGTCCAGTACCAGTTGTTGTTCCCGGTGTAGCGGAAGCGGATCTGGACGTCGGTGGCGCCGGCCGGGACCTGGAGGGTGAGGGCCTCGGTCCTGGCGACCGCGTCGGCGGTGTAGCTCTTGACGACGGTGGGTGCGCCACCGTTGTAGGAGACCAGGACCTGGGCGGTCTGGCCGGCTTCCTGGCGGTAGTGCGTCTGGTAGCTCAGGGTCTTCGTGGAACCCGTGGTCCCGCCGGAGACCGGCCACTTGGGGGTGATCAGGGTGGAGTCGAAGGTGCCCGTGTGGCTCTTGTCGTCCCACTCGTCGGAGTCGGCGACGGCGAAGACGTCACGGGAGCGGACGTTCAGCTCGCGCCACTGGTCGCGCTGCGACTGGCTCCAGAACTCGTCGGTCGCGAAGGCCCAGCCGGCCCATTCGGTGACGCCGCCCGTACCCATCCTGGAGTTGTCGACGGCCCAGCCCGCGGGCGGGGTGCGGGTGAAGCCCTTCACGCCGGCCGGGATGGCCGTCTCGTCCACGCGGGCCTGGAGGTTGGGCCGCAGGGTGTCGAAGGGGTCGTCGTCCGGGGCGCTCAGCGGGACGCCGTCGATGCCGGGGGCACTGACGCCGACCTGGGCGAGCGCGGTCGCGGCCACGTCGACCAGCTTCACGTCGTCGCGTACCGAACCGGCCGGGATCCCCGCGCCCCTGGCGATGACGAAGGTGCCGCGCTCCTGGATGGTGGAGCCGCCGTGGCCACCGGAGTTGGTGTGGCCGTGGTCGGTGGTGACCAGGACCTTCCAGTTCTCTTGGGCGTAGGTCGGGCGGCTCTGGACGGCGGTGAGGAGCTGGCCGACCAGGGTGTCGACGCGGGCGACGGTGTCGAGGTACTGCTGGCTGCCCGCGCCGTAGGAGTGGCCGGCCGCGTCGATCTCGCCGAGGTAGACGAAGGCGGCGTCCGGGTTCTGGTCGCGCAGTTCGGCGGCGGCCGCGGCGGCGATCTTCGGGTCCTCGTTGCGGTAGCCGTCGCGGTCGCCCTTGAGGGAGAGGCGCTTGTCCACCTTGGCCGAGAAGATCGGGCCGTTCTGGTCGGTGGAGGTGATGGGCTCCCAGTCGGCGGCCGCGTACGTGTTGAGCGCCGGCTTGGCGTTCTCGATGCGGGTGAGGAAGTCCGGGTAGGCGGTGTAGTTCTTGCCGGTGAAGGAGTTGTCCTTCACCCCGTGCTTGTCCGGCCACACGCCGGTGGCGATGGTCGACCAGCCGGGACCCGAGGAGGTGGCGCCCATCGGGTTCGCGTACAGGGTGCTGCGGGCGGTCAGGCCCTGGGCCATCAGGCCGTTCAGGTGCGGGGCGTTGGCGGCCTTGACGCGGTCGAGGACCGCGCCGTCGAGGCCTATGACGAGGACCTTGTCGGTGGCGGGCGCCGCCTCGGCGGTGGCGGTGTGCGCGCCGAGGACGGTGGCGAGCAGGGCCGTGGCGGTGGCGGCCACGGCGAGGGTGCGTCCGGGCAGGACAGGGGACACGTACTCCTCCTGGGAGCAGGTGAGCGGGGAAGGTTCGGGGGTGTGAGCCGGGTCCGGACCGGGGGCGCGGTGCGTGCGCGACCCTCGGTCCAGACCCGTTATACGAGCGTCACTGTCCCGGTCCTGGGTGGCCAGGACGTAACCGGTCAGCTTCCGGTTGCCGACTTCCACGCGTCTACGTAGCCCGTGAGGTTCTTGTCGATGTCGGCCCAGTCCGGCTCGAAGATCTCCACGCCCGTCATGATCCTGGTGAGCTCGACGGCGTTGGCATCGGTCGGCTTGACGTCGGTGCGGGCCGGGAAGCCGCCGCCCACCTCGCTGACCAGCCGCTGGGCGTCCTCGCTGAGGAGGTGGTCGAGGAGCTTCTTGCCGTTCTCGGTGTGCGGAGCCTTGTCGACCAGGCCGGCCGCGTAGGGCAGGGCGAAGCTGGTGGGCTTGCCGCCCTCCTTCGCCGGGAACCAGATGCCCAGGTTCGGCATGGACTTGGACTGCGCGAAGTTCATCTGGACGTCGCCGTTGGCGACGAGCAGCTCGCCCTTGTCGGTCTTCGGCGCGAGCTTGCTGGTGGAGGAGGACGGGCCGACGTTGTTGGCCTGGAGCTTCTTCAGGTACTCCATCGCCGGCTCCTTGCCGCCGAAGTCGTGCATCGACTTGATGAGGACGGCGGTGCCGTCGCCCGCGACGCCCGGGGTGGAGTACTGGAGCTTGCCCTTGTACTTGGTGTCCAGCAGCTCCTCCCAGGTCTTGGGGGCCTCGGCGAGCTCCTTCTTGTTGTAGATGAACCCGAAGTAGTTGTTGCAGACCGAGGTCCACTTGCCGTCGGCCGCCTTGTCCGCGCCGTTGACCTTCTCCGAGCCCTTCGGCTCGTACGCCTGGAGCAGGCCCTTGCCGTCGGCCTGCTGGATGAAGGGCGGCAGGGTGATCAGTACGTCGGCCTGGGTGTTGGTCTTCTCGCGCACGGCGCGCTGCACCATCTCGCCGGAGCCGCCCTCGACGTACTTGACCTCGATGCCGGTCTTCTTGGTGAAGTCGGCGAAGACCTTGTCGTACCAGCCGTCGCCCTTGTCGCTCTTGAGGCCGTCGGCGCTGTAGACGGTGACGACCTTCTCGCCGCCCGCGGAGTCGGCGGACGAGGAGCCTCCGCAGGCGGTGAGGGAGGCGGCGAGGGCGAGGCTGCCGGTGACGGCGGTGGCGGTGCGCAGGAGGAGCTTGCGGTTGCTGGGCATGGAGCTTCCTTACGGGGAAAGGGAGTCAGCGGTGTCGGAGGGTGCTCAGCGGTACGGGGGTTGCTTGCTCAGCGGTACGGGGGGCACTCAGCGGTACGAGGCTTTGGTGCGGATGCGGGAGACGGCCAGCAGGACGAGCAGGGTGGCGGCCATCAGGACCACGGCGACGGCGGAGCCGCTGAAGAGCGAACCGCGGTCGGTGGCGGTGAAGATGCGGACGGGCAGGGGCATCCAGTCCGGCGGGTAGAGCATCATCGTGGCGCTCAGCTCGCCCATGGACAGGGCGAAGCAGAGTCCGGCGGCCGCCGTGAGCGACGGCAGCAGGAGGGGCAGCTTGACCCGCCACAGCACGTACGCGGGACGGGCGCCCAGGGAGGCCGCTGCCTGCTCGTACGCGGGATCGAGACGGACGATCGCAGCCGAGACCGACTGGTAGGCGAACGCCGTGACAAGAATGGTGTGCGCCAGGACGACGATCGAGCCGGTGCCGTTGAGCAGGAACGGCGGCCTGCTGAAGGCGACGAGCACGGCCAGGCCGACGACCACGGACGGCACGGCGACGGGCAGCACGAACAGCGCGTCCAGGATCCGCTTGCCGCGCTCGCGCAGTGCGGCGGCGGCGAGTGCGGCCCAGGTACCGGCGGTGAGCGCGAGGAGGCTGGCGGCCAGGGCGGTGACCAGGCTGGTGGTCAGCGCCTGGAGGGACTCGCCCTGCCCGGCGGAGGCGTAGTTCGCGGTGGTCGGGCCGGAGGGGAAGGCTCCGGACCAGTGGGTGGCGAAGGAGGCCGCGACCACGACGAGCAGGGGCAGGGCGAAGAGGGGCAGGAAGAGGATCCCGAAGAGGCCCCAGGCGGCCCAGCGGCCGGTCTTGCTATGCACCAGCACGCTTGCTCACCACCCGGTAGAGGCCGAACAGGCCGACGGAGATCGCGATGTTGACGACGGCGACCACGCAGGCGGCCGCGTAGTCGGATTCGAGGATGGCCTTGCCGTAGATGAGCATCGGGAGGGTCGTGACGTCCTTCGCTCCGGTGAACAGGACGATCCCGAACTCGTTGAGGCACATGACCAGGACCAGGCTGCCGCCCGCGGCGAGGGCGGGCAGGGCCTCGGGCAGGATCACCCGCCGGACGATCCGGGCGGGCCGGGCGCCGAGGCTCGACGCCACCTCCAGCTGCGCGGTGTCCAGCTGGGAGAAGGCGGCGAGCAGCGGGCGCATCACGAAGGGCGTGAAGTACGTGATCTCCGCGAGGAGTACGCCCCAGGGGGTGGTGAGGAAGTGGAAGGGCCCCTCGGCGGCGCCGGTGACGTCGGTCCAGACCCCGTTGGCCATGCCGACGGTGCCGTAGATGAAGAGGAGGGCGAGGGTGATGAGGAAGGAGGGGAAGGAGAGGAAGACGTCGATGAACTTCGCGACGGCCCGTGCCCCGGGGAACGGGACGAAGGCGATCACCAGCGCGAGCGCGAAACCGAGCACGAGGCAGCCGGCGGTGGCTCCGACGGCGAGCCAGACGGTGGTTCCCAGGGCCTCGCGGAAGGCGGTGGAGGCGAAGACGGAGGAGTAGGCGTCGAAGGCCCCGCCGCCGTTCTCCGGGGTGAAGGACTGCTGGACGACCAGCGCGAGGGGATAGAGGAACACCAGCGCGAGCAGTACGACGGGCGGCACGGCCCATACGCTGCGCGGCAGCCTGATCCCCTGCGGGGCGGCTCGGCGGCGGGTCCCCTGCGGGGTGGCTCCGCCGAGGGAGGCGCCCGTCCCCTGCGGGGCCGCCGTGCCCTGCGGGGCCGCCGTGCCCTGCGGGGCCGCCGTGCCCTGCGGGGCGGGGGCGGGGGCGGGGGCGGGGGAGTCCAGCCCCGCCGGCGTTTGAGGCGCGGGGTCCGGGGCGGAGCCACGAGCCGCCGCATCATCCAGCCCCGCCGGCGTTTGAGGCGCGGGGTCCGGGGCGGAGCCACGAGCCTCCCCGGAGGGGGCCTCATGGGCAGACGGGGCCGCTTCGGCCTGGCGGTTGGGGGCCGGGATCGACGGGCCGGAGGCCGAAAGCGCCGACCCGGCCGGAGCCGAACCCGCCACCGGGCCGGAGGCCAAGGGCGAGGCGTCAGTCATCGGACACCCCCGCGGCCAGCAGCACCGCGTCCCGGGGCTCGAAGTGCAGTGTGACCCGGGCACCCAGGGCGGGGGTCTCCCGGAGCTCGGGCAGGTCCGCCTTGACGCGGTGGCCGTCGACGTCGACGTACAGCCGGTGCGTGGAGCCGCGCCACTGGACCTCGGCGATCGTCCCGCTCAGGGCGTTGGGCCCGGCGCCGAGGCCGAGCAGGTGCGGCCGTACGCACAGGGTGGCGCTCGCGCCGGGGGCCACCCGCCCCCGGTCCAGGGTCAGCGCCCGCCCGGCGAACACCGCGCCCGACTCGGCGACCGTCACCGGCAGCAGGTTCGCGTTGCCGACGAAGGAGGCGGTGAACTCGGTGCGCGGGGCCCGGTAGAGCTCTTGCGGGGTGCCGCAGTCCTGGAGCCGGGCCCGGTCCATGACGGCGATCCGGTCGGCCAGGGTCAGCGCCTCGACCTGGTCGTGGGTGACGTACAGGATGGAGACGTCGGGCAGTTCGCGGTGCAGCCGCGCCAGTTCCGCCAGCATCCCGGAGCGCAGCTGCGCGTCGAGCGCGGACAGCGGCTCGTCGAGCAGCAGCACCCCGGGGCGGATGGCGAGGGCGCGGGCGATGGCCACCCGCTGCTGCTGGCCGCCGGAGAGCTCGCGGGGGTAGCGCTCGGCGTACGCGGCCATCCCGGTCAGTTCCAGGGCCTCGGCGACCCGGCCGGGTATCTCGGCCTTGGGCGCCTTCTGGGCCTTGAGGCCGAAGGCCACGTTGTCCTCGACCCGCATGTGCGGGAACAGCGCGTACTGCTGGACGACCATGCCGATGCCGCGCTTGTGCGGCGGGAGGCCGGTGACGTCCCGGCCGCCGATCAGCACCCGCCCCGCGACGGGCCGTACGAAACCGGCGACCGCGCGCAGCGCCGTGGTCTTGCCCGAACCCGACGGGCCGAGCAGCGCCATCACCTCACCGGGCTCGACGGTCAGGTCGAGGGAGTCCAGGACGGTGGTGCCGCCGTAGGCGACGGAGACCGACTCGAAGCGGATGCCGCTCACCGCGACCCCGCCAAGCTGCCCAGGAGTGCGGGGAGTTCGGCGACGGAGCCGAGGACGTGGGTCGCGCCGTGCTCCGCCAGCGCCGTACGGTCGTGGGCGCCGGTGAGGACCCCGGCCACCAGGCCCGCGCCGGAGCGGCGGCCGCTGAGCATGTCGTAGGCCGTGTCGCCCGCGACGGCGATCTCGCGTACGTCGGCCACCGCGCCGGTGCGCAGGAACGCGGCCAGCACCATGTCCGGGTACGGCCGGCCGCGGCCGCCCGCGTCGGCGGGGCAGAGGGTGAGGTCGGCCAGGTCCTGCCAGCCGAGGGCGTCGAGGATGGCGTCCTGGGTGACGCGGGCGAAGCCGGTGGTCAGGACGACGGTGCGGCCCTCGCCGCGGAGCTGCTCGATGGCCTCGCGGGCGCCGGGGAGCGGGGCGACGAGACCGCCGTCGACGAGGTCCCCGTACGCCTCCTCGAAGGCGGAGTTGGCGCGCCGGGCGAGTTCTTCCGTGCCGAAGAGGTGCCGGAAGACGGAGATCTTCGACTCGCCCATGGTGTCGCGGACGTACTGGAGCTTCTCGGCGTGGGCGGGCGTGCCCGGCTCCACGCCGAGGAGTCCGGCGGCCTTCTCGAAGGCGCGCTCGACGAGGCCGCCGTCGGCGACGGTGGTGCCGGCCATGTCGAGGACGACGAGCTTGTGCGGGGTGTTGGCGGTGTCGGGGGCGTTGGCGGTGTTGGCGGTGTTCGCGGTGTCGGCGGTGTTCGCGGTGTCGGCGGTGTCGGCGGTGCTCGCATCGTTGTTCATGTGACTTACCAGCCCAGTTCGTTCGCGGTGGTCTCGGCTATCGCGGGAGAGCAGGTCATGCCCCGCCCGCCCGGTCCGGTCACCAGCCAGACGCCGTCGGCCACCTGCTGGCGGTGGACGACGCGGGTGGTGTCGGTGCACTGCGCGTACACGCCCGCCCAGCGGCGGCGGATCTGCGGCAGCGGGCGGCCCAGGAAGGACTCGGCCACGGCGGCGACGTGCTCGTAGGGGTCTTCGAGGGTGTCGAAGGCGAAGGGGTGCTCGTACTCGTGGGTGTCGCCGATGGTCAGTCCGCCGTCCTGGCGCTGGACCATCAGCAGCTGCATCTTGTGCGCGGCGGCCACGGGCGCCTGCTCCTGCCCGGCGTTGAGGGCGTCGAGGGCGGGCGACTTGTAGGCGGGGTAGTAGCGGAAGCTGTCGGCGTCCGCGACCGAGGTGGTCAGCGGCTCGCCGAGCGGAGCCGTCTGCATCATCTGCAGCCGGACGCGGCGCACGGGCAGTTCGGGGACCAGTTCGCGGACCAGCCCGGACAGCCAGGCGCCGGTGGCCAGGACGACCGCGCCGCCGCGGTGGACGTCGCCGTGGTCGTCGCGGACCGCGCCCGGGCCGGCCAGGGCGCGGACCTCGCGGCCGGGGAGGAAGGTGTAGCGGCCGGTGGCGCGGAGCGCCTCGCGGAGGCGGAGCTGCGCGGTGCGCGGTTCCACGGCCGCGTCCCGCTCGCACCACAGCGCGGCCTCGAAGCTGCCGCGCAGGGCCGGGTTGATCTCCCGCGCCTCGGCGGCGGTGACCAGTTCGTAGCCGCGGGCGGCGGCGTCGGGGCGGGCCAGGGCCGCCTCGGCGACCGCGTGCTCGCGGGGGGTTCGGACGGGGGTGAGGGAGCCGTTGGCGCGGAAACCCAGGCCGGGCACCTCCGCGCCGATGCGCTCCCAGAGCTCGCGGGCCCGCAGGGCGGTGTCGAGTTCCTCGCCCCCGGCCCGTCCGCTGACCCAGATCTGGCCGAAATTGCGCAGTGACGCGCCGCGGGCCTCCGCTTCTCGCTCGATCTGGACGACCTCGTGGCCGCGTTCGACTGCTTGCCAGGCGTGCATGGTGCCGACCACGCCGCCTCCGACGACTATGACTCTCACGTCGTCCACGGTGGGTGCGGGCCGTGACCCGGGGGGATCGGCCCGGCAACGCGACGGTGAACAGCCCTCGACGCTTGGACTAGACCCGTTATCTTTCTGTGATGTTACTACGTCCCTTTCTGGCGGATACAGGCGTGTTCGCGCGGGACTATTCGGGCCGCAGACGGGTCGTGAAGCTGAACCGGTCACCACGGTAGAGCGAACGCACCCGTTCCAGGGGGCGCCCGTCCTGATCCCGGGAGAACCGGTGGATGAGCAGCATGGGCAGGGCCGGCGGAGTGCCGATCAGCAGGGCTTCGCGCGGGGTCGCGAGGACCGTCTCCAGCTTCTCGTCCGCGTCGCCGAAGGCGATGCCGAGACGGTCGCGGAGGTATCCGTAGAAGGAGGAGTCCGGCTGGAAATCGCTGTCCAGGCGGGGTGCGCGGGCCACCCGGATGTACGTGCTCTCGAGGCCGACCCGCTCGTCGTCGGCGAGCAGCACCCGCTCCAGGTGCCAGACGGGCTCGCCGGGTTCGGCGCCGATGCCGGGGGCGAGGTCGGGCGGGCAGGGGAACTGCTCCAGGCCGATGAGGGTGCGGCCCGGGCGGCGGCCCTGGCGGCGGACGCCCTCGGTGTAGCTGGCGAGGGAGAGCGGCTGCTCCAGCTTGGGCCCGGCGACGACGGTCCCGCGGCCGGAGCGGCGCAGCCGGCCCTCCAGCAGCAGCTCGCGCAGGGCTTGGCGGACGGTCTCGCGGGACACCTCGTAGTGCTCGGCCAGATCGCGCTCGGTGGGGAGGGCGCCGCCCTCGCCGAGCTCGTCGAGGAGGTCGGCGATCCGGGCCTTGACGGCGTAGTACTTGGGGATGCGGCCGTGCTCGGGGATGCCGGAACGGACGGGTGAGCCGGGGCGGTGGTGCGGGGTCTGTTCTTCCACGGAGGGACTCTATGCGGGGCGGGAGGACGGGCCTCCGTGCGGTCGCCGGTACGGGTCGCGCGTGCGGGTCTGACGTACGGGTGGTCACACGTACGGCCGCTCGTACGGTCGATCGTACGGTCGCTCGGACGGGGATCAGTGCGGCGGCGGCCGCGGCCACGGCGGCTTCGGTGGCGGGGTCAGCGGGCCGGGGCGCGCAGCCGCCGGGCGCCCAGCAGGAGCCCGCCGCCCGTGGCCAGCGCGGCCACGGCGCCCGCCCCGTACGCCCACTCGCGCGGGCCGGTGTGCGCCAAGGACCCGGCCTCCACGGGGTCCTGCGGGCCCTCGACGGAGAACCGGTAGCCGCCGCTCTCGCCCACCCAGTCGCCGTCGTCGCCCTTGCGCTGGACGAGGGCGGCATCGGCGACGACCTCGCCGGTGGGGGCGTCGGGCGCGAAGGCGAGGCCGACCTTCACGGTCAGGGAGCCGCCGGCACCGACGGTGAAGCCGGGGAAGGCGTCGCCCCCGTCGAAGACGGCGATGATCTCGTCGCGGTCGGTCCCCTCCAGACTGACGGGGAGGGTGCCGCCGGGGGTGTCGAACTCCATCCGCAGGTGGGCGGGGCGCAGGAGCCGGGCCTTGTCGGTGAGGACGACGACGGGATGGATGGCCGTGCACTCGGAGTCCGTGGTGTTGGTCAGGTCCAGGTACCAGGTCTGCGGCTCGCCGCCGGTGCGGTACACGGCCGGTCCCCCGCGGATCCGCGCGCCGATGGGGAACGCGGTGCTCTTCCCGTCCCCGCAGGTGGCCTGCGCGCGGGAGGGCAGCGCCGGGGCGGGCCGGGCGCCGCCGCCGGTGCCGACGTCCGCTCCCGCGGTGGGGGCGGTGGCGGCGAGGAGGGCGGCGGAGAGGGCAGCGGAGAGGGCAAGGGCTTTGCGTAGTCGCATGGAAGGCCTTCGCTGCTCGCCGGACGGGACGATGGTCGGACCAGGTGACAATCACCCCGGTCCTGCCCGCACCCTCCCACGCACGCGCGAACCGCTGTCACGCGCCGCGCCTGGGTTGTTCTGGTTTACGCCCGGATGGAGGCGGGGTCAAGTGGCTGACCGGGTCCCCTGCGGGGCCCTGCGGGCGGCTCGGCGGTTGTGGTTCGGCTGCGGCCGGGCCTCTGGGGCTCCGCCCCAGACCCCGCGCCTCAATCGCCGGCGGGGCTGAATTTGGCCGTGTGCCCTGCAGGCGGCCCGGCGGTGTGCGGTTCGGCTTTGCCGGGGCCTGGTCGGTTCGGTCGGTCCGCGGTGCCCCTCCGGGCTGTCTCCTCGGCTCGCGCACTGAGCCCCCGCTACGCAAGTGGGACCCAGGTTGCGCGCTCGTCCTGCGGGGACACCCCTGCGCGGCACCACTCCCCTCCACCACGAGTCCCAACGGGCGCAAGGGCCGGCTTCCGAAGCGCGGGCGTGGGACGGGGACGCGCAGGAGAGTCCCCGCAGGACGAGCGCGCAACCCGGGCCGGAAGCTTCGTAGCCGGGGCTCAGTGCGCGAGCCGAGGAGACGCTCCGGAGCGGCCCCGGCCCACACCCGGTAAGCACGGCGCAGCCGAGGCCGCACCCGCCAAGCCCCCCGCAGGGGAAGCCGCGGCCCCGGCCCACACCCAACGCCAAACCCAGCCCCGCCGGCGATTGAGGCGCGGAGCCTGGGGCAGAGCCCCAGCAACGCCGCCGCACCCGCCAAGCCCCCCGCAGGGAAAGCGGCGGCCCCGGCCCGCGCCCGACGCCAAGCCCAGCCCCGCCGGCGATTGAGGCGCGGGCCCTGGGGCAGCGCCCCAGCAACGCCGCCACACCCGGCCAAGCCCCCCGCAG
>NZ_JBEZMA010000003.1:300275-320418 GCF_040652415.1 Streptomyces sp. NPDC048255
GGGGGGGGCGCGCCCGGGGCGGGCCCCCGCCCCCCGGCACCCCTGCCCCCGCGGGCCCCCCCCCCCCCGGGCCCTGGGGCAGCGCCCCAGCAACGCCGCCACACCCGGCCAAGCCCCCCGCAGGGGAAGCCCCGGCCCACACCCGACGCCCAACCCAGCCCCGCCGGCGATTGAGGCGCGGGGCCTGGGGCAGAGCCCCAGCAACGGCGCCGCACCCGCCAAGCCCCCCGCAGGGGAAGCCGCGGCCCCGGCCCACACCGCAGCGCCACGGGCGAGGGTGCCGTCAGCCTCGCGCCATCAGGCGCGGCCGAAGAAGGGGGCCAGGGTCAGTTCCGCCGCGCCCTCCGCCACCCCGGTGGCGGCCAGGGCGACCGTGGGCGGGGGCTGGGTCAGGACGCGGGCCACGAGGACGGCGCGGACCCCGGCCACGAAGACCTCCGGGGCCGCCGCCACCACACGGCCGCCGAGGAAGACGCGTTCCACGTCCAGCAGCGCGACCAGGTTGGCCGCGCCCTCGCCGAGGATCCGCGCGGCCTCAGCCAGGTCCCCCCGGGCCACCGCCGCCAGGCACAGCACCTCGGCGCAGCCGCGCGCCCCACAGCGGCAGGGCGGGCCGTCCAACTGGAGCACCTGGTGGCCGAACTCGCCCGCCGCCGAGCGGGCACCCCGGTAGACCTCGCCGTTCAGGCACAGCCCGGCGCCGAGCCCGGTGCCGACGTGCAGGTAGACGGATGCCCCCGGCGCGGAGGCGGCGGAGCCGGGCGCCGGGTCAGGGCCGGGGCCCGACGGAGCTGTGGCAGAGCCGCCCGCCTTGGCAGAGCCGGAGCCCGGCGCGGGGCCGGATCCGGCGGCGGAGCCGGGCGTCGGGTCAGGGCCGGGGCCCGACGGAGCTGCGGCAGAGCCGCCCGCCTTGGCAGAGCCGGAGCCCGGTGCGGGGCCGGATCCGGCCGCGGAGCCGGGCGCCGGGTCGGAGCCGGGCGCCGGGTCGGAGCCGGGCGCCGGGTCGGAGCCGGGCGCCGGGTCGGAGCCGAGCGCGGAAGCGGATCCGGAGCCCGGCACGGAGCCGGGCGCCGAGCCGGAGCCCGCCGCGGAAGCGGATCCGGAGCCCGGCACGGAGACGGAGCCGGGCGCCGGGCCGGAGCCAGGGACGGGCGAGCCCGGCGCGGGGCCGGACGCGGCTGCGGCCGGGGCGGGGCCGGGGACCGGCGGCGGGCCCGGCGCGGTTGCAGGGGCGGCAGGGGGCGTGGCGCGCGGAACGGCGGCTGCGGCCGCGTTGGTGTCCTTGTCCAGGAGGACCGGCAGGCCCAGCCTCCCCTCCAGCACCTCCCGCAGCGGGAACCCCTCCCACCTCGGAAAGCCCGTCACCCGTCCCATCACCCCGGCCCGGTGGTCCAACGGCCCCGGCGCGGCCACGCCCACGCCCAGCAGCGGCGGCCCGGCGGGATCGCAGACGCGCAGGACCGCCCGTACGACCGCCTCCACCACCGCGTCCGGCCCCGCCCCGAAGTCCAGCGGGCCCGCGCTCTCGCTGACGACCGCGCCCGCGAGGTCCACCCGTACCGCCCGCAGCTCGTCGCGGTCCAGGTGCACGCCGACCGCGTGGCGGGCTCCGGGTACGAGCCGCAGCAGGGTGCGCGGTTTGCCGCCGGTGGACGCGGCCCGGCCCGCCTCGGCGACCAGCCCCTCCGCGCCCAGCCGCACCATGATCTTGCTGACGGCCTGCGGGGTGAGACCCGTACGGGCGGCGAGCTCGGCGCGGCCCAGCCCGGACGGTCCGGCGCCGCGCAGCAGATCCAGCAACAGCGCCTCGTTGTACCCGCGCAGCGCCGGCAGGTTCACCCCGCCGCGCGTCTCCCCGCTACCCCTGTTCACCTGCCCATTGTCCACCTTCCTTGCACTTTGACAACACTGTTGCCAAAGTGGTCGCCATGAACGTCACCGCCCCCGCCTCCCCGCTCCGCGTCGGCCTCATCGGCTACGGCCTCGCCGGTTCCGTCTTCCACGCCCCCCTCGTGGCCGCCACCGAAGGGCTCGTCCTCGACACGGTCGTCACCTCCGACCCCGCCCGGCAGGCGCAGGCCCGCGCCGAGTTCCCCGACGTCCGCATCGCCGCGTCCGCGGCCGAGCTGTGGGACCGCGCAGGGGATGCCGGCGGCAAGGAGGGCGCGCTCGACCTCGTCGTGATCGCCTCCCCCAACAAGACCCACGTCCCGCTCGCCACCACCGCCCTCACCGCCGGCATCCCCGTCGTCGTGGACAAGCCGCTCGCCGCGACCGCCGCCGAGGCGCGCGAGCTCTCCGCCCTCGCCGAGCGGACCGGCACCTTCCTGTCCGTCTTCCAGAACCGCCGCTGGGACAACGACTTCCTCACCCTGCGCCGCCTCCTGGCGGACGGCGAACTCGGCGAGGTCCAGCGCTTCGAGTCCCGCTTCGAGCGCTGGCGCCCGCAGCTCAAGGGCGGCTGGCGCGAATCGGGCGCCCCGGAGGAGATCGGTGGCCTGCTGTACGACCTCGGCAGCCACGTCGTGGACCAGGCGCTCGTGCTGTTCGGCCCCGCCGTACGGGTCTACGCGGAGACCGACACCCGCCGCCCCGGCGCCGAGACGGACGACGACACCTTCATCGCCGTCACCCACGCGAACGGCGTCCGCTCCCACCTCTACGTCAGCGCGACCACCGCCCAGCTGGGTCCGCGAATGCGCGTCCTCGGCTCCCGGGCCGGGTACGTGAAGTACGGGCTCGACCCGCAGGAGGGCGCCCTGCGCGAGGGGCTGCGGCCGCGCACGGACGTGCTGTGGGGCGAGGAGCCCCCGCACATGTGGGGCCGGCTGGGCTCCGGCGAGTCCCCGCTGACCGGCGGCGGGACCCCGGTGCCGACCGAACACGGCGACTACCCGGCGTACTACGCGGCGGTGGCCGCCGCCCTGCGCGAGGGCGGGCCCGCGCCCGTCACCGCGCTGGAGGCCGCGCACTGCCTCGACGTACTGGAGGCCGCCCGCAGGTCCTCCCGTGACGGGGTGGCCGTCGAGATCGGCTCCTGATCCCCGACCGCCGCACCGAAGCGGAACGGAATCGGAGACGGAAGCCGAAACGGAAGGAAGACGCCGAAACGGAAGGAAGGGGCGCGGCCGCCGATGGCAGCCCCGCCCCTTCCTTCCCTTGCCACGCGTGACGCATGACGCATGACGCGCGACTACGCGCTCTTGAACTCCTGGCGCTGACGGCCGAGGCCCTCGATCTCCAGCTCCACGACGTCACCGGCCCGCAGGTACGGCTTCGGCTCCGGCTGGCCCATGGCCACGCCGCCGGGCGTACCGGTGACGATGACGTCGCCCGGGTACAGGGTCATGAACTGGCTGAGGTAGCGCACGACCTCGCCGACCGGGAAGATCTGGTCCGCGGTGTTGCCGTCCTGCTTGAGCTCGCCGTTGACCCACAGCTTCACGTCCAGGACCTGCGGATCCGCCACCTCGTCGGCGGTCAGCAGCCAGGGGCCGATCGGGGTGAAGGTCTCGCAGTTCTTGCCCTTGTCCCAGGTGCCGCCGCGCTCGATCTGGAACTCGCGCTCCGAGACGTCGTTGACCAGCGCGTACCCGCCGACGTGCGCGAGGCCCTCCTCGGCGGAGGCCAGGTAGCGGGCGGTGCTGCCGATGACGACGCCGAGCTCGGCCTCCCAGTCGGTCTTCACGCTGCCGCGCGGGATCAGCACGGTGTCGTCGGGGCCGACCACGGTGTCCGCGGCCTTGAGGAAGAGGATCGGCTCGGCCGGGGGCTCGGCGCCGATCTCCTTGGCGTGCCCGAAGTAGTTCAGCCCGATGCCCACGATCTTGCCGATCCGGCCGACGGGCGCGCCGATGCGCAGCCCTTCCGCGTCCAGGGCCGGGAGCTCACCGGAGGCCGCCGCTTCCCGTACCCGGGACAGTGCGGAGTCGTCGGCGAGCAGGGCGCCGTCCACATCCGTGATCAGGCCGGACAGGTCCCGCAGGATCCCGTCCTGGTCGAGCAGCGCGGGGCGCTCCGACCCGACGGGTCCGACACGCAGCAGCTTCATGGGCATTCTCCCGTGGTCGTGGGTGGTCGGCCCATGGGCGAGCCCAGGGCCGGCCGATGGGTTGCGGCCATCGGAGGATTGGTTGATCCTCCAAGAAGTCCGCCCAATCCGCAAGACCCTGTTCACAGACTGGAACACGCCACTCCGTCCACTTCCCGCTCGCCCTGCTCCGTGCGATCCTTCCGCCCCTTCCGGTCCGTCCGCTCCTTGCGGTACTGGAGCCAGGCCCGCTCCGCCACCGACCAGGCGGTGGTGGTGAGCAGGTACAGCCCGGCGGCGAGCGGCACCACGGCGGCCGTGATCAGCGTCCCGAACGACAGCAGGGGCAGTACGCCGCCCAGCTTGCGCATGACCTCCTGCTGCTCGGCACTCAGCTCGGCCACCGCACCGGCCGGGTCCTTGGCCTTGGTCCCGGCATTGGCCTTGGTCGCGGCCTTGGCTTTGGTCCCGGCCTTGGCCTTGGTCGCGGCCTTGGCCTTGGTCCCGGCATTGACCTTGGCCTCGGCAGCCTCCGCCGCTGCGGCCTTGGCCGTACGCCGCCCCCGTACCGCGCTCCAGGCGGCGACCGCCGCGATGGCCGCGAACAGCCCGAGGAACACCAGCCCCTGCCCGCCGAAGAGGCCCCCATCTCCCAGCGCGTCCGTCCACCGGGCCCCCAGCGGCGCGGCGAACAGCCGCTCCCCGAGCAGCTCGTCGGCGGAGGTGAACGCCTGGTACATCACGAAGAACACCGGCAGCTGCAACAGCACCGGCAGGCACCCCGCCACCGGAGTCGTGCCCCGGAAGGCGGCACGGCTCAGCGGATGCAGGAGGAGCCGTACGAGAACGGTGAACAGCACGATCGCGGCAGCGGTCGCGGACTCGGCCAGTACCGGCTCAAGGAGCCGGCCCAACTCGACAACAAGATGGGTGAAAACGGACACGCGGGCCCTCCGAAGGGTCTCGTCGAACGTCGAAAGAACGCAATTTCGGCGTGACGACCCGCGAGGGGCGACAACAGGGAAAGGCGGAAGAAGTGGGCGCCCCTACGCGGCCGTCAGGACGAGACGGCCGGGCGCCCTGGGCCGCGACCGGCCCGAGGCATCAGGATCGCGCTGCGGCAGGAACGCCGTGCGCTGCTCGCGATCACGGATCGCGGTGCGTATGCGGTGCGGCGGCACGGGCCGTACCAGACGTGCGGCGGCGGCCAGTGCTTCGGCGCCCACGGCGACGGTGGCCGCGAGGGCGACCACGAGGGCCCCCAGCCCACCCTCCCCGGCGAACAGCGCGAGGACTCCCCCGAGCAGCACCAGCGACAGCAGCATGGCCAGCGCTCGCACCCGCGCGGTGCGGGTGGACACGAGAGCGGTCAGCTGGGCCATGCGTCGAATGGTAGCCCGGCCCACTGACAACGGGCAGGGAGTCAGGACTTGAGGGTTCCCCAGACCACCAGCCGGTACTTGGAGGTGTACTCGGGCGTGCACGTGGTGAGCGTGATGTACGCGCCGGGCTCGCTGTACCCGTGGTCCGGCTTCACCAGGCTCCGCGGCACGGGTGCGATCACCCCGGTGTCCCGCTCGCTGGTCTCGCTGAGGATCTGGCCCACCACGTAGACGTACCGGCGCCCCCGCACATCGACGATCAGCTCGTCCCCGGCGCGCAGGCGGTTGATGTAGCGGAAGGGCTCGCCGTGGGTGTTGCGGTGTCCGGCCAGCGCGAAGTTCCCCGCCGCCCCGGGCTGCGCCGTCCCCGGGTACTGACCGGCGTACCCCTTGTCGAGTACGGCCCGCTTGTCGATCCCCTGCGCGACGGGCACGGCGAGCCCCAGCCGCGGGATGCGCAGCACGGCGTACGCCTTCTCCGTGCCGGCCGGCGGCGGGGCGGGACGAGCGGACGGCCGCGGGCCCGTGGTCCCCGCGGGCGCCGGAGACGGCCCGGAGTCCACCGCCCCACCGGAATCGGACGGCACGGGCGGCGAAGGGAACGCAGAGGAGGAAGAGGAATCCGGCGATGGCTCATCGAGCCCCCCTCCCCGCCCCCCGCCCCATTCCCGCTCCAGGGCCTCGACCTGCTCCTGCGCGGCGGCGAAGGCCTGCCGGTTGGTCCACCACACCTGGTGGACGACCAGCAGCGCCACCACCACGCCCAGCGTGGTGATCACTTCGGCGCACACCCACAGCAAGCCCGCGAGGCCGGCCCGGCGCGCCCGCCGGCCGCCCCCCTGCACCACCACGGGTACGCGATCTCGCACGGCCCGCACCTTAAGTCCTCCCCCGCCAACTGACCAGCAGCAGTACGGTGTGAACCATGCGCCCCGACACGCCTGCCGAGCACATCGCCGAAGCCGAGCGCCTCATCCGCACGGCGACCCGCTACCCCGAGGACCAGGAGCCCTTGCTCCTCCAGGCCGCGGCCCACCTCGAGTTGGCCGACGCACGCGATCGGGCGAGCACCCTGTACGACCAACTCCTCTCCTCCTCCCCGGCCGACCCGCAGCTGATCAAGGCCCTGCAGGCGGCGAACCTCTGGGAGTACGGCCACGAGCCCGAGGCCCGCGCCCTGATCTCGGGCATCCGCGCCGCGGCCCCCAAGGACCCGGCGCCCTGGGAGGTCATCGCGGAAGCCCTGGAAGCCCACGACGAGTTGGAAGCCTCGCACGAGTGCTTCACCGAGGCCGCGACCCTCCTCATCACGGAGGACGCCCCCCTCACCCCGGCCACGACGGCCCTGCTCACGGGCCGCCACCGGGTCCGCCGCCTCCTCGGGCGCCCGCACGACGACTGGGACATGGTCGCCGACACCCGCCACATCGGCCCGATCCCCCTCGACGAACTCCACGACCCGAAGCGCATCTGGGCCCTGGGCTCCGACGACCCTGCGGAACTCCGCGCCGAGATCGCCCGCCTGCGCGCCGAACTGGGCGACCGCCGCGCGGCCCTCTCCCGCCCCTTCCCGGTGGCGATCCTGCACTGGCCCGCGCGCGAGCTGGCGGAGCTCCTCACCAGCTACCCCACCCTCGCCGCCGAGTACCCCACGCACGAGGCCCACCTGCTGGCCGTGGAGTCCTCCCTCCGCGCCCTCGCCGCCTCGGGCACGACCAACCTCGGCATCGTCACCGCGAGCGTCCCCTCCTACGAGGCCTTCGCCGCCTCGGAGAAGACCTCCCCGGCCTCCCCGTCCCTCCTGGCCGAATACGCCACCACCCTGGCCGCCCGCGGCAGAGCCACCCCCTGGCCCCCCACCCCCACGTCCCCCTGCTGGTGCACCTCAGGCAAGCCGTACAACGAGTGCCACGGGGCAACGTAGGCGGCCCAGGGTGTCAGGGGTCTGGGTGAGCGGGCGGGCCATCCGGGTGGTCATCCGGACGGCTGGTCCAAGTGGCGGATCAGGGCACGGAGGTCCGCGGCGTCCATACCCCAAGGGGTGAGGTCCTCCTCCGGGTCCGCCAGCTCCTGCACCAGCGGGTCATCCAGGATCTTGCCCATGAACTCCAGTTTGTGACCGAGCCGGTCGTGGACGATGCCGTCGATGGTGCCGCGTGCGAGAAGCACCGTGACGCGTGTTTGCGTATCCGCGGCCAGCCCCAGCCTGTGGATCCGGTCCAGGCTCTGCAAGAACCGGCCTGCTGCGAAGTCCCTGTCCACGTAGATCGCGTCGTGGCACACGTGATGGAGGCTGATGCCTTCACCCAGCGTCGCGGGATTGGACAGCAGGACCATGCAGTCAGGGTCTTCGCGGAACCTGCGGATCTCCTCGTCCCGGTCCAGCGTTCCGCCGTGCACCACGGCCGGCCTGTACCTGCCCAGTGCCCCCGCGAGGGTGGTCAGGTTCCTGACGAAGGTGGACCACACGAGGGTCTTCCGTCCGGCTCGGGCATTGTCGGAGACCGTCTGCAGAACGGCCTCGTACTTGGGTGAGCTCTCGTACCGGGGCAGGTCCCTCATGAGCTCCTTCAGAGGCAGACCATCCGCGGGACGCAGGGGGGGCACGTAGAACGGCAGCGGCTCGTAGCGGTCCGATCCCGTATCCAGCAGCGCCGGGTTCGTGCTGGCCATCATGAGGTACACGAGGACCTTGCCCAGTCTGGTGAACTCCTCCTGCTCTCTGGCGGCCAGCCCGGTGAGCTGGTTGCGCAGCGCCGAGTACAGCTTGCGGTGCGCTGCTGGAAGCTCTACGTACTTCACCCGGACGTCAACGGGCGGCAGACCCAGCTCGTTCTTCGTCGTGCGTGTGAAGAGCGGCCGCAGGACCCTGCTCGCGTGGGCGAGGTCTCCGCCGGCCACGGCCCTGTCCACTGCGCTCCTCCCGTGACCTGGCCACACGAAGGACAGCAGGCTCTCCAGGTCCTTGGCGCCGTTCGGCGCTGGCGTGCCTGTCAGGATCAGCCGGTGGCTGGCCAGCGGACCCAGCGCCATACAGGTGGCTCCGTACGTTCCCCGGACTCCGAGCTTCATCCGGTGGGCCTCATCCAGCACCATCATGGTGCGCCCCGTGCTGAGCCAGTCCGCGAGCTCCGTCTGGTAGCGGCTCAGCCTCTCGTAGTTGACGAGCAGTATCTCCGCGTCGTTGTCGGGCGAGCGTTTGAAGACACGCACCGCCGGAGGCTCGGAAAAGCACAGAGCTGCCTCGTCGCGCCACGCCTCGTACGCCGACTTGGGGCTGACGACGAGCATGCGCCGCACCGATCCGGACTCCCGCAGAGCCGCGTACACGGCCAGAGCCGTACGGGTCTTGCCGGCGCCGGGCACGCTGAAGTTTGCCCCGTGCGTGAGCGACAGCAGCTTCGCGATGTCCCGCGTCTGGAAGTCCGTGACGGGCGCTATCCAGGCACTTCCCAACAGCCCGGGGACGGCGGAGACGGCAACCGTTCCCGTGACGTCCTGGCCCCGGCTGCCAGCCGTGAGGCGCGCCTCGACCGCTTGGGCATCCCGGACGGATGCCTCGGCGAGCTCTTTGAGGTCCGGTGCGAAGGACACACCGGACGGATCGTGCCAGTGACTGAGAAGGGTGAGACGGGACAGGAAGTCCTCGAGGTCCACCTCCGCAGCGAGGCTTCCCCGCTGACTGCCGCTGTTGAACCGGGCGACCAGCCTGACCAGATGGCCTTGACCCCCTGGAAGGGCCCTGAAAACAACCTTCGTCCTGGTCTCGTCGAAACCCAGCCGGAGCGAGGGTACCCCCGTGTCGAGCACGCTCAGCCCTCGCTCGCCTTGATCAGCCAGTTGACGCCGTGCCCGGGCTTGGCCACCCCACGGCTGGCCTGGCGCGCCAGCTTCGTCAGGCTGCCCTTCAACCGCAGCAGCGCGCTGTCGAAGCTGTCCTCGTCCAGGCTGTCCTTGCCCAGAGCCTGCACGAGGTCGTCGACACTCTGGTCGATCGCGGCGCGGGCGTCGTCCAGCCTCTCCGCGGTGGTCTGCCGTACACGCTTGAGCCGGTCATCGCGCTCCGCCTCATCGAGCGCACGGCGCATCCCCCGGCGTGCCTCTACCACCGCCCTCTGCGCGGCTTCCCGCATCTCGACGGAGAGATGACGGGCCGATTCTGAGGCCCTGGACTGCAGTACCTGGTTCGTCACCGCACGGGCCTGCCTGACGGGATCCGAATCGGCGGGAACCGAAACGCCGAGACCGGGGATCGCCACAGCTGCCGGCGCCTCGTCAGGGCTTGCGATCAGGAGGCCCGGAAGGTTGCCTGCCAGGTAGTCCGACTGGAATTCCGCATCGATGAGGCGCGTCTTCGTCTTTGCGAAGTCGAGGAGGATGGCAACGATCCTGTTTTCCTTGACCTGCTCGGCGCGCTCCTGGCTGGCAGCCGCCACCCTCATGTAGGTGCGGTGCAGCTCCTTGAGGTTCTCCTGGTGCCCTTCGAAGTCGGACAGCGCCAGCTGAGCCCCCTCGGGGGTGTGGCTGCGGTCGATCATGTCCCTGATCACGCTCAGGATCCAGCGTTCCTGCTTGAAGGTCTTGAGCTGGACGTGGAAGGCGCGCGCGATGTCCGCTGCATCACGGCCCATCAGCTCCTGCTCCTCCATGGCGATCAGGCGGTTGATGTAGGAGTAGTCGCGGCGCTCGTCGGGCCGCAGCTGCAGGGCCAGTTCGACCGCGTTGATGTCTTCCCAGGTGAAAGACGGAGGCAGCACGCCGACGCGGATCGACGGACGCTTCAGCTGCCGGAGCGCGGCTGCGCGGGTGTTGCCGTTGACCAGGATCCCCTCATGCGTGATCAGCCCCGGTTCCTGCTGGTCGACGGACTTGAGGCTTTCCGTCAGGGCTTCGAAGTCGGGATCGATCTCGTCCGGGTTGGCCGGCTTGCCCACGAGCAGGCGGTGCAGGTACTCCTGGCTCTCCGGGCACCACGGGTCTTCCTCCAGGACGCGTGCGACATCCGGGTCATGTCCCCGCTGCGCCCTGATCCGGTGCGTCGCCGGGTTGTAGTAGAGGGAGCGGAGGGGCACGTCGATCACGCCCACGTGAAGCGGCCGGCCGTTCCAGTCGACGGTTACGGTCTCCCGGACGCCGTCGACATCCGCTTGTTCCTTGAGCCGGCGTGCGACGAACTCTGCGTTCTCCGCGGCGTCCGGAGGAAGATTGAGGTTCAGCATCTACAGATCTCCTTGACTCGGGCGTCCGCCCGTCTTTCTGTCGGCCATCCCGCAGGCACTTGCTACGGCCGCCGCTCAAGTGCCTGGCGAACCGCCTCGCGCGACTCCGCCGGCAGGCTCCGGTACTCCCCCCACAGCCGCTCCAGCAGGCTGAAGTCCCTGCGGTCCTCAGTCACCCACTGAGCAAGGTGCTCCCGTTCCACCTGGCTCATCTGCTCCAGGCGGCCGAGTACGCCGGCGACATCGGTCTGCCGGCCGCGGCCCCCGATCCGGCACCGGCGGCACTCGGTCACCAGCTCGACGGCCATACCGCGGGGATGGATGACCTCCCTGCGCGCAAGGTCCAGCTGAGCGGTTTCTACGCCGCCGTCGTACGCCTCGCCGGCCGCGATCCCGCACACACGGCACAGGTGATCGTCACGGTCGAGGATCTCACGCCGCTGTGGGGCCGACACCACAGCAGCCGGCTTCACCCTCGACTGCCCGGGCTTCCAGACTTCCGCCCCCATCTCCACGAAACGGTGCTCGCTCGGAGTGAGCGTGATGTCCTCCCTGTTGGTGGCAATGCGCCAGCCCCGGTCCCGGAGATCGCGCATACGGCGGTCGATCTGCGACGTCTCCGGGAACGCCTCCCGCAGCTGGGTCTTCGTGAAGACCTCCCCCACTCCGACCTCGGTGACCAGCCAGAGCGCACAACGGACCATCGTCGAGAACTGCCCACTACGCCACGACGGAATATCCACAATGGTCACGATTCATCCCCTAATAGCGTTCACCGACTGGTCGTTCCCAGCCCCGCACTCAGCAGCAGAGCTCCCATTCTGGCGGGCAGCCCACCATGCGGATCAAGCCCATTCGGATGTTTGCGCCGTAACGCAAACAGGTTCACGGCGACGCATCGTATGAAACGCAAACACGTCCCCCCAGAGGACGCGCTTACCGCAAACACCTAGCCGCAAATTGCGGGGAAATGCCGCTTGGCCCCCAGCCGGTGATCACGAAAGACTGATCCTCCGTCAATCTCTAGGCCAAGGAGGATCCATGGCCCTTGCAGGGCAGGTCGGCAGCGCCTATTGGCCCGACTGCAGTCCGGCACGGGAGGAATACGTCACGAGCTTCCGTAACCTCATATCCACCATGCCCATGACCAAGCAGGGGGCGCGGGCCAAGCACCTCGGCATCCCTCTGAGCTCCCTGTCCAACTACTGGACGGGGCGCCGCGTGCCGTCTGCAGCAACGCTCCACACGATCTACGGTGCGGTGCTCCGTATCCGCAGCGCCAGAGGTGTCCCGGTCCGGCTGGAGCACCTCGAACGGCTGCGGAAGTCCGCGGCGCAGCGGAAGGCCAACCTCGTTTCGTCACCGCAGAGCAGCGACATCTGCGCGGCGGAACGGTTCTCCCGCATCACGTCCACCCCGTCGAGCCCGTCCGGCACGGTTCTGGCGCAGAGACCGGCACACGACCGGCGCAGCAGCGGAAACGGAAAGGTCGGGGAAACCATCGGCGCCTTGCTCGCGGCCCAGTCCGCTGGTGACCGCCGAGGTGTCATCGGCATCGCCTGGTCGGCGAGCAAGGCGCTCACCGACGAGGAACTCTGCACCGCGGCCGCCGACCTGTACGCCAGCGAACACTCCGCGCTCGGGGAAGCACTCCTGCTCGGTGGTCGCGAGCGCGGACACGAAGACACCATGCGGCTGGCGATCACTCTGATCCGCGCCGACCTCACCGGCCAGGCCGAACTCGTCCTGCGCGCCGCCCTGCCCCAGGGAGGGAACTGACAGCCGCAGCCAGCGGGACCAGCCTGCGCACCATCACCTCTGCCGGTAATCCGGCGACGCGGAGCAACGACGGCTCGCCGTTCCGCCCCTCTTTCCTGCCCGGGTGCCGGACAGGAAGCCCTGTGCCTACACCTTCCTCATCACTTTCACTGGAGTTGACCGTTCCATGCTGAACATCTCGATGTCGGTGCTGTTTCTCACGATCGCCATCGCCGTGGTGCTCGCTCTGATCGTCGCCGGAGCTGCCGTCGCGCTGGCGCGGTGGGACAACCGGTCGGCCGCGGGGGCGATCATCATGGGATCCGTTGCGTTCGCCGGGACCCTGACCCTGGCGATCCTGCTGCTCGGCCTGGTGCTCGGAGCTGGCACCTGATACCCGTGGGCGGACCGAGCACGCGGCCTGTCCGCCGGTAAACTCGCTGTCATCCAGCGGTCGGCTGTTTGAGACGGCCCCTCGCCAGACAGGTGGTCTCGTTGCTGTCGCCCGATGTCTCCGCCGCCCTAGCCATCCAGGACCAGGCACTGCCCCAGGAAGACCCCGAACTGGCCCTGGTCCACGCACAGCTGCGCCGGCTGGACCCCGCAGGCCAGCGGTTCGCCACCGTGCTGAGGGACACGATCGACCAGCTGCTGCACGGTGAAGTCACCGGCCGGTACGACTGGAAGTCCTTGTTCAAGACGGAGAAGACCCACGCCGGCACGGTCGTCGAGATCAACCTCCAGCGCGAGTTCGCGTTCGAGGACGGCATCGACATGGACTACCGGATCGCCGGCGCGGAGGTCGACTGCAAGTACTCACAGCAGTTCGGTGGCTGGATGATCCCCCCGGAAGCCGTGGGGCACCTGTGCTTGCTCGTCTGGGCCGACGATTACCAGAGCCGCTGGAGCGCCGGCCTGCTCCGGATCGCTCCCGGATTGCTCAACGGAGGAAGCAACCGGGACATGAAGCTGACCATCAAGGCGGAACACCGCACGAGAATCGTCTGGCTCTGGCGCGATGCGGAGCTTCCCGAGAACACCTTGCTCCACATGGACGCCGCTGACCGCGAGGCGGTGTTCGCCCAGAAGTCCGGTCAAGCCAAGCTCAATGAGCTGTTCCGGCGTGCTCAGCGCCGACGGATCGGACGGAACGTCGTGCGCACCGTAGCGCAGCAGAAGGACTACATGAAACGAGTCCGCGGAAATGGAGGTGCCAGGTCCTCGCTCCGCCGTGAGGGAATCATCATCATGGGCGACTATCGGGCACATCAGGAAATCGCCCGGCAGCTCGCCCTGCCGGTGCCGCAGGAGGGCGATTTCGTCAGCGCTCGTGTCGTCCGCAGCGTGCCGGGAGACAGCAGGCCATGCGCCGTGATCGACGGACAC
The DNA here is from genome assembly GCF_040652415.1 of Streptomyces sp. NPDC048255. Classification (NCBI taxonomy): domain Bacteria; kingdom Bacillati; phylum Actinomycetota; class Actinomycetes; order Kitasatosporales; family Streptomycetaceae; genus Streptomyces; species Streptomyces sp. NPDC048255. The sequence goes on from NZ_JBEZMA010000003.1 coordinate 314,051, forward strand.
TCCTGGACCCTGGCTGAGAGCGGTGACCCTGTGATCACGGCGCCGCTCCTTCCCGCGCACACGGCATCCACCGCGGCGGAGGGCTGAGAGATGAGCGATCCCTGGGAGCCGCCCGAAGGGTCATGGGCTTCATCAGCGGCGCGGCGCCGGAACATGCAGGCGATCCGAAGCCGCGATACCAAGCCGGAACGGCTCATTCGAAGCATGCTGCACGCTCGGGGGCTGCGCTACCGGGTAGCAGTGCGGCCCGTCAAGAACCTTCGCCGGACCGCCGACATCGTCTTCGGGCCGGCGAAGGTGGCCGTGTTCATCGACGGCTGCTACTGGCACGGCTGCCCCGAGCACTATGTCCCTCCGAAGACGAACCCTGGCTACTGGTCCGGGAAGGTCGCCGGGAATATGGCCCGCGACAGGGACACCAACCAGCGCCTGCGGGAAGCCGGCTGGACGGTGCTCAGGTTCTGGGAACACGAAGCCGCTGCCGACTGCGCGGTCCGGATCGCGGCCGAGGTGGAAAAGCGCCGTGCCCGCGGAACCGGTGCGGGCACGGCCTGACTACGACTGCCCGCGGTCTCGCTCGCGAGCAGCCTTGAGGACCTCGATGATCGACTTGCCGACCGCCGCGGCCACGGGCGGCGGGAAGGCATTGCCCACCTGCCGGTACTGCGCGGTCTTGCCGCCAGTGAACTGCCAGCCCCGTGGAAAGCCCTGAATGATCGCCGCTTGCTCGACCGTGAGCATCGGCCCGTCGGGCCCGAAAAGATCCCTGCCCTGGGATTCCTTCTTCTCGCAGGTGGCGATGTCATTGGCAACGCCGAGTCCGGAGACGCCGAGCTGCCTCCAGGACGCCTTGGCCCGGCTCGGGCCGAGGTCAGCCCCTCCGTGCTTCTTGGAGCCGCCGACGAGCGTGGGCGCAATACCGCCCCCCTTGCCCTTCAGCTCGGCGTCACGGTCCTTGGCCTTCCCTAGCCACGTCTCGTACTTGTTGCGAGCGAGTTCCCCGTAGGCACCGTCGTAGTAGCGCTCGTACCGCTCGCGCATGGTCTCCTCAAGCGCAGCTGCCACGCTCACCGGGTCCTCGTGCGTGGGCGACGGCCACTCGTACTTCAGATCCTTGAGCACGTCATCGCGGATTGCGACCAGAATCGCGCGCGGACGCAGCTGCGGTACCCCGAAGTCACTCGCCTCCAGCACACCCCACTTGCACACCGTGTAGCCAAGGCCTCTGTCATGGGCCTCGCGTCCGTCTTCTTCGCGGTAGTTGCCGCCCTGCAGCTTGGCCAGGATCCAGTCGCGGTAGTCGGAGAACTTCGGATCCATGATCCCGCGCACGTTCTCGATCATCACCGCGCGGGGCTTCAGCTGCTCGACAAGGTCCAGCATCCGCGGGAAGAGATCACGGTCATCATCCTTGCCGAGCTGCTTGCCGGCATGTGAGAACGGCGGGCAGGGAACTCCGCCGGCCAGAAGGTCGAGGCCATCCCGCCGCAGCAGCTCGCCGCTCTTGTCCAGGTCTCTGGCGGGTTCGAAGAGCTTGACGTCCGTCGGGGGGAGGAGATCGCAGTGCTCCTTCTCCCAGCTCCACTCAGGCTGCGCGTCGATGTTCGCCCGCAGGGTCGCCACCGCATGCGTGTCGATCTCTACGAGCGCTAGGTGCCTGAAACCGGCCTGATGCAGTCCAATGGCCTGACCGCCGGCTCCAGCACAGATCTCAATCGAGGTGAAATCAGCCTCAGTGCTGGTCATGCACCCTCCTTCGAACACGTACCCCGCTGGTGCCCTGTGCCACCAGCTATCACAGAGGGTGACAGACCCCACTGACAACGACCTCAACCAGTGTGAGGCATCGCCTGGACCACTCCGGACACTCCCCACCCCGGGCATCAGCCGGCGTTCGGGAAGAGGGTGAGTTGTTGGTGGCCGCGGGCTGTGGCTGTGGGTGGGGTGGGGCGGGGGGTGGTGAGGGTGAGGAGGGTGCGGAGGGCTGAGAGGACTTCCGTCGGGGTGTCGCGGATCATCGACGGGGTCGCGCTGACGACCAGGATGCCGTAGGACTCCAGGCGCAGGCGGCGGCGGAGGGTGGCGTGCCAGGAGTCGCGCGTGTAGTGGTACTCCGCCGAGTCGATCTCCAGGGCCACGCCCTCGTCGGGCCAGTAGGCGTCCGGGCTGGCCAGGAAGGTGCCGTCCGGGGTGTAGAGGCGGGCGTTCCACAGCGGGGCGGGGAGGTCGCTCGCCGTCAGGGTGTCGCGGGCGCGGGCCTCGGCGAGGGAGCGGGTGCCGGCGATGAGTTCCGCCGCGGCCGCGCGGATCGCGGGGCGGGCCAGGAGGCGGGAGGCGCGGAGCTCGGCGTGCAGGTCGTGCGGGTGGCACCAGCCGGCCTGGACGACGTGGGCGAGGACCGAGCGGATCCGGTCGGGGTGTTCGGTGCGGGCGGCGAAGTCGGCCGCGGCCCGGACCGGGCGGGTGCTCGGGACGCCGGACACCGTGATGGTGCGGGGCCAGCGGGAGGTCGGGAGCGGGCGGACCTCCGTGGTGCCGGTGAGCCGGCGCGGGGCGCGGACCAGGACGTCGGCCGGGGTGTCCGGGGCCTCGCGGACGCCGAGGAGGGCGAGGGCGGCGCCGCCGGTGAGGGCGGCCGTATCGCCGGACAGGGGGTCGGAGGCGGGTTCGGCGGCGTACAGGACGGCGGCGAGGGCGCGTTGGCGGTGGTCCGGGGGCCCGGTCTGCAGGAGGTAGACCCGGGGCAGTAAGCGCTGCCAGGGGCCGCCCGGGCGGGTGCGGGAGGTGATCGTGCCGTCGGGGACGCCGGAGGTGACGAGCTGGTGGCGGGTGGCCAGGTTGAGCTGCCGGCGGGCGGCCCTGGTCTGCTGCTGCGTGGTGATCATGCGGCGGGTATGCCCCGCCGCGGGGCGGCCCTACCGCGGGCTGCACGGAACCCCAGGGAGTGTCCGCGAAGTAGCGCCGGGCGCCCGGGGGCCGCCTCGGCGGGTCCGGTGCCCTGCATCGCAAGGCCGAGGCGGGAGCCGGTGCGAAGCACCGGTGACCGGCAGGAACATGGCGAGGCCCGAGGCCCGAGGCTCGGCGCCCGGCCGGCGGCCCCGGCGGGGTCCCGTGCACTGCATCGCAAGGCCGAGGCGGGAGCCGATGCGAAGCACCGGTGACCGGCAGGAACATGGCGAGGCCCGGTGCCGGGCGCCCGCGGGCCCAGCCCGATCGGCAGGACGCCCCCTAGCGGTTCGGGTGGTCCGGGGAGAGGAAGACGATCACGCCGGTCTCGGTGCCGGGGCGGGCGGGGACCTCGTGCCAGCCCAGGCGGCGGTAAGTGGCCACGGTGTCGGTGGCCAGCCGGGAGGTCAGCAGCCAGGCCCGACGGTCCGGGGCGTCGGCGGTGATCTCCGTGAGCAGGTCCCGGCCGGTGCCGCGCCCGCGCGCGTAGGGCCGTACGGCGAGCTCGTCTATCTCCAGGGCGCCGGTCAGGAGTTCCCGCACGCGTTCCGGGCCGAGCTGCGCCGCGACCTGCGCGTACGCGCGGTTCTTGGGGAAGGTCGCCGGCGTGATCCAGCCCGTGGCGAAGCCGTCGATGCCGGTCGCGGACTGGGCCAGCGCGGTACGGAAGCCACGGCGCCGGGCGTCGACCGGGAGGCGGGCCGCGAACTGGCGAATGGTTTCTTCGTCCTCGTTCCACGGCGGGGCGGAGAAGACGTCGGCGTAGGCGTCGACCAGTTCGTCCGCGAGGTCGAGGACGGCCTGTCCGTAGCAGATCACGATGTCCTGGCTCCTGATGTCGGGTGGGGATTTTCCCCTTTGGGTGGGGAGATTGAATTTATGCCCCTCGGGTTCCACGAGCACACAACGCACGGATCCGGAGAGTGTGCGACAAATCCCCTCCCTGCCCTCCGTGTCGGGAATCCCGGCGGCCGCGTTGAACAGCCGTGGACAGACTGCTTCGCGCGGCCGGCTGGTGCGCGCTCGCCTTCCTTCTCGTCCTGGGCGTCGTGGCGCTGCTGCCGCGCGCCGTGCAGGACGCGGTGCCGGATGCCGTGATCGGCGGGGCCGTGCTCGTGCTGGGAGCGCTGGGCGCCCGCCGGGTGGCGAGGCGTCCGCGTTAGCCTCGTAGGACCGGTAACAGGACTAGATGAACCAGGGAGTTCAACATGGCGCGAGTACCCAGTTCCGTGGTGGCGGCGGCCGGACTGCTCGGCGGATACGCCGTCGCCCGGTGGACCGGGAAGCGGCCGCTGGGCGGCATCGTCCTCGGCGCCGCCGGCATCGCCGCCGGCCGCGAATGGCACCGGCGGGGCGGGGTGCCCGCGGCGGCCGGGCTCGGGACGCTGTACCTCGCCGGGTTCGCCGGCGCGCACCCGCTGGCCAAGAAGGTCGGCGCGTGGCCGGCCGTCATCGGCGCGGCGGGGGTCGTCGCCGCGACGTCCTGGGCCGTGTCCGACCGCGGCTGACACCGCCTGGGGGTGCCGGGGCCGCCGCCCCGGCTACGCCCCGAACGCGCGGGACACCGTATAGATCAGCAGGCCCGCCAGGGCGCCGACCACCGTGCCGTTGATCCGGATGAACTGCAGGTCACGGCCGATGTGGGCCTCGATCTTCCGGGACGTGTGCTCGGCGTCCCAGCCCGCCACCGTGTCCGTGATCAGCGAGGTGATCTCGGTCCGGTACGTGGTGACGACGTACACCACCGCGCCCTCGATCCAGCCCTCCACCTTGTTCTGGAGACGGCCGTCGGTGGCCAGGCGCGCGCCGAGCGAGATCAGCGAGGCACGTACCCGCAGGCGCAGCTCGCTCTGCTCGTCCTCCGCCGCCGAGATGATCATCGAGCGGATGGCCGTCCATGCGGAGGCGATCACGTCCTGCACCTCGCCCCGCACCAGCAGCTCGGACTTGAGCCGCTCCACGCGGGCCCGGGTCTCGGTGTCCGACTGGAGGTCGGCCGCGAAGTCCCTGAGGAATCGGTCCACCGCCCCGCGCGCCGGATGCTCCGGCATGTCCCGCATCTCCGTGACGAAACGGAGCAGCTCCTTGTACACGCGGTCGCCGACCTTGCGGTCCACGAACCGCGGGGTCCAGCCGGGCGCCCCGCCCTGGACCGCGTCCATCACCGAGTCCCCGTGCGTGACCAGCCAGTCCTGCGCCTTTGCGCATACGAGGTCCACGGCCCGGTGGTGGCCGCCGTCGGCGACGACCCGCTCCAGGGTCTTGCCGATGGCGGGCGCGATCTCGGCGGTCTCGGCGCGCCGGGTGACGGCCTCGCCCACGATCGCCTGCACGTCGGAATCGCGCAGTACGGTCAGCGCGCCGCGCAGCGCGGTCGCCAGCTCGGCGGTGACCCGGTCCGCGTGCGCCGGCTCGGCCAGCCAGGCCCCGAGGCGGCCGCCGATGCCGAGGGCGTGGAGGCGGGCCCTGACGACGTCGGAGGAGAGGAAGTTCTCGCCGACGAACTCGCCGAGGGAGATGCCGAGCTGGTCCTTCTTGGTCGGGATGATCGCGGTGTGCGGGATGGGCAGGCCGAGCGGCCGCCGGAAGAGGGCGGTGACGGCGAACCAGTCCGCCAGCGCACCGACCATGCCGGCTTCGGCGGCGGCCGCGACGTAGCCGGCCCAGGGGCCGGCGCCGGCGTTCTGTGCCCACTTGGCCAGGACGTACACCAGCGCGACCAGGACCAGCAGGCCGGTCGCGGTGGCCTTCATCCGGCGGACGCCGCGGCGGCGCTCCTCGTCGGCGGCGCTGAAGACGAAGGCTCCGCGGGTGGGTGGCGGTGGTGGTGCGGGTGCGGGTGCCGGTGGTGGGGCCGGTGGCGGGGGCGGTGGGGCGGTGCCTCTGCCTCCGGCTGTGGTGCGGTTGTCCACGTGCTCCTGCCTTCCCCCGGGGGGCCGGTTTTGTCTGCATAGCATCCGACTCCCGGGAGGCGCGTGGAGTTCCCGCCACGCCAGGTCGCTCCCGCGAGGGTGTACGTGACGTCTGCCCTGCGGGCGGCTCGGCAGTCTGGTTCGGCTGCGGCTGGGCTGGTTCGGCTGCGCCTGGGCTGGTTCGGCTGCGCCTGGGCTGGTTCGGCTGCGCCTGGGCCCCCTGGGGCTCCGCCCCAGACCCCGCGCCTCAAACGCCGGCGGGGCTGGATTTGGCTCCGGCGAAGCCTGGTCGGCTGCGCCGGGCCCCGCCCTGTGCGGTTCGGCTGCGCCCGGGCCTGGTCGGTGGGTCGGTCCGCGGTGCCCCTCCGGGGTGTCTCCTCGGCTCGCGCACTGAGCCCGACCCGACGCCATCAGGCCAGGTTGCGCGCTCGTCCTGCGGGGACACCCCTGCGCGGCACCACTCCCCTCCACCACGAGTCCCAACGGGCGCAAGGCCTCGCTTCCGAAGCC